>CBDDRX010000142.1:0-30810 GCA_965233165.1 uncultured bacterium | reverse complement strand
GGGACCTCATTCGGGACGGGGTCAAGGTGCAGGTGCCTGACCGCGAGCGCGGCGGCCTGAAGGACGAGCGCGTCGACGTGGTGGACTGGGAGAACGTGCGGGCTAACGAATTCCTGCTCGTCTCGCAGATGACGGTGATGGGCCAGCTCTACACCTGCCGGCCGGATCTCGTCGGCTTCGTGAATGGCCTCCCCTGCCGAGCTCCTTCTGCAGCGCTTTGACGAGCGGAACGAGAACCTGCGCCTGAATCCTGGCCCGTTCGAGGAAGGTGATCTCCATGCGTTCTCCTTACTTGGATTTCGCCAGGACGCAGCGGATGCCACCGCTCGGATCTGGCACGTCGCCGGCATAGCGGGGTATCAGGTGCACGTGAACGTGCATCCGGTTCTGCCCTGCGGCCTTGCCGACGTTGACTCCGATGTTGTAGCCGTCGGGCGAGTGCTGCTTCCCGATCGTGGCGCGCGCCTTGTTCAGCAGCTCGAGCACGGCGGCCTGCTCGGCGGCGGTCATGTCGAAGAAGTCCGGGACGTGGCGCTTCGGGACGACGAGGACGTGGCCGCGGCTGAGGGCGTTGCTGTCGAAGCGCACGTAGGCGAGGGTGTTATCCAGGACGATGTCGCTCGGCTTGCAGAGCTCGCAGTCGCTCATGACTTTGTCCTTGCCTTCCGCTGGCGTTGAGGGCTGATCACGCCGGAGAACGCTGCGCCCATCAACCGCCGAAACGTCGGACATTCCATATGACTCGGCGCCGGGCATGCGGCGGCGTGCTTCAGCCCATCGCGCATGGCAGTGAGCTTCCGGATCGTGGCGTCCAGGTCCTTCGCCTTGGCGGAGAGGAGGGCGGGATCGATGTTCGGTTTTCCATCGGCGCCGAACATGCGGGCGATCTCGTCGAGGGAGAAGCCGGCGGCTGCGCCGAGCTGGATGAGGGCGAGGCGCTCGAGGACGGTGGCGGCGAAGAGGCGCTTCAGGCCGTGGCGTCCTATCGAGGTGATGAGGCCCTTCTCTTCGTAGAAGCGCAGGGTCGAGGCGGGGATGCCGGAGCGCTTCGCTACGTCTGAAATATCCATGGCGCTTGACTTCAAGTTGACTTGAAGTGGCACTGTAGCGCCCATGGACACTCTCATACAAGCAACTCTCATCGGGGCCGGCGCGACGGCGGTGATGGATCTCTGGGGCGTGGCGCGCGCACGCGCCTTCGGCATGCCGGCGCCGGACTATGCTCTGGTGGGGCGGTGGATCGGCTGGATGCCGCGCGGGCGCTTTCGCCACGCCTCGATCAAGGCGGCGGCGCCGGTGCCGGGCGAGAAGGCGATCGGCTGGATCGCGCACTACGCGATCGGGATCGCGTTCGCGGGCGTGCTGCTCGCGCTCTGGGGCCTGGAGTGGGCGCGCCAGCCTTCGCTCGGGCCGGCGCTCCTCGTCGGGATCGGCAGTGTGGCGGCGCCGTTCCTCGTGATGCAGCCCGGCATGGGCGCGGGGATCGCGGCGAGCCGCACGCCGCGGCCCAACGCGGCGCGCTTGCAGAGCCTCGTCACGCATGCGGTGTTCGGGCTCGGGCTCTTTCTTTCTGCGTTTCTTGTAAATTCACTCCGATGAAAATTCCCGCTCGCTACGCGCCGCTGCTCTTCGGCGGCATCCTTTCCGTGATCATGGTCACGGTGGTCTCCGGTGTCGTCATCGCCCTCAACCAGGGGATCGACCGGGAGTTCCTCTGGCGCTGGACGACGAGCGCGGCGACCACCTGGCCGGTCGCGTTCCCGACGGTGACGATCGTCGCGCCGTGGGTGCGCCGGATGGTCGGCCGCCTGACCGCGGCCTAGAAGGAGCGGTAGAGCTCGCGCGCCTTGCGCATCAGGTCGCGCGGGCTGGGGAGCTTCGCGACGAAGTCCTCGAAGGCCCGCGGATCGAGGAACTCCCAGGCGCCGAGGACCAGGGCGAGGATTCCGCCGAGGACGAGGAACAGGCCGGCGAGCGCGCGCGGGATGTAGACCAGCGCCGTCCACACGACGCCGCCGGAGCCTTTGGGGTTGAGGATCAGCAGCACGCCGATGCCGACGAGGAGCACGCCGGAGGCGGCGAGGAGCGCGGCGGGGCGGTTCTTCAGGTAGGCGAGCGTCGAATCCCAGAGGCCGTCGGCGATCAGGTACGCGGCGCCCATGGTGGCCGCGCCCGCGAGGAGCAGCAGGATGCCGACGACCAGCGCCGGCGGGCCGGCGTAGACCTCATACGAATCCTCGGCGGCGCGCAGCCCCATGCGCCGGGTGACGACGCCCTCGATGCCGCCGAGCGCGATGCCGGCCCCGACCAGGAAGATGCCGAGCTCGAAGCCCTTGTCCAGGCCGAAGAGCTTCCCGGCGACCATCGCGATGATCCCGATGACGATGGCGGCATATTCGAGGAAGGCGAGGATCCGCACGGGCGCGGGCGTCTAGCCGGGCCGGCCGGTCGCCGCGCGGTCGAGCTGGTAGAGCGCGGCCATGGCGGCGAAGAGCGAGCTGAGGAAGCCGGCGCCGAGGACCTGGTGATTGCCTGGCGACAAGCCCCACGCCGCCACCCACATCGCGCCGAACGCGAAGAGGTAGACCGGGAGCGAGGCCGGGCCGATCTTGGGCGCGCGGGTCGGAATGCGCGCCCACGCGCATGCCGCCGCCGCAGTTGCCGCGACCGGCGCGGCGAGGCCGACGAGAGCGAGGAGAAGGACCGGGATACTCCATTTATCCGGCGCTAGCGCGCGCAGGCAAAGCGGCACCAGGAATACGGCCAGCAGCGCGTGCAGGAACGCGAGCGCCGCGCCCGAGCCGGGAATCGGGTTCAACGGCCGAGGAGCTTCACCAGGTTGCCGGCCGCCGCGGCGCCGAAGCGCTTGATGCGCTCGCGGCCCTCGACCACGGCGGGGGCATCGCGGTGCCGGCCGAGGCCGTTCAGCGGGTTGAGGCGCGTCTCCTTCGCCCAGGCGGCGAGCGCCGGATGGGCCGCGCGCGCCCGCTCGTTCGCGAGGCCGGCGAGGAACGCGGCGAGGTAGTCCTTGCCGGTGTCCCAGTACGCGATGGGCGGGCAGAGGCGGTTCTTGTCGGCGTCGCTCTCGAGCGTGGCCTCGACCACGCCGAGCATCGCGAACTGGAAGCAGGCGAATCCCCAGAGGAACGGCTGCACCGTCACGCGACCGGGCGCGAAGATCGGGCGAAGCGGCGGCCGCGCGAGGCCTGCGGCGGCGCAATGCACGTGCACCGTCGCCGCGCTCGTGGGCACGCGGCCGCCGTCCAGCACGATCTCGTCGCCGCCGATGCTGCGCACGTGCCCCATGCGAACGACGTCCTCGATGCGGCGCAGGAGCGCGAGCTCGGCTTCGCTGATGACCGCGCCGCGGAACATCGCCGGCGCCACCTTCGGGTCGAGGCGCAGGCAGAACCCCTCCGCCTCGAGGCGCGCGAAGAGCTCGTCCATCGAGGACGCCTGCGCCATCGCCTCGAGCTGGATCGCCAGGCCCTTGTAGAAGTCCGGGAGCAGCGCGTGCGGCTGGTTGAACCGGCGGTTCACCCACCACGCGTCGCGCGGCCGGATCCAGCGGATCGAGGCGGCGGGGACGCCCTGCTCGAGGAGCCACGCGCAGGCGTCGAGCGCGGTCTTGCCGCCGCCGATCACGGTGAAGCGCTCGGCGTCCCGGCCGATCGCGGCGATCCCGCCGGCCGGCACGCAGCGCACGCCCTCGGCGACGGCGAAGGGCGGCGCGCTGGTCGCGGGGATGGCGCCTTCGAGGTAGGTGGTGTCGACGACCTTGCGCCGCACGCCGCCTTTCCACGCGCCCCTGTAGTCATACCCGGGGAAAAACCGCACGCGGCCGCTCGCGAGGAAGCTTTCCATCACCCTCGCGTAATAGGCGCGGATCTCCTCCGCCCCGGCGAGCTCGTAGAAGCCCGCGTTCGTCCCCGCCGCATCGACGGCGTCCCGGCCGAGCGGCACCGAGCTCACGCCATAGAAGGTCGACGGCTGGTGCAGGCGCACATACGGGTAGGCGTCGTTCCAGTGCCCGCCCGGGGCCGGGCGGCGATCGACGAGCGTGACCGTCGCGTCCGAATGCGCGAGCAGGGCGTCGGTGAACGCCATCCCCGCCGCCCCGGCGCCGACCACGAGATAGTCCGTTGCGGGCTCTTCGCGTTCCACCCGCCGATGATAATCCCCGCCTGCGCTGGGATGACGGGTTAGTGCGCCATCGGGCCCTCGACGGCGCCTTCGCCGTGGTCACGGTAGACGCCGGCATCCTTCGGGCCGACGACCTGCAGGACGCCCGCGGCGCCCTTGCCGACGCGCGAGAGCGCGTGGTCGACGAGCACGTAGTGCCCGGGGTACTCGACCTTCATCTCGACGATCGCCGCGCCGCCGGGCGGCACGGTGGTGGTCTGGACGTTCTCGCGCGGGGCGCTGGTGGAGGCCTCGGTGTAGACGCGGTCGAAGATCTCGCCGATCACGTGGAACGACGAGATCTTGTTCGGGCCGCCGACGCCGAAGTAGATGCGCACCGTCTCGCCGACGTTCGCCTGCATCTTGTGCTCCTTGGTGAGCGCGCCCACCGAGCCGTTGAACACGTAGTAGTCGGGCAGCTCGGCGGCCATCTTGTCGTGGTCGAGCGGCTGGTGGCCCTTCGTGCCGGTCTTGTGGGTCGTGTACATGTCGCCCTGCATGACGTAGAACTCGCGGTCGACCTTCGGCAGGCCGCCCTCGGGCTCGACGAGGATCATCCCGTACATGCCGGCGGAGATGTGCTCGGCGACGCTCGGCGTCGCGCAGTGGTAGACGTACAGGCCGGGGTTGAGCGCCTTGAAGGTGATCGTCTTCTCCTGCCCCGGGGGCACCTGGAGGAACGCCGCGCCGCCGCCCGGGCCGGTGGTGGCGTGGAAGTCGATGGAGTGGACCATCTTGCTGCCCTTCGCGTTCGCGAGCGTGAACTCGACCGAGTCGCCCTTCTTCACGCGCAGCATCGGGCCCGGCACCTTCCTGTCGAAGGTCCAGTAGGTGAAGGTGGTGCCGTCGTCGAGCTTGCCGGCGAGCTCCACCGTCTCGACGCGGTACTTGACGAGCTGCGGCGCGCGCGCGCCGAGCGGCGCGGGAACCGCGTTCGGGTCCATCGACACGCTGACCGCGGGCTGCGCCTTCTCGACGGACGGCCCCCGGACGGAATCGAGGAACCGCGGCGTGGCGGACGAGCCGGCCGAGGCGGGGGTGGATCTCGCCGCGACCTTGCCGCCGCCGGCGACCTCAAGCACGCCCTCCATGCCGATTTGGCGGTGGCCGGCGACGGTGCAGATGTACTCGAAGCTGCCGCCCTTCGTGACCTTGAAGCGCAGCTTCGTCGCTCCGGTGGCGGCGTCGAACTTCTTCGAGGCGACGCCGAGCTGCGGGAACGCGATGTCGTGCTGCGCGCCTTCGCCGCTCGAGATCGTGATCTCGAGCGTGTCGCCGACGTTCGCCTTCAGCGTCGGATTCGCGTTGCCCTTCTCGTCGAGGAACACCATCTTGCCGTCCTTCAGGCCGGTCGTCAGGCGGATCGGCTTGAACGCGGCCGGGTTGACGGCGGCCTGCTTCACGGGCTCCGCGGCGCTGGCGAGCGGCGCGGCGAAGGCCGCGGCGACCGCGAAGGCGAGGGCGGAGAGGAGGGGTTTGCCGGGGTTCATCTGGTCACCTTTTCGTCGTTTGTCTGACACGAGGATGCGCCGGCGATCCGGCGGATTCTTGATGCACGTCAAGGGACGAAATGTTGACCATGACCCCGTCATGGCGTCATGGTTATTCGCGGGGGCACAATGCGCGCATGCATCTCTTCGCGCTCGGCTTCCGCCCGTTCTATCTCCTGGCGGGCGGCTACGCGGCGCTCGCGCTGCCGTTGCACGCGCTGCAGTACGCGGGCGTGCTGCCGGGCGTGGACCCGATGTGGCATGCGCGCGAGATGCTGTTCGGCTACGCGTTCGCGGTGATCGCGGGCTTCCTCTTCACGGCCGTGCGCAACTGGACGGCGCGCGAGACGCCCTCCGGGACGACGCTCGCCGCCATCGCCGGCCTGTGGCTCGCCGCACGGCTCATCGCGCCCTTCGCGCTGCCGGTCGCGGCGGCGCTCGACGCGCTCTTCGCCCTGGCGGTGGCGTGGGGCATCGGCCGGCCGCTCGTCGCGAGCGGCAACCGGCGCAACCTCTTCCTGGTCGGCATCGTCCTCGCGCTCGGCGCCGCGGGCGTCGCGTTCCTCGCCTGGCCGGCGCAGGCGCTGCGCCTGGGCCTCGGCCTCGTGCTGATCGTGATGGCGGTGATCGCCGGGCGCGTCGTGCCGATGTTCACGAACAACGCGGTGCCCGGGGCACGCGCGACCCAGAAAGGCCGGCTCGAGGCCGCTGCGCTTGCCTCCCTGGCGCTTCTGCTCCTGATGGATCTCGCCGGACTGGAGGAAACTGCGGCCGCAGTCGCGTTCCTCGCCGCGGGATTGCATGGCGCGCGGCTCGCGCTGTGGAAGCCGTGGAAGACGTGGCGCAAGCCCATCCTCTGGATCCTGCACGTCGCCTACGCGTGGATCGTCGTGCACCTCGCGCTGCGCGGGCTCGCCGCCTTCGGCCTCGTGCCGGCATCGCTCGCCACGCACGCGCTCACCGCGGGCGCGATCGGCGGCCTGACGCTCGGCATGATGACCCGCACCGCGCGCGGCCATACCGGCCGCACGCTCGAGGCCGGGCCGCTGGAGCTCGCCGCCTACGTGCTCGTCACCGCCGCGGCGATCGTGCGCGTCCTCGTGCCGCTCGCGCTGCCGGGCGCCACCATGGGAAGCATCGTCGTCTCGGGCCTCCTCTGGAGCGGCGCGTTCACGCTCTTCGTCGTCGCCTACGCGCCCGTGCTCGCCGGGCCGCGGCTCGACGGCAAGCCGGGCTAGCTTGCAGACCTATCTTTTCGTCAAGCACCTGCACGTCTTCTGTGTAGGGCTCAGCCTCGCAGGCTTCGCCGCGAGGGGGACGCTGATGCTGGCGGGCTCGCCCCTGCTGCATGCGAAGTGGATACGAGTCGTTCCCCACCTGATCGATACGGTGCTCCTCGCGAGCGCGGCCTGGCTCGCTTGGTTCCTCGGCCAGTACCCGTTCGTGCACGGCTGGCTCACCGCCAAGGTGCTCGGCCTCGTCGCCTACATCGTCCTTGGCGCCATCGCGCTGAAGCGCGGGAGGACCCGGGTGATCAGGGCATCCGCCTTTGCCGGCGCGCTCGCCGCCGCAGGCTATGTCGTCTGGGTGGCCCTGACGCGGAATCCGCTGCCCGGCTTGACCTGAATCAAACCGCGCCGCGCGTTTCGGCCCAAGCTGGGCGCTACAGGACAGGAGGAGGTGCCATGCAGCGCCGTATTTCGTTCCTCAGGACCGCCCTCTGGGCCGGCGCCGCCGGCGGCGTCGCCGAGATGCTCTGGGTCGCCGCGTACAGCAGCGACCCGCTGGCCGTCGCCGGGGGTGTTTCCGCCACCCTCCTGCCCGGATCGCCCGGCGTCTTCGCGCCGCTCGCGGGCGTCGGCATCCACCTGCTGCTGTCGATGGCGCTCGGCCTGGTGCTCGCGAAGCTGCTCCTCGCGCACGTGCTGCCGCGCTTCGGCGCCGCGGCGCTCATGCCGGCCGCCCTCGGCGTGCTCGCGGCGATCTGGGCGGCCAACTTCCTCGTCGTCCTGCCGCTGCTCGACGCGCCTTTCGTCGCGCTGATGCCGCTCGCCGCGTCGCTCGCGTCCAAGCTGTTGTTCGGCGCCGCGCTGGCGGGCGTGCTGCGCCGCGCCACCTAGCCGGCATGCGCGTCATCCTGCGGCCCCTGCCGGTGCTCTACGCCTGCGCCGGCTGTCCCGAATTCGGCTACGCGGCGCCGCGCGTCGGGCAGGCGCTCGACCGGCGCGGCAAGGCCGAGATGGCGTGGCTCGGGCAGCGCGGGCCGAAGCCCATCGCGCGCTTTCCGATCTTCAGCCTCGACGCGTGCGAGCGCGGCTGCGCGAGGAAGTGGCTCGAGGAGCGCGGCCTGCAGGTGCAGCGGGCGATCCTGCTCGAGCCGCTCGACCGGGTCGACCCGGACCGCGCGGCGGAGCGCCTCGCCGCGTCCTGGTGAGGCGGCACGGCGGTTGCATCCGCACTTGCATGGAGCGCACGCTCTTCCTGCTGCTGAAGGTGCTGAACCACAGCGGGATCACCGCGGCGGCGCGCATGCCCAACGACGCGGCGGTGGAAGTCTGGCTCGGCGACGCCGAGCATGGCGTGCGCCGCTCCGCGGTGTTCTCGCGCCGCGAGCTGGGCAAGGCGGCCCGGTGGCTCACCGAGCAGGCGGCGCAGCTCTATCCCCAGTCCGAGTTTGCCCGGGTGCAGAGGATGCTCCTCGGCTGGACCGCTTCCGCGGAGCAAAAAGGCCTCTAGCCTGTAAGCTTTCCCTCCATGGGGGAGAGCCTGACTGACGGCGCGCTCGCCGCACTGAAGGAGCACGCGCCCTTCGACGAGATGGAAGCGGCGGCGCTGCGCTTCCTCGCCTCGCAGCTCTCGATCGCGTACTACCCCCGTGGCGCCACGCTGGTCGGCCGGGCGAGCGGCAGCGTCGATCGCCTGTTCATCGTGCGGCAGGGCACGGTGCGCGGCTCGGGCACGCTGCGCAACGAGGCGGCGGCCGACGTGGTGCTCGGCGCCGGGGAGTGCTTCCCGATCGGCGCGCTGGTAGGGCGCCGGGCCACGGTGTACGACTACCGCGCCGAAGGGGACGTCTTCTGCTGGGAGCTGCCGGCGCCGGCGTTCCAGCGGCTGGTCGAAATGAGCCCGCGCTTCCACGCCTTCTGCACGAACCACCTCGCGATGCTGGTCGAGCGCTCGCATCGCGCCCTGCGCGCCGAAGCCGGGGAAGCCCTCGCCGACGACGCGGGCATGCTCGCGCCGCTGCGCTCGGTGCTGCGCCGCGCCGTCGTCTCGTGCGCGCCGCAGACGCCGCTGCGCGAGGTGCTCGCCACGATGCGCGAGGCGCGCATCGGCTCGATGGTGGTCGCCGGCGCCGACCGCGTCCCGGTCGGCATCTTCACCACCGTCGATGTCCTGGAGAAGGTCGCCGCGCCGCAGGCGGACGTCGGCGCGCCGGTGTCTTCGGTGATGACGCCGCGGCCCGTCGCCCTGGAGGAGGATGCGACGCTCGCCGACGCGGCGATCGCCATGGCGCGCCACGGCATCCGCCACATCGTCGTGACGCGCGATGGACGCCTCGCCGGCGTGGTCTCCGAGCGCGACCTCTTCGCACTGCAACGCATGAGCCTGCGGCGCACCGCCGAGCGCATCCACGCCGCGTCGACGAAGGAGGCGCTGGCCCTGGCCGCCGCGGACATCCGCGCGCTCGCGCAGCACCTGGTCGCGCAGGGCGTCGCCGCCGAGCAGCTCACGGCGATGGTGAGCGCGCTGAACGATGCGCTTACGCACCGGCTGATCGGGATCGTTTCGGGTAAGCATGCCTTGCAGGGCGGCTGGTGCTGGCTCGCGCTGGGCAGCGAGGGGCGCATGGAGCAGACGCTGGTCACCGACCAGGACAACGCCCTCCTCTTCTCGGCGGGGCATCGGGCGGCGCTGCTGGCCTTTGCCCATGAGGTGAACGAGGCGCTGGATGCCGCGGGGTTCCCGCTGTGCAAGGGCGACATCATGGCGCGCAACCCGCGCTGGTGCCTCGGCGCGCAGGAGTGGCGCGCGGTCTTCGACGACTGGATCCGCAACCCGGACCCGGAGGCGCTGCTGCACGCGGCCATCTTCTTCGACCTGCGCCCGCTCGCCGGCGAGGCGCAGCTCGCGGGCGCGCTGCGCGAGAGCGTGCTCGCGCAGACGAAGGCGAACCGCACGTTCCTGCGCGGGATGACGCAGGCGGCGCTGAAGGGCGAGCCGCCGCTCGGCCTGCTCAAGGACTTCCGCGCCGACGCGCTCGATCTCAAGGCGCAGGGCGCGCGGGTGTTCGTCGACGCGGCGCGCATCCTCGCGCTCGGCGAGGGAATCGGCGAGACCTCCACCGCGCGGCGCCTGCGCGCGAAGGGCGAGGGGCAGGCCGCCGAGGCGTTCCACTACGTGCAGGGCCTGCGGCTGCGCCACGGCAACCACGTGCGCGTCTCGCAGCTGAGCCCGATCGACCGGCGCATCCTGAAGGAAGCTTTCCGCGAGGCGGCGCTGCTCCAGCAGCGGATCCGGATGGATGCCGGGCTTTAGGAAAAAGACGCCGCTCGAAGCGGCCCGCTGGGTCGTGATCGACTGCGAGACGAGCGGCCTCGACGCGCGCCGCGACCGGCTGCTCTCGCTCGGCGCGGTCGAGGTGGCGGGCGGGCGGATCGCGCTCGAGCGCGCCTATTCCGCCGTGCTGCGGCAGGCGGCGCCGAGCGCGCAGGCGAACATCCTGGTGCACGGCATCGGCGGCGAGGCGCAGCTCGGCGGGCGCGAGCCGGGCGAGGCGCTGCGCGGGCTCGCGGCGTTCATCGGCGAAGGCCTCCCGGTCGCCTTCCACGCGCCTTTCGACGCCGAGGTGCTGCGCCGCGCCGACCCGCCGGTGAAGGGCAAATGGCTCGACCTCGCGCGGCTCGCGCCGGCGCTCTTTCCGAAGCGCAAGGAAAAGCAGCTCGACGACTGGCTCGCCGCCTTCGCCATCGAGTGCCCCGCGCGCCACGACGCGCTCGGCGACGCCTACGCGACCGCGCTCCTCTTCCTCGTCCTGCTCGCCGAGGCGCGCCGCCAGGGCGTCGACACCGTCGAGGCGCTCTCCGGCCTCGCCGCCTCGTCGAAATGGCTCACCTGACCGCGAATTCGGTGTCAGGCACCTAAAAACGAGAACCGGAAAAATTCGGTGCCTGACACTGAATTCGGTCGCCGTCCCCGATTTAGCGGACGACGAGGACGGGGAGCTTGGAGCGGGCGAGGACCTGGGTGGTCTCGCTGCCGAGGATCGCGCCGCCGAGGCCCGAGCGGCCGTGCGAGGCCATGACGATCGCGTCGCAGCGCGCGGCGCGCGCGGCCTTGAGGATCGCGTCCCAGGGCTGGCCGGCGGTGGCGGTCCGGGTGGTGCAGCGCACCTTTGCCGCCCGCGCTTCGCGCACCAGCGGCTCGAGCGCCTTCGCGGACTGCCTGGCCACGATCTTCTTGAAGTCCTCCGGCGAGAGTCCCGGCACGTAGTAGAGCGCCGCCTCGCCGTAGAGCGGCGGGACGTAGGGGAGCGCGACATAGAGGCCGGTGACCTTGGCGCCGAGCGCCTTCGCGAGCTTCACCCCCGCGCGCACGCCTTTCGCGGAGAGCGGGGAGCCGTCGGTGGGAATCAGGATGTGCTTGAACATTTCGATCGATCCTCCGTCATTCTTCCGGTGATGCGAGATTAAGGGAAACCCGCGTTCCGCATTTGACCGGCGTCAAGGGACGGTCCCGCGGGCGGTCCAAGGTAGACCCGTGAGACCGCTCGACCATTCCCACGAAAGCATCGAGGTGAGCCTGCGCGAAGCCGGCGTCCTGGCGCCGTTCGCCTCGGAATCGCAGCACCCCTGAGCTTTATTCCATCGGCGGAGGCGCAGTCCGCCGTGCGAAGGGTCCATGGCCGGCCCGAACGGGTGACATGTGGCGCGTCCAGAGTCGGCCAATGCGCAGAAGACTGCTGCGGGCCGCCGGCCTCGCCGCGCTCGCCGCCGCGAGCATCGCCGCCACGCTCCTCGCGGGCGAGGGGCTGCTGCGTCTCGCCGGTTTCTCCTACCCGATGCTGCACCTGCCGGACGAGCTCGCCGGCCTGCGCCTGCGCCCCGGGGCCGAAGGCTGGTACCGCGACGAAGGCGCGGCGTACGTGCGCATCAACTCGCGCGGCTGGCGCGACCTCGAGCGGACCCTGGCGCGTCCGGAGGACGTGGTGCGCGTCGCGGTGCTCGGCGACTCCTTCGTCGAAGCCGCGCAGGTCCCGCTCGAGCAGGCCTTCCCGGCCGTGCTGGAGCGCAAGCTCAACCGCTGCGGCGCCTACGGCGGCGGGACCGTGGAGGTGCTCAACTTCGGCGTGTCGAGCTACGGCACGGCCCAGCAGCTCCTGACGCTGCGCCACCGGGTGTGGGCGTACGACCCGCAGCAGGTGGTGCTCGCGTTCCTGCCGGGGAACGACGTCCTGAACAACTCGCGCGAGCTCGAGCCCTGGCGCGCCCGGCCGTTCTTCGTGCTCAAGGGCAGCGCGCTCGCGCTCGACGACTCGTTCCGCGAAGACCCCGATTTCCGCGAGGGCATTCGCGACGCGCGGGTGCACGCGAAGGTCGCGGACCTGCGGCTGCACCAGCTCTTCCGCCGCGCCCGCAGCGGCGCCTACACCGGCTGGCGCGACGCGGGCCTGCGCGAGCCCGGGCTCGCCGACCAGGTGTTCGCGCCGCCCTCCGGCGGGCCGTGGGAGCAGGCATGGCAGGTGACGGAGAAGCTGATCGAGGCGATGCATGCGGAGGTGCGCGCGCGCGGCGCGGCCTTCCTCGCGGTGGTCCTGACGAGCGGCGTCACGGTGCATCCGGATGCGGCGCTGCGCCGGCGCTACGCGCAGACGCTCGGCGTCCCGGATCTCTTCTATCCGGAGCGGCGCATCGCGCGCCTGGGCGCGGCGAAGGGCTTCGACGTCGTCGGCCTCGGCGAGCCGATGCAGCGCCATGCCGAGCGCACCGGCGAGTTCCTGCATGGCTTCGCGAACACGCAGCCCGGGTTCGGCCACTGGAACGCCGCCGGCCACCGCGCGGCCGCGGCGCTGGTCGCCGCGCGGCTGTGCGCCGTCCCTTACAATGCCGCCGATGAAAAGCACCCTCAAGCCGGGCCTCGCGTTCCGCAGGGAGATCGCCATTGACGAGGGCCGCTGCATCGGCTTCATGGGCCGCGAGGGGATGGTCTACGCCACCCCGATGATGGTGAGCGACGTGGAGTACGCCTGCCGCGACCTCCTCCTGGAGCACCTCGACGCCGGCGAGGATTCGGTCGGCACGCAGGTGGTGATCGACCACCTCGCCGCCACGCCGCTTGGCCTGAAGGTTACTGTCGAAGTGCGCATCGCCGAGGTCGACAGGCGGCGGGTGAAGTTCGAGTTCTCCGTGCAGGATCCGGTCGAGGAAGCCGGGCGCGGGACGCACACCCGCTTCGTCGTCGACGGCGCCAGGACCAGGGACCGCCTGGCGGCAAAGCGCCAGAAAGCCGGCCTTTAGAAAAAGGTGCCAGGAACCTTTTCTTAGCGAGAAAAGGTTCCTGGCACCTTTTTCTCGGTCCAGCCGCCGCCGAGGGCTTTCATGAGGTCGACGCTGAAGGCGAGGCGGGCCTGGCGGTTGCGCACGAAGGCGAGCTCGGCGTCGTTGGCGGTGCGCTGGGCGTCCAGGACTTCGAGGAAGGGCGAGTAGCCGGACTCGTAGCGGGCGCGGGAGAGATCGAGGGCGTTGCGCGCGGCGTCGAGGCGCGCCTTGAGGTCGGCCTCGCTGCCGCCGGACTGCTCGACGCTGACGAGCGCATCGGCGACTTCGCGGAACGCGGTCTCGATCGAGCGCTGGTAGCTCGCGACCGCCTGCTCGCGGCGCGCATCGGCCTGGTCGACCCGCGCGGCGCGGCGCCCGGCGTCGAAGATCGGCAGCGCCAGGCCGAAGCCGACGGACCAGATGCCCGAGCCGCTCGCGAGGAGGTTCGCGAACTCGGCGCTCTGCGCGCCCAGGCCGCCGGTGAGGGTGATGGAGGGGAACAGCGCCGCGCGCGCGACGCCCACCTGCGCGTTGGCGGCGACGAGCGCCTGCTCGGAGGCACGGATGTCCGGGCGCCGCTCGAGGAGCGCGGAAGGCAGCCCGGCGGGCGGCACCGGCGGCAGCGGCAGGGCGAAGAGGTCGCCCGCGAGCTTGCCGTAAGGCAGCTTGAGGTCGAGCCGGCCGGTGAGCTGCGCGAGCTGGCGCTCGACGAGCGCGCGCTGGCGCTGCGCCTCGCGCTTCTGCACCAGCGCATCCGAGAGCGCGCCCTGCGCCTGGTGCACGTCGAGCTCCGAGGAGAGCCCCGCCTGCAGCCGGGCGCGCGCGATCTCCAGCGAATCGCGCCGCGCGCGGATCGTCACCTCGAGCACCGCGACCTGCGCGTCGAGCGAGCGCAGCGCGAAGTACGCCTGGGCGACGGCGCCGCTCAGGGAAATCTCCAGGGTGTCTTTCGAGAAGGTGGAGGACAGGAGGTTCGCCCGCGCTGCCTCGCTCGCGCGCGAGAAGCGACCCCAGAAGTCGAGCTCGAAGCTGGTCGAGGCGAGGAGCTGGTGCTGGCGCCGCTCGAGCGGCACGCCGGCCTGCGGCGCGGGGATGGTGCGCTCGCTCACGCGGTTGCGGGTCGCGGAGTAGCCGCCGGTCACCTCCGGCAGGAACGCGGCGCCGGCTTCGCGCGCGAGCGCCTCGGCCTCGAGCACGCGCGCCGCCGCGAAGCGCAGGTCGGCGTTGCTCTTCTGCGCGCTCGCGATCAGGTCCTCGAGCTGGCTGTCGCCATACAGCTTCCACCAGTCGGTGGAGATTGCTTTCTCATCTCCAGCGGGGGCCGCGGACGGGAACGAGGAAGGGAGGGGAAGATGCGGGCGTGAGTAGTCCGGCCCCACCGTCGTACAGGCAGACAAAAGACCTATCAAGTAAAAGGCAAAGAGCCGTTTCACTTGCGCTCCTTGCCGCGCCGCGCGACGAGGACGAAGAAGAGCGGAATGAACAGGGTCGCGACGAAGGTCGCGAGGAGCATGCCGCCCACCACGCCGGTGCCCATCGAGCGGCGCGCGCCGGCGCCGGCGCCGGTGGCGAGCATGAGCGGCAGCACGCCGAGCACGAAGGCGAGCGAGGTCATGACGATCGGCCGGAAGCGCAGGCGCGCGGCGTTGAGCGCCGCTTCGGTCGCGCTCTTGCCCTCGAGGAAGCCGGCTTGCGCGAACTCGACGATCAGGATCGCGTTCTTCGCCGCGAGGCCGATCAGCACCACCAGGCCGATCTGGAAGTAGATGTCGTTCTCCAGGCCGCGCGCCCAGACGAAGGAGAGCGCGCCGAGCACCGCGAAGGGCACCGCCATCACCACGGCGAACGGCAGGAGCCACCGCTCGTAGAGCGCGGCGAGGATCAGGAACACCATCACGATCGCCAGGCCGAACGCGACCGCCGAGGCGGTGCCGGTGCGCTTCTCGTAGAACGCCTGCCCCGACCAGGCGATCTGGTAGCCCTCGGGCAGCGTCTTCGCGGCGACGTCCTCGACGGCGCGGATCGCCTCGCCGGAGGACACGCCGGGCCGGCCGCTGCCCAGCACCTTCGCGGCGAGGAAGCCGTTGAAGCGCTCGAGCTGCTCCGGGCCGACCACGTTCGAGGTGCGGATGAGCGCCTTGAGCGGGATCATCTCGCGCGTGGTGCCCGAGCGCACGAAGATCGCGCCGAGGTGCTCGGGCTGCGCGCGGAACGGCGCGTCGGCGGCGAGCTGCACGCGGAAGGTGCGGCCGAACATGTTGAAGTCGTTCACGTACAGCGACGCCATGGTGGTGGAGAGCGCGTCGAACACGTCCTGCACCGGGACCCCGAGGGAAAGGGCTTTCTCGCGGTCGACCTCGACGAAGAGCTGCGGCACGGCCGGGCGGTAGAACGAGTTGATGCCGGTGAGCTGCGGATGCTCGCGCAGCGCGGCGAGGAACACCTGCGTCACCTGGGCGAGGCGCTGCGGGTCGGCGCTCGTGCGCGACTGCAGGTTCACCTCGAAGCCGCCCGCGGTGCCCAGGCCGCGGATCGCCGCCGGGTTGAAGGCGAGCGTCATCCCCTCGCGCAGCTCGGCGCCCTGGGCGACCAGGTCCGCGGCGACCTTCTGCGCCGGCGCATCCGGCCGGTCGTCCCAGTGCTTGAGCGGGATGAACATGGTCGCGGCGTTCGTCTTGTTGCCGCCGCCCAGGAGGTCGAAGCCGTTGATCGCGAGCACGTTCTGCACGCCCGGGTGCTTCTGCGCGATCGCGCTCAGCTCGGCGGACATCCTGCGCGTGCGCTCCATCGTCGCCCCGTCGGGGAGCTGGATGTTGCCGAAGATGTAGCCCTGGTCCTCCGGCGGAACGAAGCTGCTCGGAATGCGCAGGAACAAGAGGACGGTTGTTGCAATGAGAATCAAGAACAAAGCCAGCGAAAGCACGCGGCGCTTGAGGAGAAACCCGACGCCGTCGAGGAACCGGGCGGTGGTCCAGGCGAAGCCCTTGTTGAAGGGGTTGAAGAGCCGGGAGTGATGATCGCCCCGCTTCATCATGATCGCGCACAGCGCCGGGGTGAGCGTGAGCGCGATGAAGCCGGAGATCACCACCGCGAACGTGAGCGTGACCGCGAACTGGCGGTAGAGCTGGCCGGCGATGCCGCCGAGGAACGCGACCGGGATGAACACCGCGCAGAGCACGAGCACGATCGCCACCACCGCGCCCGACACCTCGCGCATCGCCTCGAGCGCCGCCGCGAAGGGCGGCATGTCGTTCTCGCGGATCAGGCGCTCGACGTTCTCCAGCACCACGATCGCGTCGTCGACCACGATGCCGATCGCGAGCACCAGCGCGAAAAGCGTGAGCGTGTTCATGGAAAAGCCCACCGCCCACAGGCCGGCGAAGGCGCCGATCAGCGACACCGGCACCGCGATCATCGGGATGAGCGTCGCGCGCCAGGTCTGCAGGAAGAGGAACACCACCGCGAGCACGAGCAGCGCCGCCTCGAAGATCGTCTTGTTCACTTCCTTGATCGAGGCGTCGACGAAGCGCGTGGTGTCGAACGGGATGGCGTAGTCGATCCCGGCGGGGAACTCGCCGCGCAGCTCTTCCAT
Organism: uncultured bacterium; assembly: GCA_965233165.1. Classification (GTDB taxonomy): domain Bacteria; phylum Pseudomonadota; class Gammaproteobacteria; order Burkholderiales; family SG8-39; genus SCGC-AG-212-J23. The sequence goes on along the minus strand of CBDDRX010000142.1, from coordinate 14,008 downwards.
TCTTTTTCTGACCTGGGTGGCAACTTCAAGTGCATTGGCACCCGGCTGCAGGAACGCGGCCATGCCGATCGTCTGCTTGCCGTCGAGCGTGTTCGAGGTGTCGTAGTTCAGGGCCCCGAGCTCGATGCGCGCGATGTCTTTCAGCCGCAGCAGCGCCGTGGGCGTCGCACGCACGACGATTTCGCCGAACTCCTCGGGCTGCACGAGCCGGCCCTGCGCCGTGACCGTGTAGACGATGCTCTGGCCCGCCGGTGCCGGCTCCTGGCCGATGCGCCCGGCCGCGTACTGCGCGTTCTGCGCCCGGATCGCCTGCGCGACGTCGGCGGTGGTGACGCCGAGGCGCGCCATCTTCTCCGGGTTGATCCAGATGCGCATCGAGTAGTCGCGCGCGCCGAACACGGTGACGTCCGACAGGCCCGGGATGCGCTTCAGCTCGTCGACCAGGTTGAGCGAGGCGTAGTTGGAGAGGAACAGCGTGTCCTTCGAGTTGTCCGGCGAGATCAGCGACACCACGAGCAGGATGTCGAAGGAGCGCTTCTGCACGAGCACGCCGTTCCTGCGCACCTCGTCGGGCAGGCGGGGCAGGGCCGCCTGCACGCGGTTGTTCACGTCGAAGATCGCCTGGTCGATGTTGCGCCCGGGCTCGAAGGTGACCGTGATCTGCAGCGCGCCGTTCGACGAGGAGCTCGAGCTGAAGAACGACAGGCCCTCGGCGCCGGAGAGCTGCTCCTCGATCGGCGCCGCGGTGGTGCGGGCGAGCGTCTCGGCGCTCGCGCCCGGGTAGGTAGTGCTGATGCGCACCGTGGGCGGGGCGATCTCGGGATACTGCGCGACCGGCAGGAGCTTCGCCGCGAGCAGGCCGGCGAGGACGATGATGATCGCGATGACCGCCGCGAACACCGGCCGGTGGATGAAAAACTTCGACATCAGGATTTTTTCTGCACCTGGACCGGCGTGCCGGGGCGCAGGCGGATCAGGTTGTCGGTGATCACCGTGTCGCCGGGCTTCAGGCCCTCGAGCACGATCCAGTCGGCGCCGACCCAGCTTCCGGCGCGGATCGGCCGTGGCACCGCCTTGCCGTCGGCGCCCGCCACCCAGACGAAGCGCCCGCTCTGGTCCTGCAGCACCGCGCTCTGCGGCACGACGATCGCCTTCTGGCTGCCGGCGACGACCTGCACGCGCACGTACTGCCCGGGCAGGAGCACCTGCTTCGCGTTCGGCAGCTCGGCGCGCATCTGTACCGTCCCGGTCTGCGCGTCGACCGTCGAGCCGGCGAAGTTCAGCTTGCCGGTCTCCGGGTAGGGCGCGCCATCCGCGGTCTGCAGCTTCACTTCAACCCTTTTCCCTTCCGTGTTGCGCAGACGGGCGTATTCGGCTTCGCTCAGCGAGAAGCGCACCCAGATCGGGTCGGCGCGCGACATCGTGGTCAGCACGGCCGAGTCGTTGCCCGGCTGCACCAGGCTGCCGACCGACTGCTGCGCGCGGCCGGTGATGCCGGAGATCGGCGCATCGACCGTCGTGTAGGAGAGGTTGAGCTCGGCCTGGCGCACGCGCGCCTGGGCGACCTGCACCGCGGCGGCGCTCTGGCTCGCGGCGGCGGCGGCCTGGTCGGCTTCCTTCTGGCTGATGGCGCGCCGGTCGACCAGCGTTTTCAGGCGCGCGAGCTCGCTCTGCGCGAGCTCGCGGCGCGACATCTCCTGCGCGAGCGCGCCGCGCGCCTGCGCGAGCTCGATCTCGAAGGGCGCGCGCTCGACGCGGAAGAGCGGCGTGCCGGCCCTGACCGTGTCGCCTTCCTGGAAGAGCTGCGCCTCGAGGATGCCGGCGACGCGCGCGCGCACCTGCACCTCGCGCGAGCCCTCGGTGCGGCCCACCGCCTCGAAGGCGACCGGCACCTCGCGCGGCGCGACTTCCAGCGCGCTGACGGCGAGGGGGGCCGCGCTCTTCGCCTCCGGCTTTTTCTTTTCCTGGGCATCCCCCTGGCCGCAGGCGTGCAGGAGAAAGACGGCGAAAACCAGCAGGAGGCGAGTCATGGCGCGCATTTATGGTGATAGAGCCCTGAGGAAGCAGTCGACGATGCGGGCCGCGCGGCGCGGCTCGGCCTCGGTTTGCGCCGGCCCGCCGAACAGGCGCTTGATGCGCTCCTGGCCGACCAGCATGCCGAGCAGGAGCTCGGCGGCGAACTCGGGATCCTCGCGGCGCAGCACGCCCTGCGCCATCGCGCGCGCGAGGTGCGCGGCAAGCCGGCGCACGGTCTCGCCGGCGGTGTTGGCATACATGCTGCGCGCCTGCGCCCGGAAGCGCGCGACCTCGGGGACGAGGGTGCGGAACGCGGCGAGGCCCTGCGGCCCGAGCACGCGCTTGCGGTAGACGAGGGCGAAGCGCACGAGCGCGGCGCGCAGATCCGCCGGCTCGCCCTCGAGCTCGACCAGCACGCCCTTCACCAGCTCGCGCGCGACCTCCTTGAACAGGAGATCCTTGCTGGGGAAGTGGTGGTAGACGGTCTGTTTCGCAACGCCGGCGCGCTGCGCAATGTACTCTACGCTCGACCCGTAGCCGCGCGCGAGGAACGACGCGGTGGCGGCGCGCAGCACGCGTTCCCGGTTCTCTGAAAGTTGGCTCATGCGGGCAGTCCGGGTGGACTAGACCGTGCAGTCTAGCAGAGGAGGCTTCGGCCCATGAAATACCATGTCCGGCAGGCGGACGTCACGCCGTATTCCCCGGCCAACCACGACGGCACCCGCAACTTCCGCCTGATCGGCCCCGAGACCGTCGGCGCGACGCAGGTCGAGGTGCTGATCGGCGAGGTCGAGCGCGGCAAGGGCGCGCACCCGCACGCGCACCCCGGCATCGAGCAGGTCTGCTACCTCCTCGAGGGCACCGCGCACGTCGAGGTGGCGGGCGAGAAGTTCGAGATGAAGGCCGGCGAGGCCTGCTTCTTCCCCGCCGACCAGACGCATGTCTTCCAGGCGACCAGCGAGAAGGCGAAAGTCATGGTCATCTACGCGCCGCCCTACGGCGAGAACCCGAAGAACGTGAGGAAATGAAGGAATGAGCTGGCTGCCCCTGCAAGGGGTCCGGGTGGTGGACTTCGCGATGTTCATCCCGGGGCCGTTCTGCTCGGCGATCTTCGCCGACCTGGGCGCCGAGGTGATCAAGGTCGAGGCGCCGAAGGGGGACCCCGGCCGCGCCTACATCGCGCCGCAGTTCCGCATGGAGAACCGCAACAAGCGCAGCATCGCCATCGACCTAAAGAACAAGAATGCTTCTGCTATTACGGAAAAATTGATCCGGCAAGCCGACGTCGTCCTCGAGGGCTTTCGACCGGGTGTGGCCAGGCGGCTTTCCATCGACTACGAAACACTGAAGAAAACCAAAGCGGACTTGATTTACTGCTCGATCTCGGGCTACGGCCAGACCGGGCCGTGGCGCGAGCGGCCCGGGCACGACGTCAACTACGTCGCCGCCGCCGGCGCCCTCGCGTTTCCCGGGCAGTGGCTCCAGCCGCCCACGCGCTCGTCGCTGCCGATCGCCGACATGGCGGGCGGCAGCTTCGCCGCCATCGCCGTCCTCGCCGCCCTGCACGAAAGAAGCAAATCGGGGACGGGTGCGTATTTGGACCTCTCCCTCTTCGAAGCCGGTTTCTTCTGGGCCGCGATGCGCCACAGCCTGGACGCGAACGCCGACCCCAAGGCGCACATCTTCCCCGTGAACGACGTCTTCGAGACGAAGGACGGCAAGCGCCTCACCCTCGGCGTCCTCGAGGAGCATTTCTGGCAGAACTTCGTGAAGATCACCCCGGGATTCGACTCGCCGGAATGGTCCTCCGACCCGCTGAGACGGAAGAACGGCGATTCCCTGTCGAAGAAGCTCGGGGAGGCATTCCTGACGAAGACCGCGGCCGAGTGGATCGCGCTTTGCGAGGAGAACGACATTCCGGTGGACCTCTGCGTCACGCCCGCGGAAGCCGCCGTCTCGAATTCGCAGCTGAAGGAAAGACAGGCGGCGAAGGACGGCTTCGTCACCTTCCCCGTCTTCGCCAACGGCGAGCGCGGCGGGTCCCTGCGCGCCGGCGTGCCGAAGCTCGGCGAGCATTCGCGCGAGATCCTCGTCGAGCTCGGCTTCGACGATGCGGACATCGCCGCCCTGGTGAAGGGCGGCGTGGTGAAGGCGGCTTGAAAGCGAGGGCATCGTGAATCCACGCAAGGTCTGGCCCGTCATCCTCATCGTGCTCGGGGTGCTGTTCCTCGCGCACAACCTCGGCTACCTGCCGTTCCGCGACCTGCGCGAGCTGATCGGCACCTGGTGGCCGCTCATCCTGATCGCGGTGGGCGTGGCGCACCTGCTCGCCCGGGAGAAGAAATAGCCATTTAATAGGGGCAGACCCTATTTTTCTCATCCAGCCATGGACTTCTCCCTTACGCCCGAGCAGGTGAAGATTCAGGAGGCGATCGCGAAGCTCTGCGAGCGCTTCCCGGACGAGTACTGGCTGAAGCGCGACAACGAGGGGGGCTTTCCGGCCGACTTCCACCAGGCCCTGGCGAAGGACGGCTGGCTCGGCGTGGCGATGCCGGAGGAGTTCGGCGGCTCGGGACTCGGGATCACGGAAGCCGCGGTGATGATGCAGGCGATCGCGGAGTCGGGGGCGGGCTTCTCCGGCGCTTCGGCCGTGCATATGAACATCTTCGGCCTGAACCCTGTGGTTATATTCGGCACTCCGGAACAAAAGCGCCGAATGCTCCCTCCCCTTATTCAGGGAGGGCACCGTGCATGTTTTGCAGTGACGGAGCCGAATACCGGGCTGAACACGAAAAAGCTGAAGGTGAAGGCCGAGAAGCGGAACGGAAAATACTTCATCTCCGGTCAGAAAGTCTGGATCTCCACTGCGCAGGTCGCGGAGAAGGTCCTGCTCCTGGCCAGGGCGGAGGCGGGCCTGACGCTCTTCTATACGGACTTTGACCGCCAGTACATCGAGGTGCGCGAGATCGACAAGATGGGCCGCCACGCGGTCGACTCGAACCAGGTGTTCTTCGACGGCCTGCCGGTGCCCGAGGAGGACCGCATCGGCGAGGAAGGCAAGGGCTTCGAGTACATCCTGCACGGCATGAACCCGGAGCGCATCCTGATCGCCGCCGAGCTCGTCGGCCTGGGGCGCTGCGCGGTTAATCGCGCGGCGAAGTACGCGAAGGAGCGCATCGTCTTCGACCGGCCGATCGGGCAGAACCAGGGCATCCAGCACCCGCTCGCGAGCAACTGGGCGAACCTCGAGGCGGCGAACCTCATGACGTTCAAGGCGGCGTCGCTGTACGACGCCGGCAAGCCGTGCGGCGCGGAGGCGAACGCCGCGAAGTACCTCGCCGGCGAAGCCTGCTTCGACGCCTGCCAGCAGGCGGTGATGACGCACGGCGGCTACGGCTACGCGAAGGAGTACCACGTCGAGCGCTACCTGCGCGAGTCGCTGGTCGGACGCATCGCGCCGGTCACCCCGCAGCTCATCCTCTGCTACATCGCCGAGCGCGTGCTCGGCCTGCCGAAGAGCTACTGATGGACTTCCGTGGTGTCTTTCCTTATCTCGTATCGCCGGTGGACGAGAAAGGAAGCATAAAAGCCGAGGTCCTGGCAAAGCTGTGCGAAGACCTGATCGCCAAAGGCGTGCACGGCCTGACGCCCCTCGGCTCCACCGGCGAATTCGCCTATCTCAATGCCGCGCAGCGGCGCCGCGTTGTAGAAATTACGGTGCAGGCGGCGAAGGGAAGGGTGCCGGTGGTGGCGGGCGTCGCGTCGACGACGATCGCGGATGCGGTGGCGCAGGCGCGCGAGTACGAGAAGCTCGGCTGCCAGGGGATCCTCGCGATCCTCGAGGCGTACTTCCCGGTGAGCGACGAGGGGGTGTACGCGTACTTCGCCGCCATCGCCGAAGCCGTGCGCCTGCCGGTCGTGCTCTACACGAACCCGAACTTCCAGCGCTCCGACCTCAGCCTTCCCGTCATCGACCGGCTGTCCCGCGTGGAGAACATCCGCTACATCAAGGACGCGTCGTTCAACACCGGGCGCCTGCTCTCGATCCTCAACAAGGTGGAGGGGCGGATGCAGGTGTTCGCCGCGTCCTCGCACGTTCCGGCCGCGGTGATGCTGATCGGCGGCGTCGGCTGGATGGCCGGCCCGGCGTGCGTCGCGCCGCGCCAGAGCGTCGCGCTCTACGAGACCTGCCTGAAGAAGGACTGGGACAAGGCGATGGCCCTGCAGCGCCCGCTCTGGGCGCTCAACCAGGCGTTCGCCAAGCACGCCCTCGCCGCCTGCATCAAGGGCGGCCTGAAGCTCCAGGGCTACGACGTCGGCGACCCGCTCCCGCCGCAGGCGCCGCTCTCCGCCGAAGGCGTCGCGGACGTCCGCCGCGCGCTGGAGGCTATCGGCGCGCTCGACCCCCGGAGGGCGTAAGGCGCAGAATGGTTGCCGCTGACCCGGTGGGGGTCGGCTTTCGGACAACCGATGGGGGAGACGCGAATGAAGACCGAGCTGCTGTACCTGACGTACGTGGCCGCGCTGACCGGCCTGCTATGGGTGCCCTATATCCTCGACCGCGTGGCGACGTGGGGCCTGACCGCGGCGGTGGGCTATCCGGACAATCCGCCGGCGCAATCGCCGTGGGCGCGGCGCCTGATGAAGGCGCATGGAAATGCGGTGGAGAATCTGGTCGTGTTCGCAGCCCTGGTCCTCGCGGCGCATGCGCTGGGCGTCAGCAACGCCGCGGTCGCCACGGCCGCCATGGTCTATTTCTGGGCGCGCGTCGTGCACGCGGTGGTCTATACCTTCGCGCTCCCGTGGCTGCGCACGCTTGCCTTCACCGCCGGCTTCCTGGCGCAGGCAACCATCGCCTGGCAGATCCTCGCGCGCTGAAGCCTAGCCCTTGAAGGTATCGAGCGCGACGCGCTCGCGGGCGATGGCCGCGGCGACGGCCGGGTAGGCCATCACGCGCTGGATGTACTCGTGGTACGCCGGCAGCGACTTCGGGTCGATGCCGGCGAACCCGCCCCAGCGCAGGAACGTGAACGCGTAGGCGTCGTGGAAGGTCGGCTTGTCGCCGAAGAGGAACGGCGCCGCCTTCTTCGCCCGCTCCTGGATGCGCTCGAGCAGCTCGCGGAAGCGCTGCGCGCCGACCTTCTTCACGTTGGCCTGCGCCGCCTCGTCGTCGGCGAACTCGTAGGGGCGGAAGACGTGCGTGAAGGTCGGGTGCACGGTGTTGTTCATCCAGGCGAGGTCCGAGAGCGCCTGGGTGCGCGCCCAGGGGTCCGCCGGCAGGAGCCCGGCCTTCGGGTAGCGCCGGTCCAGGTAGTCGCAGATCGCGAGGATCTGGATGATCGGCCTGCCCTCCGCCACGAGCACCGGCACCTGGCCGTTCGGGTTGAGCGCCAGGTACTCGGGCGCCTTCTGCTCGTTCTTGTGCAGCTTGACCATCCTCGGCTCGAAGTCCTCGCCGGTCGCCGCCTTGACGAGCTCGAGCGCCACGTGCGGGACGAACGAGCACGCCCCCGGTGCAAAGTAGAGTTGGTTCATGGTGCGCGCATCTTAGCGCGCTTCGATTGACCGGCCGGCCCGCCAGCGCGTAAGGTTCTGGCCGGCATGGATTCCAAGGACTGGTTCTGGCTCAAGGCGGCGGCCGCCCTGTTCGCGGCGTGCGGCGCCGTGTCCCTGCTGCATCCCCCGTCCGGCGTCCCCTACCTGATCACCGCGATCCTGCTCCTGCCGCTCCTGCTCCCCTTCATCTTCAGCGTGCACGTGCGCCGCTGGGGGGGCGCGCTGGGCGGATTCGGGCGCATCGTGCTCTTCGCCGCCCTCGTGCTGCACATCGCGCTCATGCGCTCCTTCCTCGCGCCCATCGTCCTCGCCGAGCTCGGCTACGCGTTCGGCTGAGCGGATGGAGATGTCCGGGATTCCCTTCGGCACGACCGACTGGTCGCAGGTCGAGCGCACGGAGCACGCGGGCGAGCGCGGGAAGGCGTACTGGCGCACGAAGCAGTTCGGCGCGATCCGCGTGCGGATGGTGGAGTACACGCCGGGCTACGCCGCCGACCACTGGTGCTCGAAGGGGCACATCCTTTTCTGCACGGACGGAGAGCTGCATACCGAGCTGCAGGACGGGCGGACCTTCACGCTGAAGGCCGGCATGAGCTACCAGGTCGCGGACGGGGCGGAGCCGCACCGCTCGTACACCGAGCAGGGCGCGGTGCTCTTCATCGTCGACTAGCCCGGCCCCTGGATTGCTGGAGCGGGGCATCGGCGAGCTTCGCCAGGATCGGCGCGATCGGCGGTTCCACTTGGCATTGGACCGCGTTCCCGGCAAAGTTGCTGCATGCGCGTGGACTACGCCGAGGGCAGGCGCCTGGTGCAGGAGTACGCGGCCGCGCTGGCCGTCGACCTGTGCTTCCAGAACTTCGCCGACGAGCTGGCGCATTTCGAGACGCACTACGGGCCGCCGGACGGTGTCTTCCTCGTCGACGAGCAAAGCCGCGGCTGCGTCGGGCTGCGTAAATTCGCCGACGGCGTCGCGGAGATGAAGCGCCTGTATGTCGTGCCCGCGGCGCGCGGCAAGGGCGTCGGCGAGGCGCTCGCGAAGCGCGTCATCGAGGAGGCGCGCCGCCGCGGCTACGCCCGCCTGGTCCTCGATACGCTGCCCGACATGAAGGCCGCGCAGGCGCTGTACCGCTCGCTCGGCTTCCGCGAGATTCCTTCCTACCGCTTCAATCCCGTCGCGGGAACGCTGTTCTTCGAGCTGGAGCTATGACGCGCAACGAGAAAGTGGCGCGGTTCCGCGCCCTGCATGCGGCGCCGGGCGCCTTCCTCATCGGCAATCCGTGGGACGCGGGCTCGGCGCGCATCCTCGCGAGCCTCGGCTACCCGGCGCTCGCCACGTCGAGCGGCGCGATGGCCGGCACGCTCGGCCGGCGCGACGGCCAGGTCACCCGCGACGAGGCGCTCGCGCACGCGAAGGCGATCGTCGCGGCGACGGACCTGCCGGTGTCCGCGGATCTCGAGAAATGCTTCGCCGATGCGCCGCAGGAGGCGGCCAAGACGATCCGCCTCGCCGCCGAGGCCGGCCTCGCCGGCGGCTCCATCGAGGACGCGACCGGGCGGAAAGATTCGCCCCTCTTCGATTTCAATGTTGCCGTCGAACGCGTGGCAGCGGCCGCCGAAGTCTCGAGATCAGCAGAATTCGTGCTGACAGCACGAGCAGAAGGATTTTTGCGGGGAAGTCCGAACCTGGAGAGCATCATCGAGCGCTTGCAGGCGTTCGAGAAGGCGGGCGCCGACGTGCTCATGGCGCCCGGCTTGCCGGACCTCGCCGCGGTGCGCGCGGTGTGCCAGGCGGTGAAGAAGCCGGTCAACTTCATGGCGGGCATCCGCGGCAAGTCCTTCACGGTCGCCGAGCTCCAGGACGCCGGCGTGAAGCGCATCAGCGTCGCCACCTCCTTCTATCGCGCCGCGGCCACCGGCCTCGCGGAAGCGGCGAAGGAGGCGCTGGCCAGCGGCACCTTCGGCTACCTCGATCGCACCATCACGACACCGGAATTGAACAGCTACTTCAAGGACTAGGAAAAAGGGGTCAGAGCAATTTACTGGAAATGGTGATAAGTGGGGCTTATCCCGTTAACCGGTAAATTGCTCTGACCCCTTTTCTGGACTAGTGGGTCTTGCGGCCGCCGTGGACTTCGCCGCGCCACGCGCCGGTCTCGGCGCGCCTTTCCTCGAGCAGCTTCTTGAAGCGCTCGACCGCGTTCTCGACCTTGCCGGAGACCACGCCGACGGCGTCGCCGACGTTCTCGAGGAAGCCCTTCGGCTCGTAGTCCATGGTCAGCTTGATGCGCGTGCGCTCCTTGTTGAGCGGCTCGAAGCGCACGGTGCCGGCGTTCGGCGCGCCCGAGGTGCTGCGCCAGGCGATCACCTTGTCGGGGACCCGCTCGACGATCTCCGCGTCCCACTCCTTCTCCTTGCCGGCGACCTTCGCCTTCCAGTGCAGGTGCGTGTCGTCGAGCTGGCGCACCTCGGCCACCCCCTCCATGAAGCGGGGGAACTGCTCGAACTGGGTCCACTGGTTGTAGACGGTATTGACCGGGCAATCGACCTCGAACGTCTTCTCGATTCTCTCCATGGCTTCCTCCGTTTGGAATGGAAGCCTCCTTGCAAGCGGCGTTCCGGGCACAGGCCTTGCTCGCGCCGGGCATGGTCAACACGCGCGTGCGCACGGCGGCGCTCCTGCTCGGCATCGGCCTGGGCGGCTTCATCGACGGGATCGTCCTGCACCAGGTCTTCAACTGGCACAACATGCTGTCCGCGGTCGTGCCGCCGGCCTCCATGGAGGCGATGCAGCTCAACATGCGCGCCGACGGCCTGTTCCACCTCGTGACCTGGATCGTGACCTTCGCCGGCGTGCTCGCGCTCTGGTCCGCGTTCGCGAGCGGGGGGACCCTGCCTTCGACGCGCGCCTTCCTCGGCACGATGCTCGCGGGCTGGGGCTGGTTCAACCTCGTCGAAGGCCTCGTCAACCACCACCTGCTCGACCTGCACCACGTGCGCGACCTTCCCGAGCACGTCCCGGCGCTCGACTGGGCGTTCCTGCTGGTGGGCGGCGCCGGCTTCATCGCGCTCGGCATGCTGATGCGCCGCGGCAGCCCGCGCGCCATCCCCGAGCGGCGCGCCGGCCTGGAGCGCCGCGGCACCGCGCTCCAGTAGAATCCCCTCGCATGAGCGAGGTGATCCCCATTGTCGGGCGCGGCTACGCGTTCGAGGACCTGAAGGCCGGCTTTCGCTTCCGCACGCACCGGCGCACGATCTCCGAGGCGGACGCGGCGGCGTTCGTCAACCTGACCTGGCTCACGGAGGAGCTGTTCGCCGTAGTGGCAAATGAGGAAGACGACTCGGGGCGCGCGATCAAGGGCCGCCCGGTGCCGGGCGCGCTCGTCTATGCATTCGCCGAGGGCCTGCTCCTGCCGACCATGCAGGACACCGGCCTCGCGTTCCTCAACGCGACGCTCGACGTCAAGGGGCCGACCGTGGTCGGCGACACGCTCTATGTCGAGTGCGAAGTGACCGAGCACCGCCTCACCTCGAAGGGCGACCGCGGCCTCGTGCGCTTCGCCAACCGGGTGGTCAACCAGCGCGGCGAGACGGTCCTCGCGTACAACCCGCTGCGCATGCTCAAGAGGAAGTAGATGATCGACCGCGTCGACCACATCGTCCTCACGACGCGCGACCTGGACGCGTGCGTGCGCTTCTACACCGAGGTCCTCGGCATGGAGCTCGTGCGCTTCCGCACCCCCAAGGAGGAGCGCCTCGCGCTGTCGTTCGGCCGGCAGAAGATCAACCTGCACGTCTGGGGGCAGGAGTTCGTCCCGCGCGCGCACGTCGCCGTTCCCGGTTCGCTCGATTTGTGCTTCATCGCTTCCGTGTCCCTGGAAGAAGTCACGGATACGTTGAAAAGAAAAAACATCCCTGTCCTGGAAGGCCCGGTGGACAAGACCGGCGCCACCGGGCCGATCCGCTCCGTCTACGTGCGCGACCCCGACCTGAACCTGGTGGAGATCTCGGTCTACCGCTAGCGGCAGGGTATTCTTCCGGCCTTTCCCTTGTCCCTGGGTGGCCGCCGCCATGGAAGTCGTCGTCCTTTCCGCGCTGATCCTGCTCAACGGAGCGTTCGCCATGTCCGAGATCGGGCTGGTCATGGCGCGGCGCGGCCAGCTCCGGGAGCTGAGCGAGCACGGCGACGCAGGGGCGACGGCCGCGCTCGCGCTTGCGCAGGAACCGACCCGCTTCCTCTCGACGATCCAGATCGGCATCACCACGATTGGCATCCTGAACGGCATCGTCGGCGAGGCGGCGCTCGCCCCGCCGCTCGCCCAGGCGCTCGCCGAGCGCGGCATGGAAGCGCGCGCCGCGGGCTGGGTCGCCACCGGCCTGGTGGTGGTGGCGATCACCTACTTCTCGATCGTGCTCGGCGAGCTGGTGCCCAAGCGCCTCGGCCAGCTCAACCCCGAGGCCGTGGCGCGCCGCGTCGCGCGCCCCATGCAGTGGCTCGCCCGCGCCTCGATGCCGTTCGTGCGCGTGCTCTCGGTGTCGACTGCGTTCGTGCTGCGCGTGTTCGGCGTGCGCGATGCGGGCGCGCCGCGCGTCACCGAGGAGGAGATCCGCGCGCTCCTCCTGGAGGGCGCGGAGTCGGGGGCGATCGAGGAGGAGGAGCACGAGATGGTGCGCAACGTCTTCCGCCTCGACGACCGGCTGCTCGGCTCGCTGATGGTGCCGCGGCGCGCCGTCGTCACCCTCGACGTCGACCTGCCCTGGGAGGAGAACCTGCGCCGCATCGAGGAATCGGAGCACGCGCGCTTCCCGGTGCTGAAGGGCGGCTGGCGCGAGATCCTCGGCGTGGTGAGCGCGCGCCAGCTGCTCGGCGGCGCGGTACGCGGCGAGAAGGTCGAACTGCGCTCGGGCCTGCAGCCCCCGGTCTACGTCCCCGGCACGCTCACCGGCATGGAGCTTCTGCAGCACATGCGCAGCTCGCATGTCCAGCTCGTCTTCGTCGCCGACGAGTACGGCGAGGTAGAAGGGATTGTCACGCTGCAGGATGTCCTCGAGGCGATCACCGGCGAGTTCAAGCCGCGCACCCTCGAGGAGCAGTGGGCGGTGCGGCGCGACGACGGCTCGTGGCTGTTTGACGGCATGACGCCCGCGCAGGAGTTCCAGGACCGGCTCGCGCTGCGGGAGCTTCCCGAGGAGGGGCGCTACCACACGCTGGCCGGGATGGTGCTCCTGCTCGCCGGGCGGGTCCCGGCGGTGGGCGAGGCGTTCTCCTGGGGCGGCTGGCGCTTCGAGGCCGTCGACATGGACGGGCGCCGCATCGACCGCGTGCTCGCCTCGCGCGAGGCGCCGGCGCCGGGCGAAAGCACGCCATGAGCGGGCGGGCCATCCTTGCGGCCTGCTTCGCGGCGCACGGCGCGTACTCTCACGCCGTCTCCCCGGACCTGAAGGTGTCCACCGACGACCTGAACGAGGCCGGCGAGTCGTTCATCGAGTTCCAGGCGAACAAGGCGTCGCGCCCCGGGCCGAACGCGGCCGACCCTCGCGTGCCTTTCCAGTTCCTCGGCGAGTACTCCTACGGCATCAGCGACCATTGGCAGTTTTCGCTTCAGCTGCCTTTTGCGCGCGAAGGCGGCGTGCGCTCGCTCGGCTGGACCGCCGAGATCCGCTACCTGCCCGAGCACGACCGCGACGCCGGCGGCTACTGGGGGTTCGACTTCGAGGCGGGCCGCGGCCGCGAGCGGCCCGACCAGTCGCACAGTTCGGGCGTGAACCTCAGGCCGGTCCTCGGCTACCGCACGCCGCGGTGGCATTTCGCGGCGAACACCGCATTCGGCTTTCCGGCGACCGGCGACGACCGGCGCGGCACGTTCAGCGCGGCATTGAAGGCCGCCTACCGGGTGAGCGCCAGGAGCGAGGCGGGGCTCGAGTACTACCTGGACGCCGGTCCGCCGCGCGCCTGGCCTCCGCGGCCCGAGCGCAACGAGCACCTGTTCGGCGTGTGGGACAAGGTCGCCGGCAACGAACTGAACCTCGGCCTCGGGCGCGGGCTCACCGATGCTTCCGAGCGCTGGATCGCGAAGCTCGTCTACTCCTTCCCGATCTTCCGCTAGCTGTGATTTCTCGATAGGTTGTTCATTGAAGGCTGTTAGGCGATGCTGATGTTGCGAGACGTCAGATCACTAAAGGGAGCCTCCAATGAACGTGCACAAGAATGCCCGATTGACGCCATTCGGTCGAGAACGGCTTGTGAAGCAGGTGTTGGAACAGGTTTTAACGCCCGCAGCTGCGTCAGCGGCTGCGAGCGTTTCCCTCAGAACGATCTACAAGTGGCTGTCGCGCTTCAGGATTGAAGGTGCGCCGGGTCTTCGTGACCGGCATTCAAGGCCCAGGCGGTTGCGCTGCGGTTTGAGCCGGCGCCAACGCGAGCGAATCGAGCAGTTGC
>CBDDRX010000141.1:0-31637 GCA_965233165.1 uncultured bacterium | reverse complement strand
GCGGCGGCACCTGCGGTACGGCAGGCTTTCCGGCAGGCGCCGGCTTGTTTCCCGGAATGCTGAAATCCAGGTCGTCCATTTCCACTCCCGCGAAGAGCGCGATAGTGCCAGAATTCCACCTCTCCCAGCATGAAAAACGGTCAGGATGGCGCGCATGACCCAGCCTGTTCGCATCGAGCACGATCTCCTCGGTGACCGCGCCGTTCCGGCGGGCGCCTACTATGGCGTGCACACCCTGCGCGCGCTGGAAAATTTTCCCATCACCGGCACGCTGATCTCGATCTATCCGGAGCTGGTCGAGGCGCTGGCGTGCGTGAAGCAGGCTGCGGCCATCGCCAACAGCGAGCTCGGCCTGCTCGACGAGGCGCGCGAGCGCGCCATCCGCCTGGCTTGCGAGGAGGTGCGCGAGGGCAAGCTGCACGAGGAGTTCGTCGTCGACGTGATCCAGGGCGGTGCCGGCACCTCCACGAACATGAACGCGAACGAGGTGATCTGCAACCGCGCGCTCGAGGTCCTGGGCCACGCCAAGGGCGAGTACCAGCACCTGCACCCCCTGGACCATGTAAATCTTTCGCAGAGCACCAACGACGTCTATCCGACCGCGGTGAAGCTCGCGCTGAACTTCGGCATACGGCGCCTGCTGGCCGAGATGGCCGTGCTGAGAGGCGCGTTTGCCGACAAGGCGCTGGAGTTCGACGCCATCCTCAAGGTGGGCCGCACCCAGCTGCAGGACGCGGTGCCGATGACCCTGGGCCAGGAGTTCTCGACCTACGCCGTGATGCTGGGCGAGGACGAGCAGCGCCTATCGGAGGCCGCCGCGCTCATCCGCGAGATCAACCTCGGCGCGACCGCGATCGGCACCGGCATCAACGCCCATCCCGACTATGCGCCGCTGGTCACGCGGCGCCTGTCGGAGGTCTCGGGCGTGGCGCTGCTCAGCTCGCCGAACCTGGTCGAGGCGACGCAGGACGCGGGCGCCTTCGTGCAGCTCTCCGGGGTGCTCAAGCGCATCGCGGTGAAGCTGTCGAAGACCTGCAACGACCTGCGCCTGCTTTCTTCCGGGCCGCGCGCCGGGCTCGGCGAGATCCAGCTGCCGGCGGTGCAGGCGGGCTCCTCCATCATGCCGGGCAAGGTGAATCCCGTGATCCCGGAGGTGGTGAACCAGGTCGCCTTCGAGGTGATCGGCAACGACATCACGGTGACGATGGCCGCCGAGGCGGGCCAGCTCCAGCTGAACGCCTTCGAGCCGATCATCGCGCACAGCCTGTTCAAGAGCCTGTCGCACCTCGCCGCGGCCTGCCGCACGCTGAACGAGCGCTGCGTGAAGGGGATCGAGGCCGACGTCGGCCGCGCCCGGCGGCTGCTCGACGAGTCGACGGCCCTCGTGACGGCGCTGACCCCGGTGCTCGGCTACGCGCGCTCCGCCGAGATCGCGCACGAAGCCCTCGCCACCGGACGGAAGGTCTACGATCTGGTGCTGGCGAAGGGGTGGATGAGCCAGGCGCACCTCGACGAGGTGCTGCGGCCGGAGCTGCTGACGCAGCCGAGCCGGGCCACGCTTGCGCCGCCGAAGAAGGGGGAGCCATGAGCCGCAACCTGCACGTGCCGGGGCACTGCAATCCAAGCGCCAACCCGACGTTCGACGAAATCCTGTCGCGCCGCGCATTCCTGAAGGGGGCGCTCGGCGTGGCGGCGGCGGCGACGCTGCCCGGCTGCGCGACGCAGGGGATGCGGCCGCAGATCACCTTTACGCCCATCGCGCCCTCGAGCGAGGACCTGTTCCGCGTGCCGCCCGGCTACGAGGCGAAGGTGCTGTTCCGCTGGGGCGACCCGGTGGGCATCGCGGGGGACATGCCGGCGTTCCGGATGGACGGGTCGAACAGCGCGGAGGACCAGGCGGCGCAGGCCGGCATGCATCACGACGGCATGCACTACTTCCCGCTTGCGCAGCCGAATCACGGCCTGCTCGCCATGAACCACGAGTACCTGGACGAAGGGCTGCTGTTCCCCGACGGGCAGAAGACCTGGAGCGCGGAGAAGGTGCTGAAGGCGCAGGCGGCGGTCGGCGTCTCGGTGATCGAGGTCGCGCTGAAGGGCAACCAATGGGAAGTCGTGCGCCCCTCGCGCTACGCGCGGCGCATCACGGCGCGCACGCCGTGCCGGATCTCCGGCCCGGCCGAGGGCCATGCCTTGATGAAGACCGTCGCGGACCCCGACGGCACGACCGTGCTCGGCACGTACAACGGCTGCGCCCACGGGTGGACGCCCTGGGGCACGTACCTCACCTGCGAGGAGAACTGGCACAACCAGTTCGTGAGCCCCGCCGCCATCACGAAGGAGCAGGCGCGCTACCGGATTTCCGCGAAGGGCCGCGGCTACCGCTGGCACGAGCACGACGAGCGCTTCGACGCGTCCCGGCATCCGAACGAAGCGAACCGCTTCGGCTGGATCGTGGAGATCGATCCCTATGACCCGGAGGCGATGCCGGTAAAGCGCACCGCGATGGGCCGCATCAAGCACGAAGGCGCCGCGTGCGCGCTCGGCAAGGACGGCCGGATGGCGTTCTATTCCGGCGACGACGAGGCGTTCGAGTACATCTACAAGTACGTGCCGCACGGGCGCTTCGACCCGAAGGGCGGCCGCCGCAACGCGAGCCTGCTCGACGAAGGCACCCTGTACGTCGCGCGCTTCAACGCCGACGGCACCGGCGACTGGCTCTCGCTCCAGGGCGTGGAGGCGATGGTCTACACGCGGGTCGCGGCCGATGCCGCCGGCGCGACGAAGATGGACCGGCCGGAGTGGATCGTTCCGCATCCGGTCACCGGCGAGGTCTACGCCGCGCTCACCAACAATACGGCGCGCAAGCAGGCCGACGCGGCGAACCCGCGCGCGCCGAACCGGTTCGGCCACATCCTGCGCTGGCGCGAGGCGGGCGACGACGTCGCCGCCACCACGTTCCGCTGGGACGTGTTCGTCATCGCTGGCCCGGAAGGCAAGGGCACGATCAAGGGCGACGCCTTCGCCTGTCCCGACGGGCTGTGGTTCGACGCCATGGGCACGCTGTGGGTGCAGACCGACATGTCGCCCGGCAACCTCGGCAAAGGCGACTTCGCGTCGCTCGGCAACAACCAGGCCCTCGCCGTCGACCCCGCGACCGGCGTGTTCCGCCGCTTCCTGACCGGCCCGCGCGGCTGCGAGATCACCGCCTTCCACACCACGCCGGACAACCGCACCGCGTTCGTCAACGTCCAGCATCCCGGCGAGACGTCGGGCGACCGCTCCAACCCGGACAAGCCGAACGCCTGGTCGAACTGGCCGGACTTCGCCGCGAACGGGCGCCCGCGCTCGGCGACGGTGGCGATCCGGCGCAAGGATGGCGGGATCATCGGCACATGAGCGAGCCGAAGCTCCTCTGGCAACCCTCGGCGGAGGACATCGAGCAGGCGCTCGTCACGCAGTTCGCGCGCCAGGTGGTGCGCAAGCACAAGCTCGACCTGAACACGTATCCGGACTTCCACCAGTGGACGGTCGACCATCCGGAGACCTTCTGGTCCGAGGTGTGGGACTTCTGCGGCGTGATCGCTTCGCGCAAGGGCGCGACGGTCGTGGTCGACGGGGACAAGATGCCGGGCGCGCGCTGGTTCCCCGAGGCGCGCCTCAACGTCGCCGAGAACCTGCTGCGCCGCGGCGACCGCGGCGACGCGTTCGTGCTGTGGGACGAGCGGGGCCCGGCGCGGCGCATCAGCTATTCGGACCTGACGAGCGAGGTCTCGCGCGCGGCGCAGGCGCTGGTCGCCCTGGGCCTGCGCGCCGGCGACCGCGCGGCGGCGTTCATCCCGAACATCCCCGAGGCCGGGATGCTCGCGACCGCCGCGATCTCGCAAGGCATCGTCTGGTCGTCGTGCTCGCCGGACTTCGGCGTGGAGGGCGTGCTCGAGCGCTTCGGCCAGGTCGAGCCCAAGGTACTGTTCTGCGCCGACGGCTACCGCTACAACGGCCAGGAGCACGATTGCCTCGAGCGGGTCGCGCAGATCGCCGCGCAGCTCCCGAGCGTGCGCAAGGTGGTCGTGGTGCCGCACCTCGATCCGGACGTGGACGTGAGCGACGTGCCGAAGGCGGTGCGGCTCGACGAATGGCTGCGCCGCTACACGCCGGGGGCCATCGCCTACGCGCAGCTGCCGTTCAACCATCCCTTGTTCATCCTCTTCACTTCGGGGACGACCGGCAAGCCGAAGTGCATCGTGCACGGCGCCGGCGGTACGCTCCTGCAGGCGCTCAAGCTCTACAAGCTGCACGCCGACATCCGGCCCGGCGAGCGCTACTTCTACTTCTGCACGACCAACTGGGTCGTGTGGAACCTGCTGTTCTGCGCGCTTGCCGCCGAGGCGAGCGTGATGCTCTACGACGGCTCGCCCTTCGCGAAGAACGGCCGGATCCTGCTCGACTACGCGGAGAAGGAGCGCATCACGCACTTCGGCACCTCGCCGAAGTTCCTCGATACGCTGGCGAAGCGGGGCATGAAGCCGCGCGACACGCACGACCTGTCGGGCCTGCGCGTGCTGCTTTCGACCGGATCGCCGCTCGCGCCCGAGAGCTACGACTACGTGTACTCGGCCATCAAGCCGGACGTGCGCCTGTCTTCCATTTCGGGCGGCACCGACATCATGGGCGCGTTCGCCGATGCGAGCCCGGTGCTGCCGGTATACCGCGGCGAGATGCAATGCCGCTCCCTGGGCATGGCGGTCGAAGTATTCGATGAGAACGGAGCATCCGTCGTCGGGAAGAAGGGCGAGCTGGTGTGCACGAAGCCGTTTCCGTCGATGCCGCTCGGCTTCTGGAACGACAAGGGCGACGAGCGCTACCACGCGGCCTACTTCGCGCGCTATCCGGGCGTGTGGTGCCACGGCGACTGGTCCGAGCTCACGGAGCGCGGCGGCATGATCATCTACGGCCGCTCCGACGCGACGCTCAACCCGGGCGGGGTGCGCATCGGCACCGCCGAGATTTACCGCGTCGTCGAGAGCATCGACGAGGTCGAGGAGTCGGTGGCGATCGGCCAGATGTGGCCGCCGGACAAGCCGACCGACAGCCGGGTGGTCCTGTTCGTGAAGCTGCGGCAGGGCCGCGAGCTCGACGACGCGCTCGAGGAGCGCATCCGCCACGAGATCCGGCGCAAGGCCTCGCCGCGCCACGTGCCGGCGCGCATCGTCCCGGTCGCCGACATCCCGCGCACCAAGAACGGCAAGGTGGTGGAGCTCGCGGTCAAGGCCGTGGTGCACGGCATGCCGGTGCCGAACACCGACGCGCTGGCGAACCCGGAGGCGCTGGAGCTTTTCCGTGACGTGGCAGAGCTCCAGGCTTAGCGGCGGGCTCCTCCTTCTCGCCGCATGCTCTGCCGCCGCCGAGCCCCTTCCCGCGCTCGGCGCGGATACGCGCGAGCTGAGCGTCTCGGGCCTTTCCTCCGGCGGCTACATGGCAGTCCAGATGCACGTCGCGCACTCGGCGCGCGTGAAAGGCGTGGCGGCGATCGCCGCGGGGCCGTACTACTGCGCGCAAGGCAGCCTGTGGAGCGCCTACTACAACTGCATGTCGCCGGGAGCCTGGACGCCGCTGCCGCCGGTGAAAGCACTCCGGGAGCAGGCGCTGCTGCTCGCGAAGTCCGGCCGGGTCGACCCGCCCTCGCACCTCGCTTCGAGTCGCGTCTGGCTCTTCGCCGGCACGAACGACCGCACCGTGCACCCCGAAGTCGTGCGAGGGCTGAAAGCGTTCTACGAGTCCTTCCAGGCGGCGCCGCGGCTCGTCGCGGACCGGCCCGCAGGGCACGGCATGGTGACGGAAGACACGGGCGCGGCGTGCGGTGCGACGGCCCCGCCTTACCTCAACGATTGCGACTACGACGCCGCCGGAGCGCTCCTGCAGCACGTTCTCGGGCCCCTGAAGCCGCGCGGGTCCGCGGACGGCCGCCTGGCGGAATTCGAGCAGAAGCCCTACGGCGGCGCGGCGATCGGCATGGCGGAGACCGGCTACGCGTATGTCCCGAAGGCCTGCGAAAACGGCGGTTGCCGCGTCCACGTCGCGTTCCATGGCTGCCGGCAGGGCGCCGAGGACCTCGCGAAGGGCGCCGGCTACAACCGCTGGGCGGAGACGAACCGGCTCGTGGTCCTCTATCCGCAGGCGCGGGCGAGCTTCTGGCCGTACAACCCGCGCGGCTGCTGGGACTGGTGGGGCTACACGGGGCCGCTGTACCACACGAAGCAGGCACCGCAGATGCGCGCGGTGCTCGGGATGGTGCAGCGGCTCAGCGAGTCCGCGAAATAGCGGCGGCGATCGCTTCGATCACCTCGGGCTCCTCGCCGATCGCCCGATCGAGCGAGAGCGCCATCGCGGGATGCATGGCGCGCGCCCGGTCGAGGAGGCGCGGCAGGTCGGCCTTGATATGGCCGCCCTGGCCGAAGAACACCGGCACGATGCGCACGCTCGCCGCGCCTTTCGCCGCGAGCGCGGCGAGCGCCTCGTTCAGCGACGGGCCGTGCTCGAGGAAGGCGAGGGCGACCGGCGTGGCCGGGGACTTCTTCGCGAGCGCGGCGGCGATCTGCTCGAACGGGCGCGACCACTCGGGATCGCGGGATCCATGCGCAAAGAGGACGATCCCCTGCTTCAAGTCAGTGCAGCGTCGCGCGCCGGCGCTCGAAGATGCCCTGAAGCAGCCGCAGCGAGCCCAGGCTGATGGCGTGGTGCGTGAGCGAATGGCCGAGGTGCTCGACGATGTCGAGCGTCACCGGCACGTGCAGGCCGGCCAGCACGCGCGCCGCGCGCTCCGCGTAGACGCGCGAGACGACGGAGTCGAACTCGCCGTGCACGAGGTGGATGCGCGAGGCGATGCGCGCGCCCTTTGCCGGCAGGCGCGCGAACCGCGAGGAGAACGCGACCACCGCGCCGGCGATGCCCGGGCTCTTCACCGCCTCCAGCGCCACCGTGCCGCCCTGCGAGAAGCCGATCAGCACGGTGCGGCTCGACGGGACGCCGAAGTTGGTCTGCTCGCGCCGCACCAGGTCCTCGACATCGGGCAGGACCGCCGCGACGCGCTCGCGATGGTTGTCGGCGTTGAGACCGCGCGTCGGGTACCAGTCCTGCGCGACCCCGCCGCGCGCGTCGGGGTCGAAGCCGCTCGGCACGACCAGAGCGGCGCTGGGAAAGCGGGCCTGGAACTTGAAGGCGATCGGGATCATCGACTGCGCCGTCGCGCCGCAGCCGTGCAGGAAGACGAACAGGCGATTGGTCCGGACATCGGGAGGCCCGAAGCGGAAGACGCGGCCGGACGACATGCGAGGATTCTTACCGCTTCACGGGCCGTCTGTAAACTGATTTGAACCTCCTTCGGATACGCCATGCGAACCACGCGATTTCTAAAGGCTTTCTGGGCGCTCGCCCGGCCGTACTGGGTCTCGGAGCAGCGCGGCAAGGCGCTCACCCTGCTCGCGACCGTGGTCGGCCTCGCGCTCGCGATCGTCTGGATGGAAGTCCAGTTCAACTTCTGGAACCGCGACTTCTACAACACGTTCGAGAACCGCGACCAGGCCGAGTTCTTCCGCCAGCTCGGCATGTTCACGCTGCTGGCGGTGACCTGGATCATCATGGTCGTCTACCGGGCATGGTTCCTCCAGATGCTGCAGATCGAGTGGCGGGCCTGGCTCACCGATCACCTGCTCGCCGAGTGGCTCAAGGACCGGGCGTACTACCGCATGCAGCTGCTCGACGAAGGGACGGACAACCCGGACCAGCGCATCGCCGAGGACCTTCGCTTGTTCGTCGACTACACGAGCGAGCTGTTCCTCGGCCTTCTCTCGTCGGTCGTGACGCTCGCATCGTTCGTGATCATCCTGTGGGGGCTGTCCGGCCCCGTGGAGCTTTGGGGAATCACCGTGCACGGCTACCTCGTCTGGGTGGCGCTCATCTATGCCACGGTCGGAACCGTCCTGGCGCATTACATCGGCAGGAAGCTGATCGGCCTGGAGTTCGGCAAGCAGCGCGTCGAGGCCGACTTCCGCTTCTCCCTCGTGCGGCTGCGGGAGAACAGCGAAGGCGTGGCCCTTTACCGCGGCGAGGCAGATGAGCTGAGCGGGCTGCGCGGCCGGTTCGGTTCGGTGG
The DNA here is from genome assembly GCA_965233165.1 of uncultured bacterium. Lineage (GTDB taxonomy): Bacteria > Pseudomonadota > Gammaproteobacteria > Burkholderiales > SG8-39 > SCGC-AG-212-J23. The sequence continues at coordinate 23,489 of CBDDRX010000141.1, read as the reverse complement.
TCGGCAACTGGTGGGCGCTGATGCGCAAGCGCAAGCAGCTCAACTGGTACAGCTCCTTCTACGGGCAACTCGCGATCATCTTCCCCTACATCGTCGTCTCGCCGCGCTTCTTCTCCGGCGCGATCCCGCTCGGCGCGATTTTCCAGACGGCATCCGCGTTCAACCAGGTGCAGGGCTCGCTCTCGTGGTTCATCAACGCCTACACCTCCTTCGCGGTCTGGAAGGCGACGGTAGACCGGCTGATCGGGTTCCGCGCCTCCATCGAGCGCGTGAAGGCCGAGGCGGCGCGCCTGGACGGCGAAGTCGTGGAAGGGCCCGAGCCGGCGATCCGCCTCGAGGACCTGCATGTCGCGCTGCCCCAGGGCACGCCGCTGCTCGACGGCGCGACCCTGCAGCTCGACCAAGGCGAGAACGTGCTCGTCACCGGCCCTTCGGGCGCCGGTAAATCCACCTTCTTCCGCGCGCTGGCCGGGATCTGGCCGTACTGGAAGGGGCGCATCCGCATGCCCAAGGGCGCGCGCGTGCTGTTCCTGCCGCAGAAGCCCTACCTCCCGCTCGGGACGCTGAAGCACGCGGTGAGCTACCCCGAGCACGAGTCGCGCTTCCGGGATGAGGAGGTGACGCAGGCGCTCGAGGCGGTCGGGCTCGCGCACAAGGCGGCCGAGCTCGAGAAAGCCGAAAACTGGGCCCAGGTGCTCTCGGGGGGCGAGCAGCAGCGCCTTGCGTTCGCGCGCGCGCTCCTCAACCGGCCGGACTGGCTCTTCCTCGACGAGGCGACCGCGTCGCTACCCGAAGACGCGCAGGCGGCGCTCTACCGGTTGCTGAAGGAAAGGCTGCCCGGCACGACGCTGGTGTCGATCGGCCACCGCGCGAGCCTTGCCGAGTTCCACGCGCGGCGGGTCGCCTGGGGCGGCCGGACGCTCGCGACCGCCTAGGCGAGCTCCGGCGCGGCGAGGCTCGCCACGGACGTGCGCCCCGCGATGAAGTCGGCGACCGCGCGCGCCACCTGCGGGTCGCGCAGGATGCGGCCGTGGCCCAGGCCCTGCGTGGCGAGCAGCCGGGCGCCGCGCCAGGCGCGCGCCACGCGCACGCCCTGCCGGAACGGGACGATGCGGTCCTCGCGGTCGTGGATCACCAGCGCCGATGCGGAAAGGCGCGGCGCGACGCGGCCGATCTCGAGGTCCTCCCAGCGCACCCCGTAGCGTTCCTCGATCGCCGCCTGCATGGCGCTGCGCACCGGCTCGGGGATCCAGTGCCAGCGCGCGAAGCGGCGCGAGTAGCCGATGATGTCGGAAGGCGGGCTGAGCAGCACCGCGCGGCGGAAGGGCAGCCCGCGCGACATCGCGAATGCGGCGGCGGCGGCGCCGACCGAATGCGCAACGACCGCCTCCGGGCGCCCGTGATGCCCGGCCACCTCGGTCAGCACGTCGGCGAAATCCGGCAGCCCGGTGAGGCGGCCCTCGGACAGGCCGTGCGCCGGCTGGTCGAAGCCGATCACGCGGTAGCCGGCGGCGAGGAGCGGGAAAGCGAAGGCGCGCAACTGCGCGGCGTTGCCGCCCCAGCCGTGGGCGAGCAGGACCGCGGGCGCGCCGCGCGACTTCCAGCCCCATTCCCAGGTGGCGATGCGACGTCCCTTGTGGACGACGAAGCTCGAGCGCGCGTCGAGCATGTCGAGCGCGGTCTCCTGCGCGTCGAGGCGCGGCGGGGTCAGGAACAGGCGCTCGGCCCAGGCGCCGGCGAGCTCGGGAAAGAGGAGTGCCGAGGCGGCGAAGCGAACGTTCGTGCTAATTTGCGGCAGGACGGAGGCGGGGGGCATGGAAAGGCTCCTTCTCTACTTGGCGGAAACGGCGCGGAGGGACTTGCGGGACGGCGACGCGGCGAAGCGCTCGAGCAGCGCGTCGAGCGCTGCGAGCGCCCGCTCGCGGGCTTTCTGGTAGCCGAGCAGGCGGCGATGGTGGTGCACCACCAGCGCGATGCCGAACATCTCGAAGGCGATCTGCTCCGGGTCGGTCGCGGGTTCGACCTGCCCCTCCTCGAGCGCCTGGCGCACGGCGCGCTGCAGGGTATCGATCCAGGCGCGCTGTCCGGTCGCGAGCATGTCCCGCACGGGGCCGGGCCGGTCGTCGAACTCCGTCGCGCCGCCGATCATCGGGCAGCCGCCGGGAAGGTCCGCCGACTCCGTCCAGTCGAGCCAGTTGATGAACATCGCGCGCAGGCGCGGCAGGCCGCGCGGCTTCTTCAGCGCGGGATGCATCACCACTTCGATGAATTCCTGCTGGCCGTGGTTCAGGACTGCGAGCAGCAGCTCCTCGCGCGAGCCGAAGTGGGCGAACAGGCCCGACTTGGACATCCCGGTCGCATCGGCGAGCGTGCCGATCGTCAGGCCCTCGAGCCCCGAGCTGCTGACCAGCCTAAGCGCGGCGTCGAGAATGGCCGCGCGGGTGCGCTCGCCTTTGCTCGCGGTCGGGCTGCGGGTCGGGATCCGGGGCGCCATCGGGCGGCAAATTAGCACGATCGTTCGTATCAGTCAATCCCAGGGTCCGCCGCAGGTAGCCGCCGGTATGGCTGGCTGGATCGGCGGCCACTTGCTCCGGGGTGCCGGTCGCGACGATGCGCCCGCCGCCGTCGCCGCCCTCGGGCCCCAGGTCGACGATCCAGTCCGCCGTCTTGATGACATCGAGGTTGTGCTCGATCACGACCACCGTGTTTCCCGCGTCGCGCAGGCGGTAGAGCACGTTCAGCAGGAGCTGGATGTCGTGGAAGTGCAGGCCGGTCGTGGGCTCGTCGAGGATGTACAGCGTGCGGCCGGTGTCGCGCTTCGAGAGCTCGAGGGAGAGCTTCACGCGCTGCGCCTCGCCGCCGGACAGGGTCGTGGCGGACTGGCCGAGGCGCACGTAGCCCAGGCCGACGTCGATCAGGGTCTGCAGCTTGCGGGCGAGCACCGGCACCGCCGAGAAGAACCCGGCGGCGTCGGCCGCGGTCATGTCCAGGACCTCGTGGATCGTCTTGCCGCGGTAGCGGATCTCGGGCGTCTCGCGGTTGTAGCGCCGGCCGTGGCAGACATCGCACGGCACGTAGATGTCCGGCAGGAAATGCATCTCGACCTTCGTGACGCCGTCTCCCTGGCACGCCTCGCAGCGCCCGCCCTTGACGTTGAACGAGAAGCGCCCCGCGTCGTAGCCGCGGCCGCGCGCTTCCGGCACGCCGGCGAAAAGCTCGCGGATCGGCGTGAACAGTCCGGTGTAGGTGGCCGGGTTGGAGCGGGGCGTGCGGCCGATCGGGCTCTGGTCGACGCTCACCACCTTGTCGAGGTGCTCCAGCCCGTGGATCGCGGCGTGCGGCGCCGGGTCGGCGGTCGAGCCGTACAGGTGGCGCGCGACGGCCGCGTAGAGCGTGTCGTTGATGAGCGTGGATTTTCCCGACCCGGAGACGCCGGTCACGCAGACCAGCAGGCCGAGTGGCAGCTCGAAATCGACCCCCTTCAGGTTGTTGCCGGCCGCCTTCGCGATGGCGATGCGCCGCTCGCCGGGGCGGTTGCGCAGGCGCGGGACGCGGATCTGCAGCGCCCCGGAGAGGTACTTCCCGGTGAGGGAGTCCGGATGCGCGAGGATGTCGGCGGGGCGCCCTTCGGCGACCACGCGCCCGCCGGCCTCGCCGGCGCCGGGCCCCATGTCGACCACGTAGTCGGCGGCGAGAATCGCTTCCTCGTCGTGCTCGACGACGATGACCGAGTTGCCCAGGTCGCGCAGCCGCTTCAGCGTCTCGATGAGCCGCGCGTTGTCGCGCTGGTGCAGGCCGATCGAGGGCTCGTCGAGCACGTACATCACGCCGGTGAGGCCCGAGCCGATCTGGCTCGCGAGGCGGATGCGCTGCGCCTCGCCGCCGGAGAGCGTCTCGGCCGAGCGGTCGAGGGACAGGTACTCGAGCCCGACGTTGACGAGGAACTCCAGGCGGTTCGCGATCTCGCGCACGATCCGCTCGGCGATCTGCCCCTTTGCGCCGGGCAGGCGCAGGCCCTTGAAGAACGCCACGGCCTTGCGCAGCGGATACGCGGAGATCTCGTAGATCGTCCGCTCGAGCAGGCGGACGTTGCGCGCCTCGCGGCGCAGGCGCGAGCCGCCGCACTCCGGGCAGGCGCGCGTGTTGAGGTGCTTCGCCAGCTCCTCGCGCACGACGACCGAGTCGGTCTCGCGGTAGCGGCGCTCGAGGTTGGGGAGCACGCCCTCGAACGGGCGCTCCTTCACCGAAGCGCGTCCCCGTTCCGAGTGGTATTGGAAGGCGATCTTCTCCGTGCCGGATCCGTGGAGGATCCGCTGCTGCACGTCGTCGGGCAGCATCTCCCAGGGCTGCTCGAGGTCGAACCCGTAATGGCGGGCGAGCGACTGGAGCAGGGCGTAGTAGAACTGGTTGCGCCGGTCCCAGTTGCGGATCGCGCCGCTCGCGAGGCTCAGGTTCGGGTGCGCCACCACGCGCTTTGGGTCGAAGAACTGGATCGCGCCCAGGCCGTCGCAGCGGGGGCAGGCGCCCATCGGGTTGTTGAAGGAGAAGAGCCGCGGCTCGAGCTCCGCGATCGCGTAGTCGCACGCCGGGCAGGAGAACTTCGACGAGAACAGGTGCTCCTTCTTGCGCTCGGTCTCCTCGACGATCGCCTTGCCGTCGGCATGGCGCAGCGCCGTCTCGAGCGACTCGGCGAGCCGTTGCTTGGCATCGGCGCGCACGCGCAGGCGGTCGATGACCACGTCGACGCTGTGCTTCTGGTTCCTCGACAGCTTCGGCGCGCTGTCCAGCTCGTGCACCTTGCCGTCGATCCGCACGCGGGTGAACCCCTGCGCGCGCAGCTCATCGAGCAGCCCGGCCTGCTCGCCCTTGCGCGCGGCGACCACCGGCGCCAGCACCAGCACGCGCGAATCCTCCGGCAGCGCCAGGACGTGGTCCACCATCTGCGTGACCGTCTGCGCCTGCAGCGGCAGGCCGTGCTCGGGGCAGAACGGCGTGCCCACGCGCGCGAACAGCAGGCGCAGGTAGTCATGGATCACGGTGACGGTGCCGACCGTGGAGCGCGGGTTGTGGCTTGCCGCCTTCTGCTCGATCGCGATGGCCGGCGACAGTCCCTCGATCAGGTCGACGTCGGGCTTTTCCATCAGCTGCAGGAACTGGCGCGCGTAGGCCGAGAGCGATTCGACGTAGCGCCGCTGGCCCTCGGCATACAGCGTGTCGAAGGCGAGCGAGCTCTTGCCGGAGCCCGAGAGGCCGGTGATCACCACGAGCTTCTCGCGCGGCAGCTCCAGGGTGACGTTCTTGAGGTTGTGCGTGCGCGCGCCGCGGATGCGGATCGTTTCCAGGAGCGGAGGGCGAAAAGTTGAAAGGGAACCGAGTACTATAGCGCGTTTCGTTTTCCGTCCGATAGGTTCTCCACTGTCCGTCGACCGCATGAGCCGCGAAGAGATTCGCGCCGGCGCCAGCCTTGCCGGCGTCTACGGCCTGCGCATGCTCGGGCTGTTCTTCATCCTTCCGGTATTCGCGGTGCATGCCGCGGGCATGCGCGGCGGCGACGACCTCATGCTCGTCGGCCTCGCGCTCGGCGCCTACGGTCTCGCGCAGGGCATCCTGCAGATTCCCTTCGGCATGGCCTCGGACCGCTGGGGGCGCAAGCCGGTGCTGTATGCCGGGCTGCTCGTCTTCGCCGCGGGCAGCTTTCTCGGCATGGTGGCCGACGACATCTGGACGGCCATCGCCGCGCGGGTGATCCAGGGCGCCGGGGCGATCTCGTCGGTGGCGATGGCGCTCGCGGCGGACCTCACGCGCCCGCAGCACCGCACGAAGGTCATGGCCATGATCGGCTCGACGATCGGCCTCATGTTCGCGCTGTCCCTGGTCGGCGCGCCCCTGCTGTACCAGGCGATCGGCATGGGCGGGCTGTTCGCCCTCACCGGCCTGCTCGCGCTGATGGCGATGTGGGTCGTGCGCACGCAGGTCCCCGATCCGCAGCCGGACGCGGCGCCGCGGGCGGCGGGCGACGGGCGCGCGAGCCTCTTCGACCCCGAGCTGCTGCGCCTGAACGCCGGCATCTTCATCCTGCACATCGTGCTGTACGCGATGTTCATCGTCGTGCCGCCGATGCTGGTCGAGGCCGGCCTGGGGCTATCCGATCACTGGCAGGTCTACCTGCCGGTCGTACTGGTCTCGTTTGCCGTGATGGTGCCGGCCATCCTGTATGCGGACCGGCGCAACCGGCCCAAGCCGGTGCTGGTCGGCGCCGTCGCGCTGCTGGCGCTCGTCGAGGCAGGGCTGGCGCTGGCTCGCCCGGGCATCGCCACGATCGCGGCGCTCATGCTGGGGTTCTTCGTGGCCTTCAACCTGCTCGAGGCCATGCTGCCGTCGCTCGTCTCGCGCATCGCCCCGGCGCAGGGCCGGGGGGTGGCGATCGGCGTGTACAACACGACCCAGACGCTCGGGGTGTTCTTCGGCGGCTGGATCGGCGGCTGGATGGCGGGGCGCTACGGCGCCGCCGGGGTATTCTTCGGCTGTGCAGCGCTCGCCGCGCTGTGGCTCGCGCTGGCCGCCGGGATGCGCCCGGTGCCGCGGCCGGTCAACGGGCTTTCGAATGCGGCGTTGTGACCTCTGAAAGGGGAGGACTGATATGGCTTCGGTGAACAAGGTAATCATCGTCGGTAACCTCGGGGCGGACCCGGAGACGCGCTATATGCCGTCGGGCGAGCCGGTGACGAACATCCGCGTCGCGACCACGGACAAGTGGAAGGACAAGGCGAGCGGGGAGATGAAGGAGCAGACCGAGTGGCACCGGGTCGTCTTCTTCAGCCGCCTCGCCGAGATCGCGGGCGAGTACCTGAAGAAAGGCAGCCAGGTCTACATCGAAGGCAGCCTGCGCACCCGCAAGTACGACAAGGACGGCCAGACGCACTACTCGACCGAGATCCGCGGCGACACGATGCAGATGCTCGGGCGCCGCGAGGGCGGCGGCGCGCCGCGCGAAGAAGGCGCCGCTCCGGCGCGCGAGGAAAGGTCCGGCGCGCGCCCCGCGGCGCCGGCCGCGGAGAAGGGCGCGGCGAAGAAGCCGGCCGGCAAGTTCGACGACATGGAAGACGATATTCCCTTCTGAAACAAGGATAGAATCGCGCCCGTGCCGATCTACGAATACCGCTGCGAGGCTTGCGGCCACCAGGACGAGCACCTGCAGAAGGTGAGCGATGCGCCGCTCAAGACCTGTCCTTCGTGCGGCAAGCCTTCCTACCGCAAGCAGCTCAGCGCGGCCGGCTTCCAGCTGAAGGGCAGCGGCTGGTACGCCACCGACTTCAAGTCTTCGGGGAAGAAGCCCGCGGCCGGCAAGACCGAGGCGACGACCGGGTCCAAGGCCGAGACGACGACCGAGACGAAAAGCGAGACGAAGAGCGAAGCGAAGACCGAGCCGAAGGCCGAGCCGAAACCGAAGGCGGCGTGACGGCTTGAAGAAGTACCTCATTACCGGGCTGCTGATCTGGATTCCGCTGGTCATCACGCTATGGGTCCTGAAGCTGATCGTCGACACCCTCGACCAGTCCCTGCTCCTCCTGCCCGAGGCGCTGCGCACCGAGAACTGGCTCGGCATGCACATCCCGGGGCTCGGGGCGATCCTCACCATTGCCATCGTCTTCGCCACCGGCGTCTTCGCGCGCAACTTCTTCGGCGCGCACCTCGTGGAGCTCTGGCACGACATCCTGCACCGCATCCCGGTCGTCAACTCGATCTACTCGAGCGTCAAGCAGATCTCGGACACGCTGTTCTCCTCGAGCGGCCAGGCGTTCCGCAAGGCGCTGCTCGTGCAGTGGCCCCGGCCGGGCCTGTGGACCATCGCCTTTCTCACGGGCGCACCGGGCAGCGAGGTCGCCGGCCACCTGCCGGAGGATTGCCTGAGCATCTACGTTCCGACCACGCCGAACCCCACGGGCGGGTACTTCGTGATCGTTCCGCGGAAGGACGTCATCGAGCTCGACATGACCGTGGACCAGGCGCTGAAGTACATCATCTCCATGGGGGTCGTTCCCCCCGCGTCGGCGAAGTAGCCGCGGCCCCATGATGCGCACCCACTATTGCGGCGAGCTCGGCGCCGCGCTCGTCGACCAGCAGGTCACGCTCGCCGGCTGGGCGCACCGCCGGCGCGACCACGGCGGCGTCATCTTCGTCGACCTGCGCGACCGCGAGGGCCTCGCGCAGGTGGTGTTCAACCCGGAGCGCAAGGACGCGTTCGCGATTGGCGAGCGCGTGCGCGGCGAGTTCGTGCTGAAGGTAACCGGGAAGGTGCGCCGCCGGCCCGAAGGCACGGTCAACCCGGACTTGCGCTCGGGGGAGGTCGAGGTCCTCGTGCATGAGGTCGAGATTTTGAACGCGTCGGCGCCGCCGCCCTTCCAGATCGATGACGAGAATCTCTCCGAAACGGTGCGTCTGGAGAACCGGGTGCTCGACCTGCGCCGGGCGCCGATGCAGAAGAACCTGCGCCTGCGCCATCGCGCGGCGATGAGCGCGCGGCACTTCCTCGACGCGCAGGGCTTCATCGACATCGAGACCCCCTTCCTCTACAAGTCCACCCCGGAAGGGGCGCGGGAGTTCCTGGTGCCTTCGCGCCTGCACGACGGGCATTTCTACGCGCTGCCGCAGTCGCCGCAGCTCTTCAAGCAGATGCTGATGATCTCGGGCTTCGACCGCTACTACCAGATCGTCAAGTGCTTCCGCGACGAGGACCTGCGCGCCGACCGGCAGCCCGAGTTCACCCAGATCGACATCGAGACCTCCTTTCTCGCCGAGGAGGAGATCCGCGCGCTCATGGAGTCGCTCACGCGGCACATGTTCCGCGAAGCGGCGGGCATCGAGCTGCCCGAGCCGTTCCCCGTCATGCGCTACGACGAGGCGATGCGCGACTACGGTGTCGACAAGCCGGACCTCCGGGTGCCGCTCAAGCTGGTCGAGCTCACCGACGTCATGAAGGATGTCGATTTCAAGGTGTTCTCCGGCCCGGCGAGCGCCTCGAACGGGCGGGTCGTCGCCCTGCGCGTGCCCGGCGGCGGCGCCATGACCCGCGGCGAGTCCGATGCCTGCACCGAATACGTAAAGACGCTCGGCGCGAAAGGCCTGGCGTTCATCAAGGTCAACGAGCGCGCCAAGGGCGCCGACGGCCTGCAGTCGCCGATCGTGAAGAACCTGCACGCGAAGGCGCTCGCCGCGATCCTCGAGCGCACCGGCGCGCAGGACGGCGACCTCGTCTTCTTCGGCGCGGACCTGGCGACGCGCTGCAATGCGTACATGGGCGCGCTGCGCCAGAAGCTCGGCCACGAGCGCGGGCTGGCGGAGAAGGGCTGGCGGCCGCTGTGGGTGGTGGACTTCCCGATGTTCGAGTACGACGAGGACGCGAAGGAGTGGAAGGCCCGCCACCATCCGTTTACCAGCCCGAAGGACGGGCACGAGGCCTTCATCGAGGACGCCCCGGAGAAAGCCTACGCGAAGGCGTACGACCTGGTCATGAACGGCTGGGAGATCGCCGGCGGCTCGGTGCGCATCCACCGCCAGGAAGTGCAGCAGCGCGTGTTCCGCTCGCTGAAGATGAACGAGAAAGACCAGCGCGCGAAGTTCGGCTTCCTCCTCGACGCCCTGCAGTACGGCGCGCCGCCGCACGGCGGCATCGCCTTCGGCTTCGACCGCCTGGTGGCGCTCATGGCCGGTGCCGAGGCGATCCGCGACGTGATCGCGTTCCCGAAGACGCAGCGCGGCCAGGATCTCCTCACCGGGACGCCGACGCCGGTCACCGAGAAGCAGCTGCGCGAGCTGCACCTCCGGCTGAGGAATCCGCCGGCGCCGTGAAGTTCCTCGCGGCGCTCCTCGCGCTCGTCGTTCTTCCGGCATTCGGTTTCCAGCAGGAAGTCGCGGTCCAGTCGCTGCCGCCCGAGGCGCGGCACACGCTCGCCCTCATCAAGGGCAACGGCCCGTTTCCGTACCGGCAGGACGCGCAGACGTTCGGCAACCGGGAGAAGCGCCTGCCCATGCGCGCGCACGGCTACTATCGCGAGTACACGGTGAAGACGCCGGGCGCGAAGGACCGCGGCGCGCGCAGGATCGTCGCCGGCAACGGCGGCGAGTTCTACTACACCGACGACCACTACCGCAGCTTCCGGAGGATTCGCGAATGAGCAAGCTCGCGCAGCGGCTCGCAGACCCGGCGCGCTCCGGCGTCTACCGGGTCAGCAGCGCCGATACGGTCGAAGAAGTGGCGCGCGGCACGCCGCTTGGCTGCACGCGCGTGGCGCTGCAGGGCGGAAAGGCGCAGGTCCTCGATGCGCTGGCGAAGGCGCTCGCCTTCCCCGACTGGTTCGGACACAACTGGGACGCGCTGGAGGATTGCCTCTCGGACCTTTCCTGGAAGCCGGCGGAAGGGCACCTGCTTCTGCTGACCGGCACGCCCGCATTGCCCAGGGACGAGGCGGGCATCCTCACCGACATCCTCGCCTCGAGCGCGGAAGCATGGAAGGCGCGCGGCAAGCCCTTCATCGCGGTGCTCGTCGATCCCGGGCGCGAGCTGAAGTTGCCGGACCTGTACCGGGAAAGCTGATGCCGAAGCTGCCGGTCTCCGTGCTCGTCGTGGTGCACACGCGCGACCGGGAAGTCCTGCTCCTCGAGCGCGCCGCCCACGCCGGCTTCTGGCAGTCGGTCACCGGCTCGCTCGACTACCCCGGAGAGGCCCTCGAGGCGGCGGCACTGCGCGAGCTGGAGGAGGAGACCGGGATCACCGCGGGCGAAGGGCGCCTTTCGCGCTGGCACGCGGCCTACACCTTCGAGATCTACGCGCTCTGGCGCCAGCGCTTCGCCCCCGGGGTCACCCACAATACCGAGCACGCGTTCGGTTTCGCGCTGGACGCGCGGCGGCCGGTACGGCTCGCCGCCGCCGAGCATGTCGCCTCGCTGTGGCTTCCCTGGCGGGAAGCCGCGGGCCGCTGCTTCTCCTGGTCCAACCGGGACGCGATTCACATGCTCGGCGAGGGCGCTGTGCTAACTTAGAAGCGTGCCGCCGTGGGGCCTTCCCGCCATTGCCTGCGCGCTGCTCCTCGCGGCGAACGGCGCGCTCGCGGCCGAGGAGCTCTCGGTCGAGGCGGAGCGCCGCGGGGAGGGCGTCGAGGTGCGCGCCCGGGCATTCCTCGCCGCCCCGCAGGCCCTCGTCTGGAGCGTGCTCACGGACTACGAGCACCTCCCCGCCTTCGTTCCCGGAATCGCGAAGAGCGTCGTGCGCGAGCGCCAGGGGAGCCGCCTGCGCCTCGAGCAGACGGGCGAGGCGCGCTTCCTCATCTTCTCGTTCCCGATCGACGTCCAGCTCGAGGTGACCGAGTCCGCGCCGGATTGGGTCGTCTCCCGGGCGGTCGCCGGCAACCTGCGGCGGATGAACGGGCGCTACGACTTGAAGCCGGAACCGGCCCGCGGCGGCGTGCTGCTCTCGTACGCGGGCGTGATCGAGCCCAACTTCGACCTGCCGCCCCTCGTCGGCACCGCGGCGCTGCGGCACATGGCCGAGGAGCAGTTCCGGGCGATGGTGGCGGAGATCGAGCGGCGGGCCCTGGCGCGATGATGTCCCGGATCTTCACCGCCGCGCTGCTCTTCGCGGCGGCGGGGTGCGCCTCCCTCGAGCCGGCGTCCGAAGCGGTGCAGGCCTGCAGTGCGTGGTACCGCGAGCTCGACGGCGCCACCGATGCCGGCGGCGTGCGCGACGCGCAGGAAACGCGCGTGCCGGGATTTCCCTATTTCCGCGTCGATCGGCTCCACGCCGCCCTGCGCGACCGGGCCGCGGCGAGCGAAGCGGGCATGCAGGCGTTCGGGGATGCGCTGCTGCGCCTCGACCTGCTCGCCCGCCGGCACGAGCTGCGCAACCTGCGCGACTCCGGCGTCGAATCGCAGAAGCGCTTCCAGCGCACCGCCGAATGCGGCCGGCTGCTGCGCGAGATCGATCTCGCCAAGCCTGAGCGCCGCACCCAGCTTCTCGAGCGCGCGCGCGTCCCGGACGATTATTCCGGCGCGGCCCGGGCGCTCGGCCTCTACCCGCTCACCCGGCTCGCGTTCTCCGGCGGGGTGCGCCGCTGGGAGGAGGAGACGCGCGCCGCGTTCGCTGCACCGCCCGCCACGCCGGGCGAGGCACCGGTGGTGCGCTACGCGCCGCCGGGCGGGAGCGGGCCGCTCCCGCGTGCGGCGGTGGCAGCGCTCCTCGCCCGCGCCGCCGCCGCCGATCCGCTCGGCCGCCCGCTCCTCTCGGAGCGCGAGCTGGCCGACGTGGCGGCGACCTATGCGCCCAGCTTCGAAGTGGCAATGCGCGCCGATTACGATCGGATCGGCGCGTTGCGCTGGCGCCGCGGCAGCGAAGTTCCGGAAGTCGATGGCGCGGAGCCGGTGGCCTACGTCGCCGCGGCGTATACACGCTACCGCCAGCCGCCGCAGGATCGGATCCTGCTCCAGCTCGTCTACACCATATGGTTCCCCGAGCGCCCGCCGCTGGAAGAGGGCGACCTTCTTTCCGGCCGCCTCGACGGGCTGGTGTGGCGCGTGACGCTTGCTCCCGACGGCGAGCCAGTTCTGTACGATTCGATGCATCCATGCGGCTGCTACCACCTGTTCTTTCCGACGCCGCGCGCCGAGCCGCGGGCTGCGCCGGACCCGCGCGAGGAATGGGCCTTCGTGCCGCAGCGCCTGCCGCGCGTCGCGGAGGGGGAGCGGCCGCGGGTGCGCATCGCCTCGGCCACGCACTACATCGAGCGAGTGGATCTGGTGCGCGGCGCCGATAGCCTGGTGCGCTACGCCTTTCGCGACTACGAGGAGCTGCGCTCGCTGCAGCGCCTCGACGGCGGCTTCCGCAGCGCCTTCGGCCCGGACGGCCTGATCGCCGGCACCGAGCGCGCCGAGCGCTTCCTCTTCTGGCCGATGGGGATCGCCTCGGCCGGCGCGATGCGCCAGTGGGGCCGCCACGCCACGGCCTTCGTCGGCCGGCGCCATTTCGATGACGCCGACCTGCTGGAGCGCCGCTTCTCCCTCGACCTCGGCGCGGCCCGGTGAGCAAGGCGCTGCCGCAGCTTCGCGTCGCGACGCTCAACATCCACAAGGGGCTGTCGCACTTCAACCGCCGCATGGTGATCCACGAGCTGCGCGACGGGCTGAAGGCGCTCGAGCCGGACCTTGTGTTCCTGCAGGAGGTGCAGGGGCTCAACCAGCGCCACAAGCTGCGCTTCGAGGCCTGCCCGCCGGCGGGGCAGCACGAGTTCCTCGCCGGCGACGAATGGCAGCACGTCTACGGCTGCAACGCGATCTACGACCACGGGCACCACGGCAACGCCATCCTTTCGCGCTTTCCCTTCGTCTCGTTCGAGAACCACGACGTCTCGGACCACCGCTACGAGCGGCGCGGCCTCCTGCACTGCGTCGTCGCCGTGCCGGGCTGGCGGCGCAACCTGCACTGCGTCTGCGTGCACCTCTCGCTGCACGAGCGCGGGCGTGCGCGCCAGCTCGAGGCGATCTCCGGGCGGCTGAAGGAGATCGCCTCGAAGGACGTGCCGATCATCATCGCCGGCGACTTCAACGACTGGCGGCATCGCGCGAGCGCCATCCTGGAGCGCCAGCTCGGCATGACGGAGGTCTCGGTGGCGCACTCCGGGCGCGCGGCGCGCACCTATCCGAGCATCCTGCCGCTGCTGCGCCTCGACCGCATCTACGTGCGCGGCTTCCAGGTCGCCTCCTCCCGCGTGCACAGCGGCAAGCCGTGGTCGATGCTCTCCGACCACCTCGCGGTCAGCGCCGAGCTCAAGCGCGCCTGACGTGCAGTTCATCGGCGGAAACCGCCTGACGCTCCTGCGCAACGGCGCGGAGTACTTCCCCGCGCTGGTCGCGGCCTTCGATGCCGCGGCGCACGAGATATTCCTCGAGACGTACATCTACCACGACGACGAGACCGGCAGCCTGGTCACCGACGCGCTGGCGCGCGCGGCGGCGCGCGGGGTGCGCGTGCACGTGCTGATCGACGGCTTCGGCGCGCGGGATTTTCCGCAGCGCTTCCGCGACATCCTCGCGCAGACCGGGGCGATGCTCCTGGCGTTCCGGCCGCGCATGCATCTCCTGCCGCGGCGCAACCGGCTGCGCCGCATGCACCGCAAGGTCGCGGCGATCGACGGGCAGGTGGCGTTCGTCGGCGGCATCAACGTCACCGACGACTACGAGAAAGGAGAAGACCCGCGCCTGCACGCCCCGCGCTACGACTACGCGGTGCGCGTCGACGGTCCGCTTGCGCACGTGGTGCGCCGCGCCGCCGCGCACCTGTGGCAGCGCGTCCTCTGGGCGCAGCGGCGCCGCCGCACCGAGGTCGAGCCGCCGCCGCCCCGGCCGCCGCTCGCCGGCGGGCAGCGCGCGGCGCTCGTGGTGCGCGACAGCCTGCGCCACCGCCGCGACATCGAGAAGGCCTATCTTGCGCTGCTCGAGGGCGCCCGCCTCGAAGTGGTCATTGCCTGCGCGTACTTCTTCCCGGGGCGGCGGTTCCGCCGGGCGCTGCTCGACGCGGCGCGGCGCGGCGTGCGCGTGCGGCTCGTCCTCCAGGGCAAGATCGAGTACCCCTTCCTGCACTACGCCTCGCGCGGCCTGTACGACGCGCTGCTGGATGCGGGCATCGAGATCTACGACTACGACGCGGCGATCCTTCACGCCAAGGCGGCGGTGTTCGACCGGCGCATCGCCTCGGTCGGCTCCTCGAACATCGATCCGCTGAGCCTGATGCTCGCGCAGGAGGCGAACGTGTTCGCCGAGGATGTCGAGTTCGCCGGCACCCTGCATCGCAGCATCGAGGATGCCATCCGGCTCGGCGCGCACCAGGTGAGGCCGCGGCAATGGCGGCGCCAGCCCTGGCCCACCCGCGCGCGCATCTCGGTTGCCTATGCGCTGGCGCGACTGCTGATCAGCTTCTACGGGTTCGAGCGCTACTGAGGAAGGACGCGCAGCCGCCCGCCCTCGAGCACGGGCACGATGGGATATTCGTTCTCGCGGCAGGCGAACGCCACTTCGTGGGCCAGGCCGCGCCGGGCCATCATCCTTCCCACGCGGCAATCGAGCAGGGTCTGCGGGAAGCGCGCCGCCTGGTAGACCGCGAGTGCCGCGAGCGCCGCGTCGGAGAAGTCCGCGCCCGCGCCGAGGATCTCCCGGAAGTGGGCGACGAACGCGCCGGCGCCGACGAAGTCCTCCAGGTTGAAGTTGTTGGCCGAGCCGGAGCAGACGATGAGCAGCGTCTCTCCGGGGTGCGCGGCCGCGATATGGCGCGCGAGGCGTCCGGCGTTGAGGAGCGCGCCGCAATAGGCACGCGAGCCTGCCGCGGCATGGGCCATGGCGACGGTGCCGTTCGTGGTCGAGTAGATGACCGTCTTTCCCGCGACGCCGTGGTCGAGCAGCGCGCGCGGCGCGGGATGGGCGAATCCGGGCAGCGTCTCCGCCATCAGCTCGCCCGACAGCACGAAAGAATCTTCGGCAAGGTCCCTCGCGCAGGCGCGTGCCGCGGCTTCGTCGAGGACCGGGACGACTTCGCGCGCGCCGTTCGCCAGCGCCGCGACCATCGTCGTGGTGGCGAACAGGATGTCGAGCACCACCACCACCTTGCCGGCGACGCGGACGGTGTCGAGCTCCTCGCGCTTGGTGAGGACGTGGATCCTGTGCGACAGCTCGAGGCGGGCGGCCACTATGCCGGGCGGCGGCCGAACATGCCCCAGCCTTCCATCGTCATCACGGTCTCGCCGCCCTGGTTGACCGCCTCCCAGCGCGACTTCACCAGCCCGGCGTCCGGCCGGCTGGCGGAGGCGCGCGTCTCGAGCACGACGCGGCTGTACGCGATCGTGTCGCCCGCGCGCACCGGCTTCAGCCAGCGGATGTTGTCGAGCCCCGGCGAGCCGAGGCTGCGGCTCTTGTTGACGTGGCTGTCGACGGTCAGGCGCATCGCGACCGCGCAGGTATGCCAGCCGCTCGCGATCAGCCCGCCGAAGAAGCTCTCCTTCGCGGCGGCCGGGTCGACATGGAAGGGCTGCGGGTCGAACTGCCGCGCGAAGGCGATGATCTCTTCCTCGCCGAAGGTGTGGCGGCCCATCTCGACGCGGTCGCCGACCTTGAAGTCTTCCCACCAGATCATGCGTGGGGCGCGACTTTCTCGTAGCGCTGCACGCGCTCGCGCAGGTCGCCCGGCAGGGGCGCCGGCTTCATGGTCGCCGGGTCGGCGTTCACGTACACCAGCTCCGCCACGATGAGCGGGGAGGGCGCGGGATCGGGATCCTCGCGATGGATCTCGAAGACATAGGTCATGCTGCTGCGTCCCAGCCGCGCCACCCTGGCCAGCACGGCCAGCTGGTCGTCATAGCGCGCCGAGCCCAGGTACTCGACGGTCGCCTTGCGCAGGTAGATATCGTTCCCGTACCGGTCCACGTACCCGTGGGGATAGGCAAGGCCGATCGCCCGCCAGTACTCCGCGATGGCGGTGTCGATATAGGTCAGATAGTGGCCGTTGAAGACGATCTTCTGCATGTCGACTTCGGCCCAGCGCACCCGCAGGCGGTGCGCGCAAACGAAATCCTCTCGTGCCATTCCTAGACGGTGGGTCAAATTGCTGGCAAGATCAATTGTTACACAGCATAGGAGGAGGTCCGATGCTACGTTCGACCGCACTACTGGCGCTTGCGCTCTTTTCGGGCGCGGCATTTTCGCAGGGAACCATCAAGATCGCCGTCCTCGGCCCGATGGCGTTCGTGCAGGGCGAGCACCACTGGAACGGCGCCGAGATGGCGCGCGACGAGATCAACCAGGCCGGCGGCATCAACGTCGGCGGCAAGCGCATGCAGATCGAGCTGATCCGCGGCGACACGAACGAGCTCCAATCCGTCCCGGACGCTACCAACGCCATGGAGCGTGTCATCACGCGTGAGAAGGCCGACGTAGTGATGGGCGGCGCCCGGACCGAAGCCGTCCTCGCCATGCAGGAAGTCGCGATGGACTACAAGAAGCTCTTCCTGGGCGTCGGCGCGGCGGACGCAAAGCTGGGCGAGAACGTGGAGAAGAACTACGACCGGTACAAGTACTGGTTCCGCGTATCGCCCACGAAGTCGCCGGACCTTTTCCGAACGCTGCTGGCGCAGCTCGATACCATTGCCGGGCAGATTCGTACGGGCCTGAAGAAGGACAAGCCGAAGGT
Organism: uncultured bacterium; assembly: GCA_965233165.1. Taxonomy (GTDB): domain Bacteria; phylum Pseudomonadota; class Gammaproteobacteria; order Burkholderiales; family SG8-39; genus SCGC-AG-212-J23. Next base: position 6,265 of record CBDDRX010000141.1, on the reverse strand, counting down.
CGCGATTCTGGCGGAGAAGGTCGTCTGGAATGAAGGGATCATCCGCGGCGCGCAGGCGATGCTCCCGAAGATGAATATGGAAATTGTCGGCCTCTGGCAGCCTTCCGCGGTGGCTACCGACGTGACCGCAGAGCTCGCGGCCATCGAGCGCTCCGACGCCGATATCGTCTTCACATTGATCTCCGGTCCCATGGGGATTGCCCTCGGACGCCAGATGGGCGAGCGGAGCATGAAGGCGATTGCTTGGGGCATCAACGTCGAGGCGCAGAAGGACGAGTTCTGGCAGGCGACGGCCGGCAAGGCGAACTACGTCGCAACGCTCGACACGTATGCGGAGGTCGAAATGACGCCGAAGACGGTCGGTTTCGTGCGCGCGTACAAGCAGCGCTACAAGAAGGGACCCATCTATACCGCCGCGACCTACGATGCCATCCACGTCTACAAGGCGGCGGTCGAGCAGGCGGGAACCACGAACCCCGACAAGCTGGTTCCGATCCTCGAAAAGATGGAGCATGTCGGTGCGGGTTCGACGGCGACGTGGGACAAGCGCCACGATCTCAACTGGGCCGTGGGCAAGACGGCAGGGATCGCCGTGCAATGGCAGGATGGGAAGAAAGTCGCTTTCTGGCCGCCCAATATCAAGGGCATGGGGTCTTTGAAGCTGCCGGCCGCGAAGTAGAGGTCGCAGGAATCGAGTCCATCGGGGGAACCGGCAGGTTCCCCCGTTTCACGTAAGAACCCATGCTTCAGGACATCATCATCACCGGCCTGGTCAACAGCGGCGTGTACGCGCTGCTCGCGATCGGCTTCTCCCTGATCTTCGGCGTGGCGCGGATCGTCAATATCGCGCACACCGCGTTCTACATGCTGGCGGCGTACTGCTTCTACACGCTGCTCGTGAAGTTCGGCTTCGGCTTCATCGTCTCGGGGGTGATCTCCGTCGTCGGGGTCACGCTCCTTTCCGTCCTCTGCTATCGCCTGGTCATCGAGCCGGTGCGGGAGCACGAGGCCGCGGTGCTGATCGCCACCATCGCGCTCGGCCTGATCTTCCAGGAGCTGATGCTGATCTCGTTCGGCGGCAATTACCTTGGCATTCCCTCGACGCTCGAAGGCTCGGTGCGCCTCGCCGGCGTGGCGATCCCGTACCAGCGGATGCTGATCCTCGTGGTCGCCGCGGTCATGCTGTTCCTCGTCTGGTTCCTCCTGTATCGGACGCGGCTCGGCCTCGCGATCCGCTCGACCGCCAACGATCTCGAGGTCGCCAACCTCATGGGGATGAACGTGCGCCGCGTGGCGATGGCGACGGTGGCCATCTCGGTGGCGCTCGCGGCGGTGGCCGGGGTCGTCGTCGCGCCGGTCTTCGTCGTGGATCCGTTCATGTGGCTCGCGCCGCTGGTCACGATGCTGGCCATCGTCGTCCTCGGCGGCCTCGGCAGCCTGAAGGGCAGCCTGATCGGCGCGCTGATCATCGGCTACGTCGAGGCCATCACGGTGTTCGCCTTGCCCGGCGGCGCATACCTGAAGGGTGCGGTCGCGCTGCTCATCATGGTCATCGTCCTGCTCGCCCGGCCGGAAGGGTTGTTCGGCGTCGTCTTCGAGGAGGAACGCTAGGTGACCTGGCTGACCTATTGGCCAAAGCGGCTCTGGTCGGAGCTGAAGAACGAGATCCTCGTCCTGCCCTCCCGGACGCTGGTCCTGGTCTGGATCGCCGGCCTGCTCGCCCTCCCCTTCGCCTACGGCGATGCGTACGTGCTTCGGATCCTCACCATGACGTGCCTGTTCGCGATCTTCGCCGCGAGCTGGGACCTGCTGGCCGGGTATACCGGGCAGGTCAACTTCGGCCATGCGCTTTTCTTCGGCGCGGGTGCCTACACCTCGGCGATCCTTTCGACCAAGCTCGGCCTCTCCCCCTGGGTCACCGTCTGGGCGGGTGCCGCCGTGGCCATGCTCTTCGGTTTCCTTGTCGGCTACCTCTGCCTGCGCCTGCGCGGGTCCTATCTCTCCCTCGCGACGCTCGCGTTTCCGCTCATCGCCCTCGGCCTGCTGTTCGCCTTTCCCGGCTTCTCGGGCGGCGAGCTCGGTATCTCCGGGCTGCGCCGGCTGGCGGTGACGCCGGTGACCAACTACTACATCGCGCTCGTCTCGATGCTCGTGATCGTGTTCGGGCTCTGGCTGATCGCCGATTCCAAGTTCGGCATCGTCATGCACGCCATCCGGGACGACGAGGTGGCCGCGCGCGCCTCCGGCATCAACACGCTGCGCTACAAGATGTCGGCCTTCGCCGTCGCGGCGGCGGCGGCGGGCTTTGCCGGTGCGCTGTTCGCGCACTACCTGCGCGTGGCCGGGCCTTCGACCCTCGAGGTCGCGCTCTCCTTCCAGGTCGTGATCTGGGGCATCTTCGGCGGCGCGGCAACGATCTACGGCCCGGTCGCCGCGGTTTTCCTGCTCTATCCGTTCACCGAATGGATGAGCAGCGTGGAGGTCGTGCTCGGGGCGAAGAAGTTCCACCTCGGCGAGTTCCGCCTGCTGATCTTCGCGGTGATCGTACTGCTCGTGCTGCTGTTCATGCCGCGCGGGCTGGCGCCCTGGGTCCGCGACAAGATCGAGGCGGTCTGCCCGCGCTGCAAGCAGCGCAACGGCGCCTGGCGCAGCGCCTGCCGCCTGTGCGGGGTGTCCCTAAAGGCCGAGGTAGCCGGCGCGAAGGGTCTCGTCGGCCATCAGTGAAGCCGCCGAGCCCTCGGCCAGGATGCGGCCCTGGGAGAGCACGTAGTTCCGGCTGGCCATCCTGAAAACCTGGGCGACTTCCTGCTCCACGAGCAGCACCGGCACCCCTTCGGCGTGGATCTTGCGGATCGCCCCGAACAGCTCCTCGCGGATCTTCGGCGCAAGTCCCAGGGACGGCTCGTCGATCACCAGCAGTTTCGCCTCGAACATCAGCGCGCGCGCCGTCGCGAGCATCTGCTGCTCGCCGCCCGACAGGGTTCCTGCAATCTGCGCCTTGCGCTCGGAGAGGCGCGGGAAGAGCGCGAAGCAGTGCTCGAGACGCTTCTTCGTGTCTGCCGAGCTGCGCGAGAGGAACGCGCCGGCGAGCAGGTTGTCGAGGACCGTGAGCTCCCTGAACGGGCGGCGCCGCTCCGGGCAGTGCACCAGCCCGAGGGTGCGGATCTCGTGCGGCGGCATGGCATCGATGCGCCGGCCCGCGAAGTGCACCTCGCCTTCGAGCACGATGTCCCCTGAGACGCCGCGCTTCATCTGCTCCTCGAACGTCACCAGGCCGGAGATCGCCCGCAGCAGGGTGGACTTGCCGGCGCCGTTCGGCCCGACCAGCCCGACCAGCTCGCCTTCCTCGACGCGCAGCGACACGCCGTTCAGGATCTGCGCCCTGTCGTAGCGGACCGAAAGGTTGCGCACCTCAAGCAGCGGCATGCTCGGCTCCAAGATAGGCCTCGATCACCTTCGGGTCCTTCACGATCTCGGCCGGCGTACCGTTCGCGATCACCTGGCCGTAGTCGACCACGATCACGCGGTCGGCGATCGACATCAGCTCCTTCAGCTTGTGCTCGATCATCAGCACCGCCGGGCCTTCGGAATGCAGGCGCCCGAAGCGCCCACCCTTGTGCAGGCGGCGGATCGATTTCGCGAGCAGCTCGGACTCCGCGGGGTTCAGCCCGCCCAGCGGCTCGTCGAGGAGGAGGAGCTGCGGCTCGGTGGCGATCGCGCGCGCGACCTCGAGCCGCTTCAGGTCGCCCTGCGAGAGCGCGGAGGCCGGCTCGAGCGCCATGTCGGAGATGCCGACGAACTCCAGCGCGTCCATCGCCTTTGCCTCGATGCGCTTCACCCATTCGCCGCCGCGCCGCGCGCGCGGCGCGACCAGCGGCACCATGACGTTGGCGATGATCGGCAGGTGGCGAAACGGTCGCGTGTTCTGGAACGTCCCCGCGATGCCGCGCTCCACGATCTCCCAGGGACGCAGGGCGGTGAGGTCCTCCCCGTTCAGCGTGATTTTCCCGTTGTCCGGGCGCAGGATCTTGGTGATGAGGCGCAGCAGCGTCGTCTTGCCCGCGCCGTTCGGCCCGATCAGGCCGACGATCTGTTCGCGCTGCAGCTCGAATGTGACTTGATTCACGGCGACCAGGCCGCCGAAGCGTTTCGTTAATCCATCGATGCGAAAGAACGGTGCGGACATGTGCCTAGAATACCTCGTGTCCGAGAAATCCGAAGCAAACGCCGCAGATCTCACCGATCCAGGCCTGGCCGGATGGTCGCGCCCGGCGGAGCGATTGAGGCAGGCGCTCGAGAAGGACGAGTTCGCGCTCTACTGCCAGCCGATCCTCGCCCTCGACCCCGCGTCCGGCCCGCCCTATCCGATCGGCGAGGTCCTGGTGCGCATGCGCGAGGAAGAGCAGGCGATGCTGCCTCCCGGGGAGTTCCTGCCGATCCTCGAGCACTACCGGATGATGCCGGAGCTCGATCGCTGGGTGGTGCGCCACCTTGCGAAGCGCCTCGCGGCCGGCGCGCGCCTGCCGGCGTTCGCGCTCAACCTCTCCTCGCAGACGCTGTCCGACGGGGAGTTTCCGGGCTACGTCGCAGGGGTGGCGAAGGCCGCCGATCTGAGGCCGGGCAGTCTGGTGTTCGAGGTCGAGGAGCACGAGCTGCTCTCGCGCCCGGAGGCGGTGATGGGATTCCTGGCCGCGCTCAAGCCTTCGGGCGCCGGCGTGCTGATCGCCGGGTTCGGTCGCAAGGCGGTCTCCTTCACCTCGCTAAAGGCGCTGGGCGCGAACTACGTGAAGGTGGACGGGTCGATCGTGCGCAAGCTGTTGCAAAGCGAGCTCGCGCGCACGAAGGTGGCGGCCATCGTGCGCGTCGGGCAGGCGATCGGCATGCGGGTCATCGCCGAATGCGTGGAGGAGCCCGAGGTCCTGCAGAAACTGAAGGACCTGGGCGTGGGATATGCGCAGGGCTTCGGCATCGTGCAGCCGCAGCCGATCGACGAGCTCAAGCCCTAGGCGCGGTAGTTACGCGGCGGATTCTTCGCGGAGCTCGCGCCGCGAGACCTTGCCCACGTCGGTCTTGGGGAGCTCGCCGCGGAACTCGACGATGTGCGGGACCTTGTAGTCCGCGAGCTGGTTGCGGCAGTACGCCTTGATCTCGTCCTCGCTCACCTTGCCGCGCGCGTCGCCTTGCAGTACCACGATCGCCTTGATGCGCTGCCCCACCGCCGGGTCGGCGACGCCGATGACGCCGGCCGCCTTGACCTGCGGATGGCCGTAGAGCACGTCCTCGACGTCCTTGGCGAAGATCGAGTAGCCCTTGAACTTGATCAGATCCTTCGTGCGGTCGTAGAAGTGGAAGTAGCCTTCCTCGTCCATGCGGACGATGTCGCCGGTGCGCATCCAGCGCATGCCATCGCGCTCCATGAACACCTTGGCCGATTCGTCGGGCTTATGCCAGTACCCCTGCATGACGCTCGGTCCGGAAAGCACGAGCTCGCCGACGTCCCCCGCGGGCACGACCTCCAGGGTCTCGGGGCTGATGACGGCAGCCGTCATGTTCGGGATCGGGCAGCCGAAGGAGCCCGGCTTTGGCCGGTGGATCGGGTTGACGTGGCTCGCGGCGCACGTCTCCGAGAGGCCGTAGCCCTCCGTGATGTTCGTCCCGGTGCGGCGCGCCCAGCCGTTCATCGTCGACTCGTGCAGGGTGTCGGCGCCGGAGAGCACGAGCTTCAGGCGCTTCCAGTTCGCCTTGTCCGTGTCCTTGTGGTCCTTCAGGTACTCGTAGAGCGTGGGCACGCCGTAGAAGACCGTCGCCTGGTGCCGCTCCATCGCCGCGAGAATTTCCTCCGTGTCCGGCGTCGTGAACAGCACGAGCAGGTTCCCCTGCAGGAGGCCGTTCAGCATGATCACGACCTGGCCGTAGATGTGGAAGAACGGCAGGAAGGCGAGGATCACTTCCTTGCCCGGCTCCATGCCGGCGAAAGCGGACTGCGAGGCGGTATACGCCGCCACCAGGTTGAAGTGCGTGAGCATCACGCCCTTCGGATTGCCCGTCGTGCCGCCCGTGTAGGGCAGCGCGGCCAGGTCGGCCTTGGCGTCCAGCGCCACCGCGGGGGGCTGCGCGGGGTGCACTTTGAGCAGGTCCTGGAACTGCCGCAGGTTCCGGCCTGACGGAACGTCGGTCTTCTTCGCGAAAAGCTTCTTGAGGGTGGGGAGGTACTCGCCCACGTTGGTGACGACCACGAGATCCAGATCGACGCCCGCCTTGGCGA
>CBDDRX010000140.1:0-16661 GCA_965233165.1 uncultured bacterium | reverse complement strand
AGGCGCCTTCGGGCGCCTTTCTTTTGGCCGTCGCCGCGGCGATGCCACTCGCGCACGCGCAGACGCCGAGCAACACAGGGCAGACCGGCCTCATCAGCATGCCGGACGCCCGGGTGGCTCCGGAGGGGGCGTGGCGCACCGGCATGAGCTTCATGCGCCCGTACCAGTCCATCTGGTCGAGCGTGGCGGTGTTCCCGTGGGCGGAAGCGTCGTTCCGCTACACGCGCATCCTCGGCGTCCCGGGGTTTCCGGACGAGCGCGGCGCGACGTTCGGGGACTACAAGGACAAGTCGTTCGACAGCAAGGTCATCGTGTTCCCGGAGCGGGGCGGGTGGCCGGCGCTCGCCGTCGGCGTGCAGGACGTGGGCGGCGGCACGGGACTCTTTCGCGCGCCGTACGCGGTCGCTTCCAGGCAGATCGGCGAGCTCGACGTGACGGCGGGATTCGGCGGCCGGCGCATCGACGGGGCGTTTGGCGGCGTGCGCTGGACGCCGGCGTGGGCGCCGAGCTGGGGATTGTTGGCCGAGTACGACGCCTTCGACTACCGGCGGGACATCGGCGCCGCGACCTCGGGAGCCGCTGCCTACAGGAAGGAGCCTGCCGTCGGCGTGGAGTACCGGGAGGAGCTCTGGGGCGTGAAGGGGTTCGTCGCGCATGGGGACGTGGGTTTCAACGCCTATGTAAGCATTCCGCTCGAGCGCCGCGAGCTCGTGCCCAAGATCGACGAGCCGCCGGCGTATACGAAGATCAACCCGCGCCCGACCGAGGCGCAGTGGGATTCGGACCGCGAGCACCGGGCGCGGCTCGTGCGGGCGCTGCGCGAGCAGGACTTCCGCGACGTCCGGGTTCGCTACGAGCAAGGGGTGCTCGAGGCGACGCTCACGAATATCCGCATCTCCTCCATGCCGCGCGCCGTTGGGCGGGCGGCGCGCACGATGCTCTCGTTCGCGCCGCTCGAGGTGCGCGAGCTTCGCGTGACGTACCTGCAGGGGCCGCTGCCGCTCGCGACCTACGAGTTCATCAACATGCCCCTGCTGCAGCGCTACTTCAACGGCATGGCCTCGCGCGAGCAGCTCGCCGGTTACGTGGCGATCCGCTACGCGCAGCCGCTCGAGGAGCGCTCGGCGGAGAAGGACCGCGTCGAGGCCCTGAGCGCCTTCGACGAGCCGCTGGCGCAGGGGCTGGTGATCGGCCGCCAGGACGCGGACCTCTTCGCGGTGCGCGGCGAGAACTTCCTCGGCGGGCGGGTGCACCTGCGCCCGGGCCTGTCGACCTACCTGAACGACCCGAGCGGCGCGTTTCGCTTCGACGTCTCGGCGATCGGGAGCTACGACCGCTCGCTGGGCGGCAACACGTTCCTCCAGGCCGAGACGAAGCTGACGCTCTGGGAGAACGTGAGCGGCGTGACGCAGCCCTCGAACAGCGTCCTGCCGCACGTGCGCACCGACGTCGCGGAGTACAAGCGCGCGAGCAAGTTCAAGCTGCTGCGCCTGCTCGGGAACAAGTACTACCACCCGGCGCCGCGCGTCTACGCGCGGGCGTCCGTGGGCGTGTACGAGGAGATGTACAGCGGCTTCGGCGGCCAGGTGCTCTACATGCCGCCGGACGCCGGCTGGGGCGTGGACCTCGCGGCGGACTGGGTGAAGCAGCGCGACTTCGAGGGCTGGTTCGGCCACCGGGACTACTCGACGGTGACGATGATCGCCTCGCTCAACTACCGCCTCGCGCAGGGCGTGACGGCGACGCTGCGCGGCGGGCGCTTCCTCGCGCACGACGAAGGCGTGCGCGTGGAGCTCAAGCGGCAGTTCAACTCCGGGTGGGAAGTCGGCGCCTGGTATACCGTGACCAACGGCAAGGACATCACCACTCCCGGCTCGCCGCAGTCGCCCTATTACGACAAGGGCATCTTCATGGCGATGCCGCTCGACACGCTGCTCACGCGCGACACGCAGGCGACCTCGGGCTTCTCGCTCGCGCCTTGGACGCGCGACGTCGGTCAGATGGTCGCTTCGCCCGGTGACCTCTACCGCATGATGGAGCGTCCGGTCCTGCAGATGCACTACCTGGACGGCCTGTCGCGCCTCGGCGATCGCGACGACGACTACGCCCTGCCGGCGCTCGGCGCGGGCCGCGACCGGATCTGGCCGGACCTCGTGGCGAACGACTGGGCTTCGGCGAAGCGCGTTGCCGGGCGCATGGACTGGACGCAGGCCGCGCTCCTCGGCGGCGGCCTCGTCCTCGCGTCGTCGGCGCTGGACCGGCGCGGCCACGAATTCTCCGAGAAGAGAAAGGACAAGGGCTGGATGAAGCAGGGCGTGCGGCTCGGCGACGCGCTGCCGCTCGCCGCGGTCGGGCTCTCCGCCGTCTTCGCCTTCGACGACTCGCGGCCGGCGCTCTCTGACGCCGGCATCGCCGCCCTGGAGGCGAGCGGCCTCGCCCTCCTCGCCACGGAAGGCGCGAAGCGCGTCGTCGGACGCGCGCGGCCTGCCGCAGGCCTCGGCCACAAGGAGTTCGATTCCGGCAGCTCGCAGGATCGCTTCCACTCTTTCCCGTCGCGCCACGTCACGGTCATGTGGGCCGCCGTGACCCCCTACGCCGAGGAATTCGATGCGCCCTGGCTCTACGGCGTGGCTGCGCTGACCAATGCGACGCGCGTCGGCAGCCGCGAGCACTGGGTCTCCGACACCGTCGGCGCGGCCGTGCTCGGCTACGCACTCGGCCGCGTCGCATGGGAAGCGCGGCGCGAGTCGCGCCGCGACAAGCGGGCAGCGCGGATCACGGTAGGCTTGAACCAGGTGAACGCGCAATGGCAATTCGACTAGACGCCCTGCTGCTCGCATTCGCCGCCGGCGGGGCCGGCGCGCAGGCGTGCCGCGTGCTCGACCCGGAGCTGCAGGCCTGGTACGCCGGGCCGTGCGTGAACGGCCTCGCGGAAGGCTTCGGCCAGGCTGCGGGCACGGCGGAGTACCGCGGCGAATTCAAGGCCGGCAGGAAGCACGGCAAGGGGACCAAGACCTGGCCGAACGGCGATCGCTATGAAGGCGCGTTCGTCGACGACTTCAAGGAAGGCGTCGGTACCTACACCTGGGGCCGCGGACCGTGGGAGGGCGACCGCTACGAAGGTGCCTACCTGCGCGATCGCCGCCACGGCTTCGGCACCTACCGCTGGCTCGCTTCCGGAGACGTCTACGCCGGCCCGTGGGACAGCGACATCGCCACCGGGCCGCCGACGCCGATGATGCAGGCGAACAGCAAATTCCTCGACGAAGCGCGCGCCGCCGTCGCGAAGGAAGGGCAGAAGGTCTGCCGTGCGATGCCGATCGGCATCGCCGGGCGCGACTGGCTGCGCGGCACCGTCGTCGCGACGAACGAAGGGCGAGTCGGCATCCGCATCGACGACGCCGGCCGCCATCCGCACGTCGTCGCCAATGTCGCAGCGCGCAGCGGTGAGGTCGTCTGGGACGTGCCGCAGGACTGGACACCATGCTTCTGAAAGGCTGGCCGCGCATCGCCGTAGCGGCGCTGCTTCTTCTCGCCGCAGGCGTGCTTGCGCACCTGCACGTCGCCTCGCAGGTCTACCACCCGGTCGTGCGCCTGAGCTCGCCCGAAGGCGTCGTCATGACCGCCCTGCAGGAAGAGACTGCCGACCGGCAGGAATGCGGGAAAGCGAACGAGCGGTTCCTCGCACCGATGCGTCTTCACTGCAAGCAATGCAAGGTGCTCTACGCGCGTTGCGCTCGCGAGCTGGACCCGATGGAAACCGCCTTGCTCGCCGGCCGGCCCATGCCCCATCCGGTGATGGTCTCGCCCGGGTTGCGCCTCTCGCTTGAAGGCCCCGCGCCGGCGGCACGCGAAGCGTGCGAGTTTGTCGCGGACGACATGGTGAAGCGCGGCTATCGGAGCGCGGTATGCATCGCGCCCGATACCGGGCAGAAATAGAAAAGGCCCCTCACGGGGCCTTCGGATCGTGCGGCAACTCTTAGTGGTGCGTCGTGGTCGTGGTCGACTTGGAGTCGGAGGCCGCGGCGATTCCCGCTGCAGCAGCCGCGGCTCCAAAAACCGCGGTCCCGACCGTTACGCCGGTGGTTCCGATTGCGGCACCGGCACCACCGGCGACGCCACCAGCCGCTCCGCCAGCGGTGCCTGCGGTTCCGCCCGCAGTACCGGCAGCCGGTGCTTGCGCGACCGTTACGCTGGCCGCAGGAGCCGGCGCTTGTGCGATCGAAGCCGATCCGAACCCGAACAATCCGGCCGCCAGAACGAATTGAATGCGATTCATTAGGCTCTCTCCCTTGCGTTGCCGCTTTTTTGACTTGCCACGACAGAATAGGGCTCCTGCCGGAATGTGACAATACTCACATCGGGGTACCGTTCCGCATCGTGAAATCCTGACAAACCGTTGCGGATTTGCGGCGTCCGGACCCCTAGCGCGCTTTTGCCGCTTCGCTGCTCGCTGAGGCCCCCACGGAGGCGTTCAGGCCGGCCTGCTGGACGGAAAGATAACGCTGGAGCATCCCCGCCATGACGCGATCCCCGACGTGGTCGTACCCCCGGCAATGCAGCCGCTCGTGGTCGATGAAGGCCTGCGGCGGCGGGAAATCGGCGCTGAACCAGATGTGGCATTTGCCGCCGGCGAAATCGAACTCCGCGCAGGCCTCCGGGCTCATACCCGGGGGCGCGTAGCGCGCGCAGCGGTCGCGCATCACCTTGTGCGGGACATGGTGCTCGACGATCTCGAGCGCCGGCCACTCCTCGACCCGCTCGTGGCCGACGACCGTGCAGCCGGGGAGAAAGACGAGGAAGAAGATGAGCAGCGATGGGGTTTTCACCGGCGAGAGTGTTCCCGTACGCCGTTGCGTGGCGCGCGGGAGCGACATGCGCGCTACGGGCCGTGCGCCAGGCACGACAGGCCGAATGGGATAATCCGCGCGCAGACCGCGTCATGAACATCCTCCGTCTCTCACAGCGGCAGCTCTTCGCGCTCGGCGCGCTCGCCTGCGCGGCGCTGCTGTCGTTCGGCTATTACCTCCAGTACGGGCGCGGGCTGGATCCGTGCCCCCTTTGCCTGGTGCAGAGGGGATTTTTCTATGCGGTGATGCTGGTTCTGCTGGCCGGTGCCCTCCACGCTCCGTCCGGTCGCGGAAAGACGGTCTATGGGGTGCTAGGGGCGTTGTTCGCGCTGGGCGGAGCAGCGATCGCGGCGCGGCAGGTCTGGCTGCAGCACCTGCCGCCGGACAAGGTGCCGCAGTGCGGCCCGGACCTCTACTTCATGCTGGAGAACTTCCCGCTGTCGCAGACGCTGCAGAAGCTGGTGACCGGCACCGGCGAGTGCGCGGTGGTGGACTGGACGTTCCTCGGCCGCTCGATCGCCGAGTGGTCGCTCGCGTGGTTCGTCGCGCTCGCGCTCTATGCCGCCTGGCTCGCGCTGCGCAGGGACGGGCGCGCGACCTCCGCCGCTTCCGCGTAGGCCTCGCCGAGCAGCCGGGCCGCGCGCACCGTGAGGAGGTCGGGTGCGCCCGGCCCGGCGCCGACGAGATGGACCGTGCCGGGGGCCTTCATCGCACCAGCCCCGCGGCGACCGTCTGGTTGGTGGCTTCGTCGATCAGGATCACGGCGCCGGTGGCGCGCGCCTCCTCGTAGGGATCGACGTAGACCGGCGACGGGGTGGAGATCGGCGCGACGACGATGTCGTTCGTACCGACGGTGCCCTCCATCGCGACCTCCTGCAGGGAAGAGATGTCGACGCGGCTGCGCGGCAAGCCCACCTTGCACAGCGTGCGGCGCGTGCCATGCTGGAGGAGATAGCGGCCGCCGGGACGCAGCGGTTCCCGATCCATCCATACCAGCGTGGCGTCGAAGGCACGGGCCTCGCGCGGCGGGTGCAGGGCATCGACGATCAGGTCGCCGCGCGCGATGTCCAGGTCCTCGGAGAGCACAAGCGTCACCGAGTCGCCGGCCACCGCGATCTCGCGCGCGCCGCCGTGGACCAGGATCTGGCGCACGCGTGCCCGCCGCCCGGAGGGCAGCGCCATGATCTCGGTGCCAGCCAGCAGGTGGCCGGACTCGACGCGTCCCATGTAGCCGCGCGGCGCGTCGCCCTGGGGCTTGGAGACGAGCTGCACGGGAAAGCGCAGCGGCCCGCCGGCGGCCTGCTGCTCTCCCGACGCGAGCGTCTCCAGGCGCTCGAGGAGCGTCGGGCCCTGGTACCAGTCCAGGTTCCCGCCGCGCGCGACGACCATGTCGCCTTCAAGGGCGGAGCCCGGGATGACGTCCATGCTGCGGAAGCGCAACGGCTTCAGGAACTGCTCGAGGCGAAGGGCGAGCGGCCGGAAGTCGGATTCGGCATGGCGCACGCGATCCATCTTGTTCACGAACACCACGGCCTGCCGGATGCCGAGCAGGCGGGCGATGAGCGCGTGGCGGTGCGTCTGCGGCAGCAGCCCTTTCTGCACGTCGACCAGGAGCACGATCGCGTCGGCGCTGCTCGCGCCGGTCGCCATGTTGCGCGTGTACTGCTCATGCCCCGGCGTGTCGGCGATAATGAACTTGCGCGTCGGTGTGGCGAAGTACCGGTAGGCGACGTCGATGGTGATGCCCTGCTCGCGCTCGGCCTCCAGGCCGTCAGTGAGCAGCGAGAGGTCGAGCGCCGGCCCGCCGCGGCGCACCGAAGCGCGCTCGACGGCCGCGAGCTGGTCTTCCTGTACGGCGCGCGCGTCGTACAGCAGGCGCCCGATCAGCGTGCTCTTGCCGTCGTCGACGCTTCCCGCGGTGGCGAACCTGAGCGGTTGCACTAGAAGTACCCTTCCTTCTTCCGGCGTTCCATCGAGGCTTCCGAGGTCTGGTCGTCCATGCGCGTAGCCCCGCGCTCCGTCAGGGTGGCGGTCTTGGTTTCTTCCAGGATTTCTTCAACCGTGGCGGCGGAAGATTCGACGGGGCAGGTGCAGCTGATGTCGCCCACGGTCCGGAAGCGCACCGAGACCTCCTCGACCGCCTCGCCGGCGCGCGGCGGCGTGAGGGAGGTCACGGGCACGAGCAGGCCGCGCCGGCGCACTACGGGCCGGCGGTGGGCGAAGTAGATCGCCGGCACTTCCAGGCCCTCGCGGGCGACGTACTGCCAGACGTCGAGCTCGGTCCAGTTGCTGATCGGGAAGACGCGCACGTGCTCGCCGGGGTTCACGCGCGCGTTGTACAGACTCCACAGCTCGGGGCGCTGGTTGCGCGGATCCCACTGGCCGAATTCGTCGCGGAACGAGAACACGCGCTCCTTCGCGCGCGCCTTCTCCTCGTCGCGCCGCGCCCCGCCGATCGCGGCGTCGAACTGGAACTCGTTGATCGCTTCCAGCAGGGTGACCGACTGGGCGGCATTGCGGCTCTGTCCTTCGTTGCTCAGCCTGACCGTCCCCTTGCGGATCGAGTCCTCTACGCTCCTCACCAGGAGGCGCTCGCCGAGCTCGGCGGCGCGCCGGTCGCGAAAGGCGATCACCTCGTCGAAGTTGTGCCCGGTGTCGATGTGCAGCAGCGGAAACGGGAAGCGTCCGGGCCGGAACGCCTTCTCCGCCAGGCGCAGGAGCACGATCGAGTCCTTGCCGCCGGAGAAGAACAGGACCGGGTTCTGGCATTGCCCCGCCACCTCGCGCAGGATGTAGATCGCCTCGGACTCCAGCCAGTCCAGGTGATCCCGGAAAAAGGTGTCAGGAACCTTTCTCGGCAACGGAGCGTTCACCTGATCACCTCAACTCTGGGAAAAAGGTTCCTGACACCTTTTTCGGGCGCGACGTGCAGGCCGCATTCCTTCGCGCCGGCGCTCTCCCACCACCAGCGGCCGGCGCGCACGTCCTCGTCGGGACGCACGGGCCGGGTGCAGGGGGCGCAGCCGATGGAGCGGTAGCCCTGGTCGTAGAGCCGGTTGTACGGCACGCGATGCTCGCGGATGTACTGCCAGACCTGCTCCTCGCTCCAGGCGGCGAGCGGGTTGAACTTCGCGAGGCCGTGCACGGCGTCGGTTTCCTGCTCGGCGAGCCATACCCGGCCCGCGGAATGCTCGCGGCGCTGGCCGGTGATCCAGGCGCGCTTGCCGGCGAGCGCGCGCGAGAGCGGCTCGACCTTGCGGATCGCGCAGCAGCGCTTGCGCAGCTCGACGCCCTGGTAGAAGGCATCGCGTCCGTAGGCGCGCACGTAGTCGGCGACCGCCTGCGCATCGGGTGCGTAGACGGCGACCTCGATCCTGTACTGCCGGCGGATCCTGTCGAGGAGCACGAGCGTGTCGCTGTGCAGCCGGCCGGTGTCGAGCACGAAGATCCCGATCGGCAGCCGGGCGCGGGCGATGGCATCGGTGAGGACCATGTCCTCAATGGACAGGCTGCTCGCCAGCGCCGCGGGCGCCGGGACGGCGCGCAGGGTTTCGAGGAGCGCGCTCATCGGGGATGGAAGATCGGGAAATCGCTGAACGCCTCGAGCGCCGCCTGCGCATCCTCGCCCTCCTTCAGGAGGAAGGCGTCGAAGCCGACCGCCTCCATCGGCTGCAGGTGGTCGCGCACGACGTGGCCGACGGCGCGCAACTCGCCCTTGTAGCCGTAGCGCTCGCGCAGCAGCTTCGCGATGGAGAACCCGCGCCCGTCGCCGAACTTCGGGAAGCTCACCTCCACGTGCGCGGCCCCCGGGAGCCGGTCGGCGAACTGCGCCGGATCCTGGTGGGACTCGATGCGCACGACGGCCTCAGGCGAGGGCGGGTTGTCGGCGACTTGCCGGTTTCTGATCAGCGTTGCCATAGACGGCTTCCTTGAAAGGCTCCACTCCGATGCGATGCACGACATCGACGAAGCGCTCGGCTTCGCTGTCGCGCTCGAGGAGGTAGCGGGCGATGAGCTTCTCGACGACATCCGGGACATCGGCGCGGGCGAAGGACGGGCCGAGCACCTTGCCCAGTGCCGCGGGGAACTGGCGGCCGCCGATTTCGATTTGGTACCACTCCTCGCCGTGCTTGTCCACGCCGAGGATGCCGATGTGCCCGACATGGTGGTGGCCGCACGCGTTCATGCAGCCCGAGATGTTGAGGTCGAGCTCGCCGATGTCGAAAAGGTAGTCGAGGGAGTCGCGCTTCTCTTCAACCATGCGCTGGATCGCCTCGGCGACCGGGATCGACTTCGCGTTCGCCAGGGCACAGAAGTCCCCGCCCGGGCAGCTGATGATGTTCGTGATGAGGCCGATGTTCGGCGTCGCGAGGCCGAGGGCGCGCGCCTCCTTCCACAGGGCGTCCAGGTCCTTCTGGCGGACATCCGCGAGGATGATGTTCTGCTCGTGGGAGATGCGCAGCTCGCCGAAGGAGTAGCGCTCCGCGAGGTCGGCGATCGCCTCCATCTGCGCAGAGGTGGCGTCGCCTGGCGGGACGCCGGTCTTCTTGAGCGACAGCGTGACCGCCGCGTAGCCGGGCACCTTGTGCGGGTGGACGTTGCGCTTCATCCACGCAGTGGAAGGAAGTTTTGCGTCTGAAAGGACTTCATACGCCGGGCGAGTAAAGCGGCCCTCCACCTGTCGCACCCTCTCCTCGGTGAGCGTAGCCGGGCCGTCCTTGAGGTGCGCCCACTCCGCCTCCACGGCGTCGCGGAACTTCTCGGCGCCCCACTCCTTGACGAGGATCTTGATGCGCGCCTTGTGCAGGTTGTCGCGGCGGCCGAAGCGGTTGTAGACGCGCAGGATGGCCTCGAGGTACGTGAGCAGATGCTGCCAGGGCACGAAGTCGCGGACCAGCTGCCCGACCATCGGCGTGCGGCCGAGCCCGCCGCCGGCGAAGACGCGGAAACCCACCTCCCACGACGAGCGCCGCGTGGCGTGCAGGCCGATGTCGTGCACCGCGACCGCGGCGCGGTCGTTCAGCGCGCCGTTCACCGCGATCTTGAACTTGCGCGGCAGGTAGCTGAACTCCGGGTGGAAGGTCGACCACTGGCGGATCAGCTCGCACCAGACGAAGCTGTCGACGATCTCGTCGGCCGCGACGCCGGCGAAGTGGTCGGTGGTGATGTTGCGGATGCAGTTGCCGGAGGTCTGGATCGCGTGCATCTGCACCGTGGCGAGCTCGGCGAGGATCTCCGGCACGTCCTCGAGCTGCGGCCAGTTGAGCTGCAGGTTCTGCCGCGTGGAGAAGTGTCCGTAGTCGCGGTCGTAGGTCCGCGCGATGAACGCGAGCTTGCGCAGCTGCGTGGAAGACAGCAGGCCGTACGGGATCGCGATGCGCAGCATCGGCGCATAGCGCTGGATGTAGAGGCCGTTGCGCAGGCGCAGCGCGCGGAACTCCTCCTCGGTCAGCGTGCCGGAGAGGAAGCGGCGCGTCTGGTCGCGGAACTGCGCGACCCGCTCGTCAACCAGCCGCTGGTCGATTTCGTCGTAGATGTACATTGAAGAACGCGAGGAGAAGGTAAAGGTCGAGCAGGACCGCCGCCGCCATCGGGCCGTAGGCGAAAGCACCGCCGGCGAGCTTCAGCTCGACCAGCACGCGGGAGAGGCCGAAGCCGACGATCCAGACGTCGAAGCTCATGCACACGCGCCGGAACGTCTCCGCGTCGAGCCGGCGGATCGCCCAGGCGCCGAGCGGGACGCCCACCGCGACGCTGGGCAGGATCCACCACAGCAGGCCCACCGACTGCGCGACGAACAGGCCGAGGTACCAGTACGCGGCCGCGGTCAGCACCGACTCGGCGACGCGGATCAGGGCGAGCCCCGCGCGGAACTCCTGCTTCACGTAGCCCTGGTTGTTGAAGAGCAGCGCGAGCGGCGGGCCGGAAATCGTGGTGACGGAATAGAGGAAGCCGAGGCCGGTGCCGAAGGGCAGGCCGACCAGCCGCTCGGCCCGGATCGGCCGGCGGATGCCCGCCGCCTGCACGAGAAGGAGCGGCAGGAGCGACGCGTAGGTGGCGAACTTCAGCCAGTCGGGATTCATCGCGGCGAGGAGGTAGCTGCCGAGCGCCACGCCCGGGAGCAGGCCGAGCACGATCGGATACACGCGCCGCCACACCCCGCGCACCGCGGCACGGTTGATGAACAGCACGTAGAGGTTCAGCACCACCTCGATCAGCACGAGCGCCGGATTGAGGATCCGGTTGGAGAAGAAGAGCAGGCCCACCGGCACGCTGAGCGAGGAGAACCCGTAGCCGAGCGCGCCGTTGACGAACGCGGCGAGCAGCGTGATCAGCGCGAGGGCGAGGAAGCCGGGCTCCATGGCAGGCGATGCTAGCCATGGGTCTTATTCTTTCAAAGACTGATGTGTTACTCTTATAGTTACTTAAGGTTATAACGGACCAAGGGACGTAACCCCATGAAATTGCAGCAGTTACGCTATCTGACGGAGGTCGCGCGGCGCGGCCTGAACGTCTCGGAAGCCGCCGAGGTGCTGCATACCTCGCAGCCCGGCATCTCCAAGCAGATCCGCGCGCTCGAAGACGAGCTGGGCATCCAGGTCTTCGTGCGCCACGGCAAGCGGCTCGTGGAAGTCACCGAGCCGGGCAAGGCGGTCATCGCGATCGCCGAGCGCATCCTCGCCGAGGCGCAGAACCTGCGCCGCGCCGGGGAGGAATTCGCGAACGAGAAGCTCGGCACGCTCACGGTCGCGGCCACGCACACCCAGGCGCGCTACGCGCTGCCGAAGGCGGTGGCCGCGTTCAAGAGGCGCTATCCGAAGGTGCAGCTGCACATCCACCAGGGCAACCCGACGCAGATCTGCGAGCAGGTGCTCGCCGGCGAGGCGGACCTGTGCGTCGCCACCGAGGCGATCGCGCTCTATCCCGAGCTCGTCTCGATGCCGGTCTACCAGTGGAACCGCTGCGTGGTCGTGCCGGCGAAGCATCCGCTCCTGAAAGCACCGCTGACCCTGGAGTCGCTCGCACGCCACCCCATCGTCACCTACGACTTCGCCTTCGCGAACCGCTCGCTCGTGGAGAAGGCGTTCGAGGCGAAGGGCCTGCAGCCCGACGTGGTGCTCACGGCGCTCGACGCCGACGTGATCAAGACGTACGTGGAGCTCGGCCTGGGCGTGGGCATTCTCGCGAAGATGGCGTTCGACCCGAAGCGCGACGCGCCGCTGCGCGCGATCGATGCCAGCCACCTCTTCGAGTCGAGCACCACGCGGCTGGGCATCAAGCGCGGCGCCTACCTGCGGCGCTACGCCTACGAGTTCATCGAGCTCTTCGCTCCGCACCTGCCGCGCAGCGTCGTGGAGCGCGCCGTGAGCGGCGAAGGGTCGAGCTTCGAGCTGTAGGAGCGGCTAGGAGAAGCGGCCGATGAACTCGCGGACCTTCGGATAGACGATCTCCCGCCAGCGCCGGCCGGAGAAGATCCCGTAGTGCCCGACCCCCGGCGCCTTGAAGTGCTCGCGCCGCGCCGCCGGGATGTTCAGGCACAGCGAATGCGCCGCCTCGGTCTGGCCGTGGCCCGAGATGTCGTCGA
This sequence comes from uncultured bacterium, assembly GCA_965233165.1. Lineage (GTDB taxonomy): Bacteria > Pseudomonadota > Gammaproteobacteria > Burkholderiales > SG8-39 > SCGC-AG-212-J23. The sequence continues at coordinate 4,226 of CBDDRX010000140.1, read as the reverse complement.
GCTCGCCCTCGATGGTGAGCAGCGCCGTCTTGCGGATCGCCTGGGGCCGCACCAGCTCCTCGCGCACGAACATGCGGCCCTTCGGCAGCGCGAAATCCTGGAACACCGTCTTCACCGTGTCGAGGTAGTACTCCGCAGGCATGTCGAGCACGGCGTTGTACTCGTCGTAGAAGCGCCGGTGCGCGTCGGCGGAATCGCCGTCGCCCTGCATGAGGTGGTTGAAGTAGTCCCAATGCGCGGTGAGGTGGCGGTCCGGATTCATCGCCACGAAGCCGAGGTGCTGCAGGAAGCCGGGGTACACGCGGCGCATGAAGCCGGGGTACTTCTGCGGCACGCGATGGATCACGTTCTGCTCGAACCACGAGTGCGGCTTGCGCGTGGCGAGGTTGTTCACCGCGGTGGGGCTGCGCCGCGCGTCGATCGGCCCGCCCATCATGGTCATGGTGAGCGGCACGTGCGTCTCGTCGCTCGACGAGAGCAGGGAAATCGCCGCCAGCACGGGAACGGTCGGCTGGCACACCGACATCACGTGCACGTCCGGCCCGAGCAGGCGGATCCAGTCGCGCACGTAGTCGACGTAGTCGGCGAGGTGGAAGGGCCCTTCGCTCAGCGGCACCATGCGCGCATCGACCCAGTCGGAGATCCACACGTCGTTCTCGGGCAGCAGCGCGCGCACCGTGTCGCGCAGCAGCGTGGCGTGGTGGCCCGAGAGCGGCGCGACGATCAGGACCTTGCGGCCCTTCGTGCGGCCGGTGTTGAAATGGACGAGCTTGCAGAAGGGGCGGTCGAGCGCGATCTCGACGTCGGCGTCGATGTTCCATGCCGGCTTCTCGTAGCGCTGCGTGACACGAAGGAAGAGATCGCTCGAGGCCGCCAGGCGCCGCGCGAAGGGCGCGTAGGCCCACGGGCTGAAGGGATGCCCGAACCAGCCGCGCGACAGCTCGGCCATGAACCGCGCCGGCGCAAGGGCCAGGTGCTGCGCCTCGTAAAGGCTGTAGAGCACTGAATCCGCCTCCGTAATATCGGAGTAACAATCGGTTATAACAGAATTGCCGCACCGCCGCATTGGCGAAACCCCGTGCCGGACGGGTATTCTCGGCGCATGCGGCGCGCCCTCCGCCTCTTGTTTCGCGGAGCTCTGTTTTTGCTCCTGTTTTGCATCCTCGCAGCGCTGGCGGGCTATGCATTCCTGCGCCAGTCGCTGCCGAAGACGTCGGGCGAGCTGGTGCTGCAGGGTCTGCGCGCGCCGGTCGAGGTGCTGCGCGACGGGCACGGAATCCCGCACATCTTCGCCGCGTCGGCCGAAGACGCGTATTTCGCGCTCGGGTTCCTGCATGCGCAGGACCGGCTCTGGCAGATGGAGGTCAGCCGCCGCGTGGCCGCGGGGCGGCTCGCCGAAGCCCTCGGACCCGCGGCGCTGGAGACCGATCGCTTCCTGCGCACGCTCGGCGTGCGCCGCGTCGCTGCGGAGAACCTGAAGCGGCTCGACGCCGATGCGCGCGCCGCGCTCGAGGCGTACGCGGCCGGCGTGAACGGCTTCCTCGCCACGCGGCCCGTGCTGCCGGTCGAGTTCTGGCTCACCGGCGTGCGCCCCGAGCCGTGGCAGCCGGCCGATTCGGTCGCCTGGGCGAAGATGATGGCCTGGGATCTCGGCGGCAACTGGCGCTCGGAGCTGCTGCGCATGCGCCTCGCCTCCTCGCTGCCGGCCTCGCGCATCGAGGAGTTTCTCCCGCCCTACCCGGGCGACGCGCCGCCGGGCCTGCCGGACCTGCGCGAGCTCTACCGGCAGCTCGACAAGCCGGTGCGCGACCTCGCGACGCGCTTCGGCGAGGCGCCGGACTTCGCGCTCGGCTCGAACAGCTGGGTCGTCTCCGGCGCGCGCAGCGCGAGCGGCAAGCCGCTCCTCGCCAACGATCCGCACCTCGGCCTGAGCGCGCCGCCCGTCTGGTACTTCGCGCACCTGAGCGCGCCGGGGCTCGCCGTCATCGGCGCGACGCTGCCTGGCGCGCCGGGCGTGGTGCTCGGCCGCAACGAGCGCATCGCCTGGGGCTTCACCAACACCGGCCCCGACGTGCAGGACCTGTACATCGAGAAGCTCGACAGCGCCGGGCGGTATCTCGGCCCCGAGGGCCCGCGCGCGTTCCGCACCTTCGCGGAGACGATCCGGGTCAAGGGCCGGCCGGAGGAGCGCATCACGGTGCGCCTCTCGCGCCACGGCCCGGTCATCTCGGACGCCCTGCGCGCCGCGCAGGAAGCGGTGCCGCGCGGCCATGCGATGTCGATGGCGTGGACCGCGCTCGCGGAGGACGACCTTACGGTCCAGGGCATCCTGCGCCTCGGGCGCGCGGGCGACTGGGACGCGTTCCTCGCCGCGGCGCGCGACTTTCACACGCCGCAGCAGAACATGACCTACGCCGACGTGGAGGGGAACATCGGCTTCATCGCCGCCGGGCGCGTGCCGGTGCGCAAGCCCGCCAACGACCTGCGGGGCCAGGCGCCCGCGCCCGGGTGGGACGCGCGCTACGACTGGGCCGGCTTCGTCCCGTTCGGCGAGCTGCCGCGGACCTTCAACCCGGCGGGCGGAGCGATCATCACCGCGAACCACAAGGTCACGGCCCCGGGCTATCCGCACCACCTGACGTACGAATGGCAGCCGCCCTACCGCGCCCGGCGCATCCGCGCGCTCCTCGACGGCGAGGCGCGGCACAGCGCGCGCAGCTTCGCCGCGATCCAGGCGGACGTGCTGTCGCTCGCCTCGCGCGAGCTGCTCGGCCCCCTGCTGAAGCGGGCCGCGCCGAAGAGCGACGACGCGCGCGAAGCGCTGAAGCTGCTCGCGGCCTGGGACGGCCGGATGGACGCGGAGCGCGCCGAGCCTCTGATCCTCGTCGCCTGGTGGCGCGCGCTCGCGCGCGCGATCTACGCAGACGAGCTCGGCGATGCGTTCCAGCGCAACTGGAGCGCGCGCCCGGTCTTCCTCCAGGCGGTGCTCGAGGACCGCGGCGGCCAGGCGCGCTGGTGCGACGACGTGCGCACGACGCGCAGGGAGGGCTGCGACGAGGTCGCGGCCGAGGCGCTCGACGCCGCCCTGGCGGAGCTGCGCCGGCGCTACGGCCCGGAGCGGGTGAAGTGGCGCTGGGGCGAAGCGCACGTCGCCCACCACCAGCACCGGCCGTTCGCCCGCGTGCCCTGGCTCGCCCCGTTCTTCGATATCCGCGTGGCCACGCCGGGCGACGCGTTCACCGTCAACACGGGCCGCAGCGACTTCGACCAGGACGAGCCGTTCGCGAACCGGCACGCCGCGAGCCTGCGCGCGCTCTACGACCTCGCGGATCCGCAGGCCTCCCTGTTCATCCATTCGGGCGGCCAGTCCGGCAACCCGCTCTCGATCCACTACCGCGCGTTCACCGCAGCATGGGCGCGCGGCGAGTTCGTGCCGATGGTGACCGAGCGCAAGCGGCTCGAGGCCGCCGGGGTTCAGCGCCTGGCGCTCGTGCCGCGCAGGTAGAGGTTGTTCGCCACGAGCGCGGCGATCACCAGCGCGGCGCCGCCCAGCTCGATCCCGCCGAAGCTGCGGCCGAGCGCCGCCTCGATGCCGAACACGCTCACCGGGATGAGGTTCAGCGCCAGCATCGTGTTGAGCGGCCCCAGGCGCCGCGCCGCGTTGTTGAAGGCGAGCACGCCGATCACCACGGTGCCCACCGAGAAATAGACGAGCTGCCAGGCCACGCTCGCCACCGCGTCGAAGGAGGGCACGACCGCGTAGCCCAGCGCGACCGCGACGAGGTTGGCGAGCACCAGCCCGGCGGCGCCCGGGATGCAGGTCAGCACGGTGAGCCGCAGCGGCGACCAGCCGGCGAACTTGATCGCCGAGAGCGTGTAGGTCACCCAGCACAGCGCGCCGCAGAAGATGAGCAGGTCGCCGACCAGCCCCTTGGAGAAGACCTCCGCCGGATGGCCCTGCGTCACGACGAGCAGCACGCCGGCGAGCGCGACCAGGACGCAGCCCAGCGTGAACGCCGCCGGCCGCTGGCCGCGAAAACCCCACACCGCGAGCGCCGTGAGCGGCGTCTGCAGCGCCATGATGATCGACCCATGCTCCGGCGCGGTGAACCCGAGGCCGATCCGGTCGAATAGGTTGAAGCCGGTGATTCATATCAGACCGAAGCGCACGGCCGCGCCCAGGCGCTCATCCATGCGCAGCGCCGCCCGGCCCTCGACCGCGACGA
>CBDDRX010000139.1:0-12312 GCA_965233165.1 uncultured bacterium | reverse complement strand
GGCGAGATGGGCGAGCCGCAGATGGGCCTGCAGGCGCGCCTGATGAGCCAGGCGCTGCGCAAGCTCACCGGCAACATCAAGCGCACCAACACCCTGGTGATCTTCATCAACCAGATCCGGATGAAGATCGGCGTCATGTTCGGCAATCCCGAGACCACGACCGGCGGCAACGCGCTCAAGTTCTACGCCTCGGTGCGCATGGACATCCGGCGCATCGGCTCGATCAAGAAGGGCGACGAGGTGATCGGCTCCGAGACGCGCGTCAAGGTGGTGAAGAACAAGGTCGCGCCGCCGTTCCGCAACGCCGAGTTCGACATCCTCTACGGCGAAGGCATCTCGCGCGAAGGCGAGATCCTGGAGATCGGCGTGAACCTCGGCGTGCTGGAGAAGTCGGGCGCCTGGTACCTGCACAACGGCGACCGGCTCGGCCAGGGCAAGGACAACTGCCGCGACTTCCTCAAGGAGAACGCCGCGCTCGCGAAGGAGATCGAGGCGAAGATCCGCGAGAAGGCCGGCGTCAACCTGCCGGCGGCCGTCCGGGAAGCCGACGAAGCGGCGATCGAGGACAAGAAAGTCGAGCGCCTGCCCACCCGCAAGCGTAGTAACGAGGGCTGATGTCGGACGGACCTGATACGCCCGCGCAGCTGAAAGCGCGGGCGCTCAGGTACCTCGTCCGCCGGGAACACTCGCGCGCAGAGCTGGCCCGCAAGCTGGCTCCGCACGCGGAATCCCCGGCGGCCGTCGAGGCGACCCTCGATTTGTTGCTATCGAAAAAGCAGCAGTCCGACGAGCGCTTTGCATCCGAGCGCGCCCGCGTGCTGTCCCGCAAGTACGGCTCGGCACGGATCGTCCACGAGCTGAAGGGTAAAGGGGTCGACGAGGCCATCGCGGAACAAGCCGCATCGGGCGGCGATGATCTCCAGAAGGCGCGCGACATCCTGGCGCGCAAGTACCGAACGCCCGTTGCCTCGAGGGAAGAGAGAGCGAAGCGCGCGCGCTTCCTGCAAAGCCGCGGCTTCTCCTACGAAGTCATCAAGCGCGCCGTGCTCGTCGACGAGGCCGAGTAGTTCTTACCGCGCAGTACGATTTTTTCCCGCCGGTAAACGCAGCGCACATCCAGCACGTTCCTCTACTACGCATATCGCGTAGGGAGGAGGTGAATGGAATGGATCAGGCACAAGCACTGGCGGTCGTGAGATCGCTCGCGAACGGCGTCGATCCGGAGAGCGGGGAAGTGTTTCCCGCGGAAAGCGCCTACCAGCGGCCGCAGGTCGTGCGCGCGCTGTACGAGGCGGCGACCGCGCTGGAGCGCATCGAGCGCTTCGATCGGCGCCGCTCGCAGATGCCGCCGAAGACCGGCGAGCCGTGGACGGAGGACGAGGACCGCAAGCTCCTCGCCGCCTTCGACGCGGGCCGCGCGCTGCAGGAGCTCGCCGCGGCGCACGAGCGCACGATGGGCGCGGTTCGCGCCCGGCTGCTGAAGTACGGGCGAATCAACGCCTAGCGGGAAAGAGGGGGAGACTTCTCCGGGGCGAGCGGCCGGCGCCCCGGGCTTTTTCCGCAGTGCAGTAGAATTCTCCCAATGAAATCAAGCGAGATCCGTTCGACCTTCCTCGAGTATTTCAAGTCGAAGGGGCACACCGTCGTGCCGTCAAGCCCGCTCGTGCCCAACAACGACCCGACGCTGCTGTTCGTCAATTCCGGGATGGTGCAGTTCAAGGACGTGTTCCTCGGCCAGGACAAGCGCCCGTACGTCCGCGCCGCCTCCTCGCAACGCTCGCTGCGCGCGGGCGGCAAGCACAACGACCTGGAGAACGTGGGCTACACGGCGCGGCACCACACGTTCTTCGAGATGCTCGGCAACTTCTCCTTCGGCGACTACTTCAAGAAGGACGCGATCCAGTTCGCGTGGGAGCTCCTGACGAAGGTGTACAAGCTGCCGGCCGAGAAGCTGTGGGCGACGGTCTACCACACGGACGACGAGGCCTACGACCTCTGGACGAAGACGATCGGCCTGCCGAAAGAGCGCGTGGTGCGCATCGGCGACAAGGGCCAGAAGTACCAGTCGGACAACTTCTGGCAGATGGCCGACACCGGGCCCTGCGGCCCGTGCAGCGAGATCTTCTTCGACCACGGCCCCGGCGTCGCCGGCGGCCCGCCGGGTTCGCCCGATGCGGACGGCGACCGCTACATCGAGATCTGGAACCTCGTGTTCATGCAGTTCAATAGGGAGAAAAGCGGCGACTCCTTTGTGATGCATCCGCTGCCTCGCCCGTCGGTCGACACCGGCATGGGCCTCGAGCGCATCGCCGCGGTGATGCAGGGCAAGCATTCGAACTACGAGATCGATCTCTTCCAGGACCTGATCAAGGCGGCGGCGCGCGAGACGGGGCAGAAGGACCTCAAGAATCCTTCCCTCAACGTGATCGCCGACCACATCCGCGCCTGCGCGTTCCTGATCGTCGACGGCGTGATCCCGGGCAACGAAGGCCGCGGCTACGTCCTGCGCAGGATCATCCGCCGGGCGATCCGGCACGGCTACAAGCTCGGCCAGAAGAAGCCCTTTTTCCACCGCATCGTCGCCGACCTGGACAAGGCGATGGGCGATGCGTACCCGGAGCTGCGTTCCGCAAAGCAGAAGGTGTCCGACGTCCTGCGGCAAGAGGAAGAGCGGTTTGCCGAGACGCTGGAAAACGGCATGGGCGTGCTCGAGTCGGCGCTCGCCTCGGGCGAAAAGCTTCTCGACGGCGAGACCGCGTTTCGCCTGTACGACACATTCGGCTTCCCGGTCGACCTGACCGCCGACATCTGCCGCGAGCGAGGCGTGATGCTCGACATGGCGGGCTTCGAGGCGGCGATGGGGCAGCAGCGCGAGCGCGCGCGGGCGGCGTCGAAGTTCGCGATGGCGGCGGGCCTGGAGTACTCGGGCGGCAAGACACGCTTCCACGGCTACGACAAGATGGCGCACGAGCAGGCGCGGGTGATCGCGCTGTACCGCGAGGGCGCGAAGGTCGAGGCGCTGAAGAGCGGCGAGACCGGCACCGTCGTGCTCGACGAGACGCCCTTCTACGCCGAGTCCGGCGGCCAGGTCGGCGACCGGGGCGAGCTGGTGGGCGCCGCCGGGACGTTCAGCGTCGACGACACGCAGAAGATCCAGGCCGACGTCTACGGCCACCACGGCACGCTGAAATCCGGCGCGCTCAAGCTCGGCGACGTGGTGGACGCGCGCGTGGACACGGAGCTGCGCGCGCGCACCATGCGCAACCACTCGGTCACGCACCTCATGCACAAGGCGCTGCGCGAGGTGCTCGGCGCGCACGTGCAGCAGAAGGGCTCGCTCGTCGACGCGGACAAGACGCGCTTCGACTTCGCGCACAACCAGCCGATGAAGGAGGAGGAGATCCGCGAGGTCGAGGCGCGCGTCAACGCCGAGATCCTGCAGAACACCCCGACGCGGGCGCAGGTGATGCCGATCGAGCAGGCGAAGGGCTCGGGCGCGGTGATGCTGTTCGGCGAGAAGTACGGCGACGAGGTGCGCGTGCTCGACATCGGCTCCTCGCGCGAGTTCTGCGGCGGCACGCACGTCGCGCGCACCGGCGACATCGGCGTGTTCAGGATCGTTTCCGAAGGCGGCGTCGCGGCCGGCGTCCGGCGCGTGGAGGCCACCACCGGCAGCACGGCGCTCGCCCTCATGAACAAGCAGATCCGCGAGCTGGGCGAGGTGGCGCGGCAGCTGCGTGCGCAGCCGGGGAGCGTGGAGAAGGCGGTCCTCGGCCTGCTGGAGGAAAAGAAGGCGCTCGAGAAGGAGCTCTCCCGCATGCGCTCCAAGCTGCTGAGCGGGCAGGGCACGGATCTCAGCGCGCAGGCGATCGACGTGAAGGGCACCAAGATCCTCGCCGTCACGCTCGACGACGCGGACCCGAAGACCATGCGCGAGACGGTCGACCGCCTGAAGGACAAGCTGAAGTCCGCGGCGATCGTCCTGGGCGCCGTCAGCGACGGCAAGGTTTCGCTGATCGCCGGCGTCACCGCCGACCTGACCGGGAAGGTCAAGGCGGGGGAACTCGTCAACTACGTAGCGCAGCAGGTGGGCGGCAAGGGCGGCGGACGCCCCGACATGGCGCAAGCCGGTGGGACCGAACCGGCCAAGCTCCCCGGCGCACTGGAGTCCGTCAAACCATGGATCGAGCAAAGACTATGAAAAGACTTCTGCTTTCCCTCCTCGCGGTCCCGGCCGTCGCGGCCGCGCACCACGGCTGGAGCGAGTACGACAGCACCAAGCCCCTCAAGCTGACCGGCAAGATCCTCGATTCCGGCTACGTGCACCCCCACGGCTTCGTGCGCCTCGAGACGCCAGGCAAGACGTGGCACGTGGTGCTCGCGCCGCCTTCGCGCATGGAAGCGCGCGGCCTGCCGCCCGAGCGCATCGCCAAGGGCGGGTCCGCGACGGTCGAGGGCTACGCGAACCGAAGCAAGCCGGAGGAGCTGCGCGCCGAGCGGATCATGGTCGACGGGAAGACGGTCGAGTTGCGGTGACGCCCGCCGCGGGCCCGATCGGCGCGATCGAGGCCTCCGGCCTGGGCCAGGCGATGCGCCATTCGCTCTGGCTCTACCCGATCGTCGAGATCGTGCACATCGTCGGCCTCGCGCTGCTTTTCGGCTCGATCTTCATTCTCGACCTCAGGCTGCTCGGCCTGTCGCGGGGGATTCCGGCCCGCAGTCTGGCGAGCCACGTGCTGCCCTGGACCGCGGCGAGCTTCGCGCTCATCGTGCCGAGCGGGCTGGCGATGTTCGTCGCCCACGCTTCGGATTTCATCGGCAACCCGGTCTTCCTGCTCAAGATGGGCCTAATTTTCGCCGCGGGGATCAACGCGGCGGTGCTGCATGCCGGGCCCTTGCGCGATGCGGCAGGATGGGACGTGGACGGCGCGCCGCCGCGGGCGGCGCGGCTGGCGGCGGGAATCTCGTTGCTGCTCTGGGCGGCCGTGATCGCCTGCGGCCGCCTGCTCGCCTACACCTGACGCGAGAAAATCAGGGACGCACCACGTTTTTCCTCCGCGCAGCTAACGGAAAACGTGGTGCGTCCCTGATTTTCTAGAAGCCGATCCGGCCTTTCTTCTGGCGGCCGTCCTGGATGTCGTCCGGGCCGACCTCGTGGCGCCCGGCGATCTTCGCGCGGCCGAAGGCCGACTGCAGGGCCCGGCGCATCTCGCGCGGCGGCAGCGAGGCGAGGCGCTCGAGCGCGGGCCCGGACAGCGCCTCGGGGAACTTCTTTCCCCACTCGTGCGAGCCGCGGATCTCGCCGTAGATGTTGGCCGCGATGCGCGCGGCGCCCTCGGCGTCCGGCGCCTCGATCTCGTACACGGTGAGGCGGCTCAGGAGCGGCTCCGGGATGCGCGCCGCATCGTTCGCCGTAGCGAGCCACACGGTGCCCGAAGCGTCGATCGGCAACTCGACGAACTCGTCGATGAAGCGCGTGGCGGTGTCGACCTCGAGCAGCTCGTAGAGCGCGCCGAGCGGATCGTACTGGCCGTCGCCGCTCGCCTTGTCGATCTCGTCCACGACGATCACCGGGTTCGCGTACTCGCCGTTCAGGAAGGTGTCGAAGACCTTGCCGGGCTTCGCGTTCTTCCACTGCGAGGAGGCGCCGGAGAGCACCCAGCCGGCGGTGAGCGAGCTCATGGGCACGAAGCCGTAGCCGGTGCCGAGCAGCTCGGAGAGCTTGCGCGCGAAATGCGTCTTGCCGATACCCGGCGCCCCGAGGAGCAGCATCGGCGGCAGCTCCACCGAGTCCTCGGTATCCACGCACAGCGCGAGGTGGCGGCGGATATCCTCGAGCACGGCGGTGAAATTCGGCAGCTCCTCGAAGAGGGAATCCATCTCGGGAAGCGCGGAGGGCTTGACCGTGAAGCGCTGGCCGCCCAGGCGGAGCATCTTCTCGTAGAGGGCGCGCAGCGCCTCGCTCGCGCCAGTGGAGAGCCCGTGGAGCGCCTTCTCCACGGCGGGCACTTCGTAGACGTCCTTGAAGCCTGCTATCGGGATCGCGGACATGTTCAAAAAATTAACATGATGCTTCCCGTCTAGCAAACGCCGCGCCAGTGAGCGTACTGGCACTCCGCCGGGAGGATTGCCAGTTCCGGTAGAGTAGTCCGCCATGACCATGGACCAGATCAACCGGCGCGGCGAAGGCTACCTGCCCGGGCTGCTCGGCATCGAGTTCGTCAAGGTGGACGCGCAGGGTGTCGAGAGCCGCGTCGCGGTTCGCAAGGCGCTTCTCGCGCCGAACGGCTTCCTCCATGCGGCGAGCGTGATCGCCCTCGCCGACACGAGCGCGGGCTACGGCTGCGTCCGCCTGCTGCCGGAGGGGGCGAAGGGCTTCACCACCATCGAGCTCAAGGCGAACTTCCTCGGCACCGTGCTGGAGGGGGCGATCTACTGCCGGGCGACCCCGGTCCATCTGGGCCGGACCACGCAGGTCTGGGACGCCGTGGTCACGAATGAGGCGTCCGGGGCGAAGATCGCGCTCTTCCGGTGCACGCAGATGGTGCTGTGGCCGAAATGACGGTTTTGTGCTTCAATCTGCGGCGATGACGCACCGCTGGTTCTTCGGCTTCTATTTTTACCTCCCCTGCCTGCTGGCGGACGGGACCGGCTAAGCTCACCCGAATCCAAGACAAAAACCGCCAGCGCCGAGAAGCCTGGCGGGTTTTTTTTGGCCTTACCCCTAGAGAAAAACCATGACGCTCACCGACAGCACTCTCGCGCGAAACGACGACAAGACCTCCTCGACCGACGATGAACGCATCGAGAACATCGTGCCGCTGCCGCCGCCGGAAAACCTGATCCGCTTCTTCCCGATCCAGGGCACGCCGGTGGAGAAGCTGATCTCGGACACGCGGCGCAGCCTGCGCGAGATCCTGCACGGCCGCTCCGACCGGCTGCTCGTCGTCATCGGCCCGTGCTCGATCCACGATCCGGCGGCGGCGGTCGCCTACGCGGAAAAGCTGCTCGGCCAGAGACAGAAACACAAGGACGAGCTGGAAGTGCTGATGCGGGTGTACTTCGAGAAGCCGCGCACCACGGTGGGCTGGAAGGGCCTGATCAACGACCCGTACCTGAACGGCAGCTCCCTCATCAACGAGGGCCTGCTCATCGCGCGGGACGTGCTGGTGCGCATCAACCAGGCGGGCGTGCCGGCCGGCTGCGAATTCCTGGACGTGATCTCGCCGCAGTACATGGGGGATCTCGTCTCCTGGGGCGCGATCGGCGCGCGCACGACCGAGAGCCAGGTGCACCGCGAGCTCGCCTCCGGGCTGTCGGCGCCGGTGGGCTTCAAGAACGGCACCGACGGCAACGTGAAGATCGCCGTGGACGCGATCCAGGCGGCCGGCCAGAAGCACCACTTCCTCTCGGTGCACAAGAGCGGGCAGGTGGCGATCGTCGAGACGCGCGGCAACGACGACTGCCACATCATCCTGCGCGGCGGCAAGGCGCCGAACTACGACGCCGCGTCGGTGCAGGCGGCCTGCCAGGAGCTCGCCCGGGCGAAGCTGCCCGAGCGGCTGATGATCGACTGCTCGCACGCCAACGCGGCGAAGAAGTACGAGCGCCAGCTCGAGGTCGCGGGCGACATCGCGGCGCAGATCGCCGCCGGCGAGCGGCGCATCGTCGGCGCGATGGTCGAGTCCCACCTGGTCGCCGGCCGCCAGGAGCTCGAGCCCGGCAAGCCGCTCACCTTCGGCCAGAGCATCACCGACCCCTGCCTCGGATGGGAGCAGTCGACGCAGGTGCTCGACACCCTGGCCGAGGCGGTCAAGGCCCGGCGCGGGGCCGCCAAGAAAGCCCGATAACCCCGGCCGGCCGGGGTTTCGGCATAATGGCTGCAGCCATGGCCGGACGCCCGCAGCAGCTTGCGCATTTGGAGCACCTGGGCGACGCCGTGCGCTTCAGCGAGCAGATCCGCGCGCTCATCCCGAAGTGCGCGCTGCTCGAGAATTTCTCCACCTCGGAGGTGCGCCTGCTCGCGCATTTCATGGAGGTCTACCGCGCCGAGCCCGGCATGGAGGTCATCCGCGAGGGCGACGGCGGCGACTTCATGCTGATGGTGCTGGAGGGCCGCATCGAGGTGCGCAAGCGCGACCGCTGGAACACGCAGCAGCTCATCGCCACCGTCGACGCCGGCAAGACGCTGGGCGAGATGTCGATGATCGACGGCGAGGCGCGCTTCGCCACCTGCGTCGCGGTGGAGCCGGCGCTGCTCGCGATGCTGGACCGCGACAGCCTCGCCCGGATCATCGTCGAGCAGCCGATGCTCGGGGCGAAGATCCTCATGGAGCTCGTCCTCATGCTCTCGCAGCGCCTGCGCGCCACCGGCCAGCGCCTGCTCGGCATGCTCGACGAGGAGGCGCCCGAAGGAAGCGCGGAACGCAGCAGCGGAGAGCAGACCGCGGCGCTCTCCTGAGCCGGCTCGTAAGGATTTCCCCGCTTGCCGCGACTCTGGTGACCATGACCCGTCCTCGCGCCGATGGATAGCGGCGGCGCCCCCGGGCGCGCGTGCCCGGTTTCGTACCGCTATGACGGCTCGGTGTTCCGCGGCGCGCCCGCCCTGGGCGCCGACTCGCTGTGGATCGCCGGCGGGCTCTACGGCAACCCCTTTGCCCTGCAAGCGCTGCTCGATCTCCATGACCGGGAGCCGGGCAGCAAGGCGCTCGTCTTCAACGGCGACTTCCACTGGTTCGACGTCGACAGCTTCCGCGAGGTCGACGACGAAGTGCACCGCCACGTCGCCCTGCGCGGCAACGTGGAAACCGAGCTCGCCGACCCCGTCCCCGGCGCGGGCTGCGGCTGCGGCTATCCGGAGTGGGTAGGGGACGAGACGGTCGCGCTTTCGAACCGCATCATCGAGCGGCTGAAGGCCGCGGCGCGGCGGCATCCGGAGGCCCTGCGGCGCCTCGCCGCGCTGCCGATGCATCTCGTGGCAGAGGTGGGCGGCGAGCGCGTGGGCGTCGTCCACGGCGACGCGCAATCGCTGGCCGGCTGGGGCTTCGCGCAGGAGCTCCTCGCGACCGCGCAAGGCGCGGCCGCAGCCGGGCAATCGCTGCTGCGCGCCGGCGTGCGGGTGTTCGCCTCGAGCCATACCTGCCTGCCGGTGCTGCAGGCCTTTGCCGGCGGGCGCGCGATCGTCAATAACGGCTCCGCCGGGATGGCGAACTTCCGCGGCACGACCTACGGCCTCGCGACGCGGATCTCCGTGCGGCCGTCGAGCGGGGCGCTGTACCGGGAGCGCGCCGGCGCGCTGTTCGTCGAGGCGATCGCGATCCCCTACGCGTTCGACCGGTGGCGGGAACTGTTCCTCGCCCAGTGGCCCGAGGGAAGCGACGCGCATCGCTCGTACTACCGCCGCATCGTGCACGGGCCGGACTACGGGCCGGCGCAGGCGCTGCGCCCGTGCGCGACGCTCGCGGCATGAGCGCGAAGAAGCTCCTGGTCCTCGCCGCGCTGGCCGCCGGCATCGGCGCGTTCTTCGCGCTTGGCGGTCGCGACTACCTCAGCCTCGAGAACCTACGGCGCCTGCAGGAAAGCGTCCTCGCGTTCTACCGCGAGAATCCGCTGCAAGCCGCGGCCGGCTATTTCCTCGCGTACGTCGCGGTGACCGGCCTGTCGCTGCCGGGCGCCGCGGTGATGACGCTGCTCGGCGGGGCGGTGTTCGGGCTGCTGTGGGGAACGGTCCTGGTCTCCTTTGCTTCCTCGATCGGCGCGACGCTCGCGTTCTTCGCCAGCCGCTTCCTCCTGCGCGACTGGGTGCAGGCACGCTTCGGCGAGCGCCTGCGCGCGATCAACGACGGCGTGGCGAAGGAGGGCGCCTTCTACCTTTTCGCCCTGCGCCTCGTGCCCGCGTTCCCGTTCTTCGTCATCAACCTCGTGATGGGGCTCACGCCGCTGCGCGCCTGGACCTTCTACTGGGTCAGCCAGGCGGGGATGCTCGCCGGGACGATCGTCTACGTGTACGCCGGCACCAAGCTGGGCGAGTTCCGGTTCTCCGCCGGCCTGATCGCCGCGTTCACGCTGCTGGGCGTATTCCCGCTGGTCGCGAAGAAGGTGCTCGACGCCCTCAAGGCGCGGCGCGTCTACGCGCGCTGGACGAAGCCGCGCCGCTTCGACCGGAACATGGTGGTGATCGGCGCCGGCTCGGCGGGGCTCGTCTCGGCGTACATCGCCGCCGCGGTGAAGGCGAAGGTGACGCTGGTCGAGAAGCACCGCATGGGCGGGGACTGCCTCAATACCGGCTGCGTCCCTTCCAAGGCGCTGATCAGGACCGCGCGCCTGCTCTCGCAGATCCGCCGCCACAAGGAGTTCGGCCTGAAGGATGCGCGCGCGGAGGTCGACTTCGCGGCCGTGATGGAGCGCGTGCAGGCGGTGATCCGGGCGATCGAGCCGCACGACTCCGCCGCGCGCTACACGGCGCTCGGCGTGGAATGCATCGAAGGCGAAGCGAAGATCGTCTCCCCGTGGGAAGTCGAGGTCCGCACCGCGGCGGGCACGCAGACGCTGACCACGCGGGCCATCGTCATCGCCGCCGGCGCGCGGCCGTTCGTGCCGCCGATTCCCGGGCTCGAGAAGGTCGAGGTGCTGACCTCGGATACCGTGTGGAACCTGCGCGAGCTGCCGCGGCGCCTCGTGGTGCTCGGCGGCGGGCCGATCGGCTCGGAGCTCGCCCAGGCCTTCGCGCGCCTGGGCGCGCAGGTGACGCAGGTCGAGATGCTGCCGCGCCTGCTCGTGCGTGAAGACCCCGAGGTGTCGGCGATGGTGCAGGCCCGCTTCGCGGAGGAGGGCATCCAGGTCCTCACCGGCCACCGCGCGAAGAAGGTCGAGGTCGTCGACGGGCGCAAGATCCTGCTCTGCGAGCACGAGGGGCGGTCGATCCAGGTGGAATTCGACGCCTTGCTCTGCGCGGTGGGCCGGGTGCCGAACACCGCCGGCTACGGGCTCGAGGCGCTCGGCGTTCCCGTCACCAAGGCGCGCACCGTGGAGACGAACGAGTACCTGCAGACGCTGTATCCGAACATCTACGCCTGCGGCGACGTCGCCGGGCCCTACCAGTTCACCCACACCGCGGCGCACCAGGCCTGGTACGCGGCGGTGAACGCGCTCTTCGGCGGGCTGCGGAAATTCCGCGCCGACTACTCGGCGATCCCGTGGGCGACGTTCACCGACCCCGAGGTGGCGCGCGTGGGCCTGAACGAGAGCGAGGCGAAGGAGCGCGGCATCGCGCACGAGGTGACGACCTACGGCATCGACGACCTGGACCGCGCCATCGCCGACGGCGAGGCGCACGGGCTGGTCAAGGTGCTGACCGTCCCCGGCAAGGACCGGATCCTCGGCGCGACCATCGTCGGCGAGCACGCGGGCGAGCTGATCGTCGAGCTCATCGCCGCGATGAAGCACGGCATCGGCCTGAACAAGGTGCTCGGCACGATCCACATCTATCCCACTTTCGCCGAGGCGAACAAGTACGCCGCCGGCAACTGGAAGAAGGCCCACGCGCCGCAGGGCGTGCTGCGCGGCCTGGAAAGGTTCCACGCATGGATGCGCGGCTGATGCGTATCGTCGCGTTCCTCTCGTTCTTCCTTGCTGTCTTCTCCGTGCACGCCTTCGACCATTCGCACAAGGCGTGGGACGCGCTCCTGAAGAAGCATGTCGTGGTGCTCGACGGAGGCAAGGTTTCGCAGCTGCGGTACTCGGCCATGGCGAAGGAAAGGGAGGCCCTCGGCCTGTACCTGAAGAGCCTTTCCGCGGTGCCGGCGGGCGAGTTCGAGGGATGGACGCGCGCGCAGCAGATGGCGTTCCTGATCAACGCCTACAACGCGTTCACGGTGGAGAAGATCCTCACCCGCTACCCGGACATCCGCTCCATCCGGGACTTCGGCAAGATCTTCGGCAACCCGTTCAAGGACCGGTTCTTCTCCCTTTTCCAGCGCAGTTTCTCTCTGGACGAGATCGAGCACGGCATCCTGCGCCCGAAATACAGGGACCCGCGCGTGCACTACGCGGTGAATTGCGCCTCGATCGGCTGCCCGATGCTGCGCGAGGAGGCCTACGTGGCGGAGCGGCTGGAGGCGCAGCTCGAGGCGCAGGCGGCGCGCTTCCTGTCGGACCGCTCGCGCAACCGCTTCGCGGGCGGGCGGCTGGAAGTGTCGAAGATCTTCGACTGGTTCAAGGAGGACTTCGAGCCTCGCGCGAGCTATTTCGCGCGGTACGCGCGCCTGCTGGCGGACGATCCGCAGGAGCAGAAGCTCATCGCCGAGGGACGGG
>CBDDRX010000138.1:0-2963 GCA_965233165.1 uncultured bacterium | reverse complement strand
CGCCTGCACCTGCCGCTCCGACTCCGTGTCGAGCGCCGAGGTGGCCTCGTCGAGGATGAGCACCGGCGCGTTCTTCAGCAGCGCCCGGGCGATGGCAAGGCGCTGGCGCTGGCCGCCCGAGAGCTTCACGCCGTTCTCGCCCACCAGCGTTTGGAGGCCCTGCGGCATCTCGCGGATGAAGCTCATCGCGTGCGCGGCTTCGGCCGCGGCCACGATCTCGCGCTCCGAGGTGCCGCCCATGCGGCCGTAGGCGATATTCGCGGCCACCGTGTCGTTGAAAAGGACGATCTCCTGGCTGACGAGCGCGATGTTGGCGCGCAGGCTCTCGAGGGTGAGCGACTGCACGTCCTGGCCGTCGAGCAGGATGCGGCCGGCGGTCGGCGCGTAGAACCGCGGCAGCAGGTTCACCAGGGTCGTCTTGCCGCCGCCCGAGCCGCCGACCAGCGCCACCGTCTCCCCGGGGCGAATGTCGAGGTCGATGGCGTCGAGCGCCGGCTCGGTACGCCCGGCGTAGGCGAAGGTGACGCGCTCATAGCGCACTTCGCCGCGGGCGCGGCCGATCTTCGCCGTCCCGGCGTCTTCCTCGACTGGCATGTCGATCAGGCCGAACACGCTCTCCGCCGCGGCGAGGCCGCGCTGCAGCGGCGCGTTGATCTCGGTGAGGTGCTTGATCGGCGCGAGCAGCATGAGCATCGCGAGGATGAAGGAGGCGAACTCGCCCACGGTGGCGCGGTCGCCGATCGTGTCCTGCAGCGCGATGTAGACGATCACCGCGAGCGCGATGGAGGCGAGCGTGTGGATGACCGGCGTGGCGAGCGCCGCCGGGACCGTCTGGCGCATGTTGTAGCCGCGCAGCGCCTGGTTCACCTTCTCGAAGCGCCCGGTCTCGTAGTCCTGGCCGCCGAACACCTTCACCACGCGGTGCGCCTGGATGCTCTCCTCCAGGACATGGGCGATGTCGCCCATCGATCGCTGGGCGGCGCGCGCCATGTTGCGCAGCCGCCGCGACAGGAGGCGCACCATCAGGGCGACCGGCGGGGCGATCAGGAGCGCGATCAGCGTGAGCTTCCAGTTGAGGTAGAAGAGGTAGCCGAGCAGGCCGATCACCTTGATCGAGTCCTGGATCGCCACGGTGAGCACGTTCGTCGAGGCCTGGGCGACGTTCAGGACGTCGTAGGCGACCTTCGACAGCAACGTGCCGGAGCTCGCGTCGTCGAGGGTGCGCGTGGGCAGGCGGACGAGGCGCGCGAACATCGCCGAACGCAGGTCGAGGATCACGCGGTTCGACACCCAGGCGAGGCAGTAGGACGACACGAACGTGAGCACGCCGCGCACGACGAAGATGCCGACGATCGCCGCCGCATACGCGGCCGGCGGCCAGGCGGGTCCGCCTTGCCCGAAGCCGCCGTCGAGGAGCGGCTTGATGAGTGCCGGGAAGAGCGGCTCTGTCGCCGCGGCGGCCACCATGCCAACCACCGCGATCGCGAACACCCGCGCGTGCAGGCGCACATAGGAAAGCAGGCGCGCGTACAGCGTGCGGCTGTCGCGGTTCACGTCGCCTGCGCCTGTGCGGCGGCTTCGAGGAGCTCGCGCGCGGCGGCGTGCACCGCGTCCACCGGCAGCAGCGTCAGGCATTCGCTCACCTTGCCGCCGCCGCAGCCGTCCTGGCCGCACGGCCGGCACGAGTGGGTCGTGGAGACGACGCTCGAGCGCGTGCCCCACGGGCCCCACACGACTTCGCCGCTCGGCCCGAAGAGCGCGACCGTCGGCACGCCCAGCGCCGCGGCGAGGTGCATCGGCATCGAGTCGACGCCGACGAAGAGGCTCGCGCGCGCGGCGAGCGCCCCCAGCTCCTTGATGCCGAGCTGCCCGGCCAGGTTGATCGGCTGGCTCTGGGTCTTCTCGACGATCTTCTCGACGAGCGGGAGCTCCTCCGAATCCGGCGCGGCGGTGATGACGGTGCGGATGCCGTCGGCGGCGAGGCGGTCGATGAGCTCGGCGTTCTTCTCCGCAGGCCAGCACTTGAAGCGCCAGCGCGAGGCCGGGTGCAGGTGCACGAACGGCTGGCCTTCGAGCATCGTGTCGACGCGGCGCTCGGCGTCGGCGCCGGGCACGAACACGACCTTTTTCTCCTGCAGCCCCGGCTGCAGGCCGATGCGGCGCAAGGCGTCGAGGTTCACCTCGACCTGGTGGCGGCGCGGGATCAGCGGATAGAGGTGCGTGAAGCTCTTCTCCCAGAAGCTGCCGCGGTCGGGCATCTTGGGCGCGACGCTGTAGCGCGCGCCGAGCCCGCGCGCGAGCCAGGCGCCGCGCGGCTGCTCGGAGAGGTGGACGACCAGATCGAAGCCTCTCGCCCTCAGGTTTTGAAAAAGCTGTTTCTCGGCAGATAACCGCGAAGCCAACCCTTCACCTTTCCATCCCCTCCCCACCTCGTGCAGCATGGAGAGCGCGGGATGGCCGTCGAGCATCGGCGCGGTGTCGTCGTAGACCAGCGCATCGACCTCGAGGCCGCGGCTCTTCAGGAGCGAGAGCACCGGCGACGCGAGCAGCACGTCGCCGTGGTGCCTCAGCTTGATGACGAGCGCGCGCCGGCATTCCCCCAGTGGAACTGCATCCCTCACCATCCCCGGAGTTTACTCGGTGAGCCGCCACGCCCTAGGGCAGGCGAACCTCGGCGGTCAGGTACACGGTGCGTCCGGGCTGGGGATAGACGTTGGCGAGGTCGGTGACGTTGCTGTTGACCGCGTAGGCGAAGTAGCTGCGGTCGAACACGTTGTTCACCGAGAGCGCGAGCCTGCCCCAGCCGAAGCGCTGCGCGAGCTTCGCGTCGACCGTGCCGTAGGCCGGGATGCGCCGGGGGAACGTGTTCGCCTGGTCGTTCTCCATGTGCTGCGCGCTCACCGCGCTCGCCGTCGCGGAGAGCTGCGTGCGCGGCGTGATGTCCCAGAGCACGCCGAGGTTCA
>CBDDRX010000137.1:0-25299 GCA_965233165.1 uncultured bacterium | reverse complement strand
GTTCCTGCGCTGCTTCAACCGCATGCACGACCTGTACGCGGGCAACCGCTACGACGGGCGCATCGTCCTGCACCCCGACGACACCGACCTGCTCGCCCGCTCGGTCGACCCGATCGAGGTGCGCATGCGCATCGGCATGGTATTCCAGAAGCCCAACCCCTTCCCCAAGTCGATCTTCGAGAACGTCGCCTACGGCCTGCGGGTGCGCGGCGAGCGCTCCCGGCGCAAGATCGAGGACAAGGTGGAGCAGGCCCTCGAGGACGCGGCGCTGCTCGAGGAGGTGAAGGACCGTATCCAGGAGCCGGCCTACAACCTCTCCGGCGGCCAGCAGCAGCGCCTGTGCATCGCGCGCGCCCTCGCCACCGACCCGGAGCTGCTGCTGTTCGACGAGCCGACCTCCGCCCTCGACCCGATCGCCACCGCCTCGATCGAGGAGCTGATCCACGACCTCAAGCAGCGGGTGACGATCCTGATCGTCACGCACAACATGCAGCAGGCGGCGCGGGTGTCGGACTTCACCGCCTACATGTACCTGGGCGAGATGGTCGAGTTCGGCGTGACCGACGAGCTGTTCATCAAGCCGAAGAAGAAGCAGACCGAGGACTACATCACCGGCAGGTTCGGATAAACGCGCGGATAAGAGAGGATTCCATGGGCGTGAGCGAGCATGCATCGAAGCAGTACGACCTGGACCTCGACTCCATCCGCTCCCGCGTGCTGCAGATGGGCGGGATGGTCGAGTCGCAGATCCGCCGCGCGCTGGAAGCGCTCGCCACCGGGGACCGGACGCTCATCGACGAGGTGATCGCCGACGACCATCGGGTCAACGGGATGGAGGTCGCGCTCGACGGCGACTGCAGCCAGGTGATCGTGCGCCGCCAGCCGGCGGCGAACGACCTGCGCATGATCCTCGCGATCACGAAAACCGTGACCGACCTCGAGCGCATCGGCGACGAGGCGCAGAAGATCGCCCGCATGGCGCGCAGCATCCACGAGCGCGGCTCGGGCCAGATGCAGCAGGTCGTGGACGTTCGCCACGCCGCCGGGGTGGCGCTGTCCATGCTGCGCCGGGCGCGCGACGGCTTCGCGCGCCTGGACGTGGGCATGGCCGCCGAGGTGATCCGCGACGACGCCGCGATCGACAGCGAGTTCCAGTCGCTGCTGCGCCAGCTGATCACGTACATGATGGAAGACCCGCGCACCATCACCACCGCCCTGGAGATCGTCTGGGTGGCCAAGGCGATCGAGCGCATGGGCGACCATGCCAAGAACATGGCGGAGTACGTCATCTACATCGTCAAGGGAACGGACGTGCGGCACACCGACCCGTCGAAGCTCGCGCCTTGAGCGCGACCCTCCCGCCGTGAGCGCCACGATCCTCGTGGTCGAGGACGAGCCGCAGGTCCAGGAGCTCGTCGCCGTGAACCTCGAGCACGCCGGGCACCGGGTGCTGCGCGCCGCGAGCGCCGAGGAAGCGGAGGCGGCGATCCGCCACGAGCTGCCGGACGTCCTGATCCTCGACTGGATGCTGCCCGGCGAGTCCGGCATCGCCCTCGCCCGGCGGCTGCGCGGCGCCGAGCGCACCCAGGGCCTGCCGATCCTGATGCTCACCGCGCGTGCCATGGAGCAGGACAAGATCGCCGGCCTCGAGGTCGGCGCGGACGACTACATCACCAAGCCGTTCTCGCCCAAGGAGCTCGCGGCCCGCATCAAGGCGGTCCTGCGCCGCCGGGCGCCGCAGCTGGCGGACGACACGGTGGAGATCGCCGACCTGCGCCTCGATCCCTCGTCGCGCCGCGTCACCGCGGGCGGGAAGATCGTGCCGCTCGGGCCGACCGAGTTTCGCCTGCTGCATTTCTTCATGACCCACCCGGAGCGCATCTACTCGCGGGTCCAGCTCCTCGACCACGTCTGGGGCGACCACGTGTTCATCGAGGAGCGCACGGTGGACGTCCACATCCGCCGCCTGCGCAAGGCGCTCGAGCCCACCGGCCACGACCGCCTCATCGACACCGTCCGCGGCAGCGGGTACGGATTGCGCCGATCCGCAGTGGGATAATCGGCTCCGCGTGGGCCGCATCTATTCGCGTTCGCTGCTGAGCCTCGGCGCGCTCGTCGCCGCCGCGGCGCTCGCCGGCCTGCTCTTCAGCGCCGCCTGGGGCTGGGGCGTCCTCGCCGCCGGCCTCGCCTGCGCCCTCGCCTACCACGTCCACCACCTCGCGCTGCTCGCGCGCTGGCTCGCCAAGCCGCTGCCCGAGGCGCTTCCCGAGGGCCGGGGAAGCTGGGACGACGTGCTCCTCGCCCTGCACCGGCACGAGCGCGACGCGGCAAGGCGCCAGCAGGTCCTGGCCGAGACCGTGAGCCGGTTCCGGCGCGCCGCAGAGGCCCTGCCCGATGGCGTGGTGATCCTCGACGCCGAGAACCGGATCGAGTGGTGCAACGACACGGCGGCGGCGCACCTGGGCCTCGACCTGCACGCCGACGCCGGGCAGCTCGTGACCAACCTCGTGCGCGAGCCCGCCTTCGCGGAGTACGTGAAGAACGCCGGCTCGCGCACCGCCGTGCACGTCAGCTTCGGCGGCGACGTGGTGTACGCGCTGCAGCTCATCGCCTACGGGTCGCAGAAGCTGCTGCTGTCGCGCGACGTGACGCAGGCCGAGCGCGTCGAGACCATGCGGCGCGACTTCGTCGCGAACGTGTCGCACGAGCTGCGCACCCCGCTCACCGTGCTGGTCGGCTTCCTCGAGACCGTGCGCGAGCTCAAGCTCGACCCGCAGCGCACCCGCGACTACCTCGGCATGATGCAGGAGCAGGCCGCGCGCATGCATCGCATCATCGAGGACCTCCTGACCCTCTCGCAGCTCGAGTCGGCGCCGCCGCCCGCGTCGGATCGCGTGCGGGTGATGCCGCTGCTCGAGCGCCTGCGCGCCGACGCGGAGGCGGCCTCCGCCGGCCGGCACCGCATCGTGCTCGACGCGCGCCCCACGGTGGACCTCCTCGGCTCCGATGCCGAGCTCGGGAGCGCGTTCGGCAACCTGGTCACCAACGCGGTGCGCTACACGCCGGCCGGCGGCGAGATCCGCATCGAGTGGCGCGAGGAAGCCGACGGCGCGCGCTTCACCGTCGCCGACACGGGGGTGGGCATCGCGGCCGAGCACCTGCCGCGGCTCACGGAGCGCTTCTACCGCGTCGACCGCAGCCGCTCGCGCGAGACGGGCGGCACCGGGCTCGGGCTCGCGATCGTCAAGCACGCGCTCGCGCGCCACCAGGCCGCGCTCGAGATCGAGAGCCGGCCCGGCGCCGGAAGCCGCTTCACCGTGCGGCTGCCTGCGCAGCGTGCCATCCCGGCGGCCGGCGTCACCGAACCGTCAAGCTAGCGTCACGCGCCGGTCACCGGCGGCGCCCACCATCGCGCGCGAATGCTGGCGCGCACGCTCCTCCACGGCTTCACCCTCGCGCTCCTCGCGCCGGACGCCCTCGCGTGGGGACTCCAGACCCACCTGCACCTGGCGCAGGCGGCGCTGCTCGTCCCGCTCGCGGATCCCGCGCTGCGCGCAGCCGTGGCGCGCTTTCCGCGGCTGGTGCTCGCGGGGGCATGCCTGCCCGACCTGTTCCTCGCCGGCGGCGCGCTGCGCACGCCCGCTTTCCGCCGCGCGCACCGCTGGTCGACGCTGCGCCGCATCGCCGCCGCGCCGCGCGGCGACGAGGACCTCGCGCTCGCCGCCGGCTACGCCAGCCACCTGGTCAGCGACGTGGTGGCGCACAACTTCTTCGTTCCGGAGCACGAGGCGCGCCTGGTCAACCTCCCGCACGCGACCCACGCGCTCGCGGAATGGGCGATGGATCACCACGTCGGCGGGCAGGACCGCGCCGCCGAGCTGCTTCGCGAGCGCGAGGTCGAAGGGTTCGTCGCCCGGGCGTTCCGCTGCGAAGCCGCGCTCGCGCGCCGCGCGATCGGCTTCCTCGCCGGCGCGGACGCGTTCCTGCGCGCATCTCCGCTCCCGTGGCTGTGCCGGCGCCTCGTCGATGCCGCTTCCTTCGACGCATGGCTGACGCGCGCTCACAGGACGCTGCACGGGATCGAAGGGGCGCTCTCGGGCGCGCGGGCGGACTGGGTCGGGCTGGATCCCGAGGGGCTAGAGGGTGAACGACAGCGCGGCGACGAGGCCGCCGAGCGCGGCGCCGGCGAGCACGTCGCTCGGATAGTGCAGCCCCAGCACGACGCGTGACGCTGCCGTGAGGGCGGTAAAGGCCGCCAGCGGCGCCCACAGCGCCGGGTAGTGCGACGTCGCGACCAGCGTGAAGGCGACCGCGTGCAAGGTATGGCCGGAGGGGAAGCTGAACCGGTCGAGCGGGACCGCGCCGAAGGCGACGCCCTGCAGGGACTGATAGGGGCGCGGACGGACCGTGCCGCGCTTGAGCATCTGGTAGGCGGCGGTGCAAACGGCGCCGACGAACGCCATGTGCAGGACCGGCAGCGCCGCAGAGGCGCCGTGCTGCGCGAGCAGCGCGAGCATGAGCGCGTACCAGAACAGGCCGTTGCCGAGCCAGCTCACGGCGCGGAAGAAGTGCAGCAGCAGCGCATAGCGCAGCGCGCGGTTCATCCACAGGCAAAGCCAGGCGTCGCAGCGCTGGATGCGGATCAGCGCCGGCTCAAGCAAGGACACGCAGCAGCGCCCCTTCGAAGTCCTCGACGATGCGATCCCAGGTAAGGCTCTCGCTGGCCAGACGCGCCTCGGCGCCGAGCCGCCTGGCCAGGCCGGGCTCGCGAGCCATGCGCCGCGCCGCGCCGATGAAGGCGGCCTCGTCATCGAACGTCGCGAGCAGCGCCGAGCGGCCATCCACGAGGTGCTGCCGCGCGGCTGCGTAGTCGTAGGCGACGATGCCCAGGCCGCTCGCCATCGCTTCCAGCGTGACGTTGCCGAAAGTTTCCGTGGTGCTCGCGAAGAGGAAGACGTCCGCCGAGGCGTAGTGGCGCGACAGCTCTCCGTTCACCTTGCGCCCTGCGATCACGTAGCCGACATTGTTCTTCCGCAACTGGTCGGCCAGCGGGCCATCGCCGACGAGGACCAGCTTGAACCTCGGGTCGACCTGCCGCATCGCCTCGTAGGCGCGGATCACGAGGGGAAAGTTCTTCTCGGCGGCAAAGCGGCTCACGCAAAGGGCGACCGGGGTCTCGTCGCCGGCGCCCCAGGTCGCCCGCAGCTCGGCGCTGCGCTTCGACGGATGGAACATCGCGGGATTGACGCCCCGCCCCACGACGCCGAGGCCACGGTAGCCGTCGCGGGCGAGCTCCTCGGCGAGCTGCGCCGTGGGAACGAGCGTGCAGCCCGCCTTGTTGTGGAAGCGGCGCAGGATCGCCATCACCGGGCGCGCCAGCCAGGCAAACCCGTAGTGCCGGCTGTAGGCGTGGAAGTTCGTGTGGAAGTCCGTCGCGATCGGGATCTCCAGCGCATGCGCGGCGGAAAGCGCGGACCAGCCGAGCGGGCCCTCGGTGGCGATGTGGACGAGGTCGGGGCGCTTCGCCTGCCAGGCGAGCAGCAGCCGTCCCTTCGACGGCGCGCCCATCTTGAGCTGCGCATAGCGCGGGATCGGGATGCCGGCCACCAGCAGCTCCTCGAAGCCGGGCTCGCAGGCGGCACGGTCCTGCGGGCCCTGCTTCGGCCGCACGACCTGGATCGCGTGTCCGCGGCGCACCAGGCCCTCGGCCATCAGGCCGACGGTGCGCGCGACGCCGTTCACCTCCGGCGGATAGGTCTCCGTGACCATCGCGACCCTGAGCGATCGGCTCCCTGAAGCTGTTTCTGCGAAAGACGCGGGAAGTGCCTGGTTCACGCGCCAAAAGGCTAGACGCGACGCATGACAGCTTCGGGACTCGGGCGTTGCGGTCGCGTTACAGCAAGACGAGCAGCCAGACACCGCCGGCCATGCCCAGCGCCAGGAGAACTGCCGCACTGCCGATGTCTTTCGCGCGCTTCGCGAGGCGGTGGTTCTCGAACGAGATGCGGTCGACCGTCGCCTCGACCGCGGAGTTGAGCAGCTCGACGATCAGCACGAGGAGGACGCTTCCGGCGAGGAGCGCCCGCTCCACCCCCGTCCGGCCGAGCACGAGGGCCATGGGCACAAGGATCGCGGCGAGCACCAGCTCCTGGCGGAACGCGTCCTCGTGGCGGATCGCCGCCTGCAGCCCGGCGATGGAATTGCGCGTGGCGCTGACGATGCGCCGCAAGCCCGTCTCTCCCTTGTACGGGCTCTCGATCACGCTTCAAGAAGCATCGTCATCCGGCGTGAAGTCTTGGGCATCAGCATGACGAGCGCGTGACGGCCTCGGCGAGTACTTGCGGAGCTAGACGTCCGCCGCGCCTGGCCTGGGGCCGGGGTGGCGCGGTCCGCCCCGCAAAGGCCGGCTCGCGGCCTGGATGCGATCGGCGAGCGAAGTCGCGTCCTCCTCGCCGATCGTGCCCATGAGGCCGATCTCGTCGAGGCGCTTCTGCAGGAGGTGCCGGCCGAGCCGCTGCAGCGGTAGCGAGGTGAAGATGAGCAGCCGGTTCTGCAGCTCGCTGAAGGCGCGGAAGAACGCCTTGCGCTTCGCTTCCTCGCTGCCCTGCACCGGCGCCGGGTCGTCGATGCCCCAGTGCGCGGTCATGGGCTGGCCGGGCCACACCGGGCAGGCTTCCCCGGCGGCCGAATCGCAGACCGTGAACACGAAGTCCATCTTCGGCGCCCCGGGCAGCGCGAACTCGTCCCAGCTCTTGCTGCGCAGCCCTTCCATGGGCAGGCGATTCTTCGCGAGCAGGTCGAGCGCGAGCGGATTGACCTTGCCGGAAGGACGGCTGCCGGCGCTATAGGCCTTGAAGCGGCCCGTGCCCATCGTATTGAGAAGCACCTCGGCAAGGATGCTGCGTGCGGAGTTTCCGGTGCAAAGGAACAGCACGCTGAACGTCTGCCTGGACATGTCGTTTCCCCTGGAATCGCCTCGTTGACCTCCGGGCGATTGTCACGCTCGGTTCGCCGCATGTCGACGCCTGGATTGAGCTCCCGGGCTGTCACAAAACTGCAACGTCAGACGATGCGCAGGTTTCGTGCAGACCGCGCGCGGGACGCTTTAGTCTCCTGTAGGGGAGATGCGGTACTCCTGCACTTGCGCCGTCGCCTGCAGCGTTTCGGCCAGCTTGCCCGCCGCGCCGGTGGAGGTCGAGCGGATGGTCATGCTGTAGCGCAGGATGCGGCCTTCCTCCAGACGGTAGGTGAGTTTCGCGACGCTGAAGCTGTGGCGCTCGACCAGCTCGCGAAGCTCCGGCTCCTTCAGGGCGTTCTCGCGCGCGAAGCGCACGTCGAAATAGTAGTAGGTCTGGGTGGGCATGCGCGTCTCGATCCAGCCGAATGCGGAGAGCACGCCCAGCGTGAGGGCGACGGCCATCGCGAGGGGCACGAAGAAGCCGATGCCGGCGAGGATGCCGATGGCGGCGGTGATCCAGACCGAGGCGGCCGTGGTCAGACCGCGGATCGTGAGGCCCTCCTTGAGGATCGCCCCGGCGCCAAGGAAACCGATGCCGGTCATGATCCCCTGCGCCATCCGCGTCGGATCCATCTCCACCAGCTCGCTGCTCGCGGTCATCCAGCGCGACGGGTAGGCCGTGACGAGCATCAGCACCGCCGAGGCCATGCATACGAGCGCGTGCGTGCGGAAGCCCGCCGCGCGGCCGCGATAGGAGCGCTCGTAGCCGATAGCCGAGCCCGCAGCGAGAGCGGCGACGAGCCGCAAGGCCATTTCCCACACGTCGGGGGTCACCTCTGTATCCTACACACCCTATTCGTCCCTGATATATTCAAAGAATGTCCCATGTCATGAACACCTACGCACGCCAGCCGGTCGCCTTCGTGCGCGGCGAGGGCGTGTGGCTCTGGGACGAGGCCGGGAAGAAGTACCTCGACGCGCTCGCCGGCATCGCCGTCAACACGCTGGGCTACGGCCATCCCCGGCTCACGGCCGCGCTCCTGAAGCGCATCCAGAGCGGGGTGATCCACACCTCCAACCTCTGGCGCATCCCGGACCAGGAGGCGGCCGCCGATCGCATCGCCGAAATCACCGGCCACGACGAGGTTTTCTTCGGCAACTCCGGGCTCGAGGCGACCGAGGCGTCGATCAAGGTGGCGCGCAAGTACGGCCACGACAGGGGCATCGCCGAGCCGGCGATCATCGTCATGGAGAAGGCGTTCCACGGCCGCTCGCTCGCCACGCTCTCCGCCACCGGCAGCCGCAAGGTGCAGGCGGGCTTCGAGCCGCTCGTGCAGGGCTTCGTGCGCGTGCCGCTCAACGACCTCGAGGCGGTGCGCCAGGTCGCGACGCACAACCGCAACGTCGCCGCGGTGCTGATCGAGCCGATCCAGGGCGAGGGCGGGATCAACGTCGCGCGCCTCGACTACCTGCGCGCCCTGAAGCAGATCTGCGACGAGAACCAGTGGCTGTTCATCTCGGATGAAGTGCAGTGCGGCCTGGGCCGCAGCGGCAAGTGGTTCGTCTACCAGCACGCCGGGTTCCTGCCCGACGTCGTCGCGCTGGCGAAGGGCCTCGCCTCGGGCGTGCCGGTCGGCGCCTGCGTGACCGGCGGCCGGGCGAAGGGCGTGTTCAAGCCGGGCAACCACGGCTCGACCTTCGGCGGCAATCCGCTCGCCATGACCGCGGTCGTGACGACGATCGACACGATCCGCGAAGAGGGGCTGATGGAGCGCGCGACGCTCATCGGCGACGTGATCCGCGGCGGCATCCTGTCGCTCGGCATGGCCGGGATCACCGAGATCCGCGGCATGGGGGCGATGATCGGCGTGGAGCTGGCGCAGCCTTGCGGCGAGCTGGTGCTGCAGGCGCTCGAGGCGGGCCTCGTCCTCAACGTCACCTCCGACAACGTGATCCGCATGCTGCCGCCGCTCGTCATGAGCGAGGGCGAGGCGAAGGAAGTGGTGGCGCGGCTTGCGCCGCTCCTCAGGGCGTTCTTCGACAAGCGCGCCGCGGCCTGAAGCGCATGGCGCCGGTGCGGCATTTCCTGCAGGTGAGCGACTTCTCGCGCGAGGAGTACGAGTACCTGTTCGCCCGCGCCACCACCATCAAGGACCGGTTCAAGCGCTACGAGCGCTACTGGCCGCTCGAGGACCGCACCCTGGCGATGATCTTCGAGAAGCAGTCGACGCGCACGCGCCTGTCCTTCGAGGCCGGCATCCACCAGCTCGGCGGCGCGGCGATCTTCCTCAACACGCGCGACTCGCAGCTCGGGCGCGGCGAGCCGGTCGAGGACGCCGCGCAGGTCGTCTCGCGCATGTGCGACGCGGTCATGATCCGCACCTTCGAGCAGGAGATCGTCGAGCGCTTCGCGAAGCACTCGCGCGTGCCGGTGATCAACGGCCTGACCAACCAGCACCATCCCTGCCAGATCCTCGGCGACGTCTACACCTGGTTCGAGCAGCGCGGCGACATCCGCGGCCGCACCGTGGCGTGGATCGGCGACTCGAACAACATGTGCCACAGCTGGATCCAGGCGGCGGCGACCTTCGACTTCAAGCTCAACATCTCCACGCCGCCCGGGTACGAGGTGGAGAAGGAGCTCCTGAACCGCAGCTCGGAGTCCTTCGCCGACCCGATGGCGGCGGCGAAGGGCGCGGACCTCGTGACCA
Organism: uncultured bacterium; assembly: GCA_965233165.1. GTDB lineage: Bacteria > Pseudomonadota > Gammaproteobacteria > Burkholderiales > SG8-39 > SCGC-AG-212-J23. Next base: position 15,630 of record CBDDRX010000137.1, on the reverse strand, counting down.
CCGACGTGTGGACCTCGATGGGCTTCGAGGCCGAGAACGAGGAGAGAAAGCGCGACTTCCAGGACTGGCAGGTCGACGCGGAGATGATGCGCGCGGCGAAGAAGGACGCCCTGTTCATGCACTGCCTGCCGGCGCACCGCGGCGAGGAGGTGGCCGCGGAGGTCATCGACGGCCCGCAGAGCGTCGTCTGGGACGAGGCGGAGAACCGGCTGCACGCCCAGAAGGCGCTGCTCGAGTTCCTCCTGCTCGGCAAGGTAAAGAGCGGGCGCTAGCGCTTCTTCTTCGGCGCCTCGCCGCCGAGCAGCGGCACGCCGCCGTTCGCTTCGCCGAGCAGGCCCGCCTCGCCGTAGACGCGCAGCTTGTCGCGCGTATCGGCGATGTCGAGGTTGCGCATCGTGAGCTGGCCGATCCGGTCCGCCGGGGTGAAGTAGACCTCCTCCCCCTTCTCCATCGTCAGCCGCTCCGGCTTGTAGGTGAGGTTCGGGCCCGTCGTGTCGAGGATCGAGTAGTCGTTGCCGCGGCGCAGCTCGAGCACCACCTCGCCGGTGACCGCCTTCGCCACCCAGCGCTGCGCGGTCTCGCGCAGCATCATCGCCTGCGGGTCGAACCAGCGGCCCTGGTAGAGGAGCCGGCCGAGGCGGCGCCCGTGGGCGCGGTACTGCTCGATCGTGTCCTCGTTGTGGATGCCGGTGACGAGGCGCTCGTAGGCGATATGCAGGAGCGCCATGCCGGGCGCCTCGTAGATGCCGCGGCTTTTCGCCTCGATGATGCGGTTCTCGATCTGGTCGGACATGCCGAGGCCGTGCCGGCCGCCGATCGCATTGGCTTCTTCCATCAGCTTCGTGGCGTCCGTGAGCCGCTGGCCGTTCAGTGCGACCGGCTGGCCCTCGAAGAACTCGACGACGACCTTTTCCGCCTTGACCTTTACGTCCTCGCGCCAGAAGGCGACGCCCATGATGGGCTGCACGATGGCGATCCCCTTGTCGAGGAACTCGAGGTCCTTCGCCTCGTGCGTCGCGCCGAGCAGGTTGGAGTCGGTCGAGTACGCCTTCTCGACGCTCATCCGGTAGTCGTGGCCGGCCTTCGCCAGGTACGCCGACATCTCCTTGCGTCCGCCCAGCTCGTCGATGAAGCGCTGGTCGAGCCAAGGCTTGTAGATGCGCAGCGCCGGGTTGGCAAGCAGGCCGTAGCGGTAGAAGCGCTCGATGTCGTTGCCCTTGTAGGTGCTGCCGTCGCTCCAGATGCCGACCTCGTCCTCGCGCATCGCGAGGACCAGCATCGTGCCGGTCACCGCGCGCCCGAGCGGCGTGGTGTTGAAGTACGTGGCGCCGCCGGTGGAGATGTGGAACGCGCCGCACTGGATCGCGGCGATGCCCTCGGCGACGAGCTGCGGCCGGCAGTCGACGAGGCGCGCCTTCTCGGCGCCGTAGGCGAGCGCCTTGCGCGGGATCTCGGCGTAGTCGGGCTCGTCGGGCTGGCCGAGGTTCGCGGTGTACGCGTAGGGAATCGCCCCCTTCGCGCGCATCCAGTGCACGGCGGCGCTCGTGTCGAGCCCGCCCGAGAACGCGATGCCGACCTTCTCCCCTTTGGGCAGGGAACCGAGGATTGCCGCCAAGTTCATGACCTCAAAAGGGCGAATGATACCCGGGCGCTAGAATGACGCCCGTGCGCCTCCTCGCAAGCCTGCTCGCTGCGGTCTCGCTCCACTGCTCGGCCGCGCCGTTCGCGGTGACGGTCGGCGATGCGCGCATCGCCCTCGACGCGCCGCCCGGATTCGCGGACACGGCCTTCACCGGCTCGCCACGGCTGCAGGAGCTCGCGGAGTCGCTCACCTCCGCCTCCAACCGCATCCTGCTCTTCGCCGTTTCCGACGCAGACCTGCGGCGCTTCATGGCCGGGGACCCGATGGAGGCGCGGCGCTACATGGTGGTGGTGACCCCGCGCGTGATGGAGCGCGATCGCATCACCACGGCGGCCTTCGGCACCTTCGTTTCCGACGCGCTGCGCGGGCTCGACCCGGCGCCGGCGCCGGGAACGGACCTGTCCCGGCACCTCGATGCACGCCCCGGCGTGCAGTCGCTCCTCGCCGAGCTGCGCCGCGAGCCCGACGCGGTCGCCATCCTGCAGGGCACGCGCCTGCCCTCCCCGCCGCGCAGCAGCATCTTCGCCGAGGAGAAGCCGCCGCAGTACGTCCTTTCCACCACCTCGCTCGTCCTGCTGCGCGGCAAGGCGCTCAACCTCACCGTGCACGCGCTGTACGACTCGCCCGGCGACCTGGAGTGGATCCGGGGCGCGACGCTGCGCTGGGTCGACGAGCTGCGCCGCCTGAACGCCCGCTGACCATGCCCTCCTTCGACATCGTCTCCGAGGTGGACCGCCAGGAAGTGAAGAACGCGCTCGAGCAGGCCAACAAGGAGATCCAGAACCGCTACGACTTCAAGGGCTCCGACGCCAGGATCGAGCAGCGCCTCGAGCAGAGCGCGCTTTCGCTCGACGTGTTCGCCGACGACGAGTTCAAGCTCGGCCAGGTCATGGACGTCCTGCGCAACCGCCTCGCCAAGCGCAACGTCGACGTGCGCAGCCTCGAGCCCGGCACGCAGGAGAAGATCAGCGGCGACAAGGTGAAGCTGCCGGTCAAGGTGAAGACCGGCATCGCCCAGGACAAGGGCAAGCAGATCGTCAAGCTGCTGAAGGACGCGAAGCTCAAGGTGAACGGCACGCTCCAGGGCGAGGCGGTGCGCGTGCAGGGCGCGAAGAAGGACGACCTGCAGGCGGCGATCCAGCTGGTGCGCAAGTCGGTCACCGACCTGCCGCTGCAGTTCATCAACTTCCGCGACTGAGGCCGGCGGTCCACCGGTCGTAGAGGCGGCTGGCGACCTCGTGCAGCGCGTCGAGGCCGGCCATGCCTTTCTCGATCTCGGCGGGCCGCTGCACCGCGGGGCTGCGGCTCGCGGCGATCTCCTGGGCGCCGGTCGCCAGCCATTCGCCGATCAGCTCCGGCGTCATTTCCACGTGGCATTGCATGCCCAGGTGCTTGCCGATGGCGAACGCCTGGTTCGCGCAATGGTCGTTCTCGAGGATGCGCGTCGCCCCAGGCGGGATGCTGAACGTCTCGCCATGCCAGTGGAAGGACCGGAACGCCTGCCGCTCGCCCAGCCACTCTCGCGCCACGGCGTTGTCGCATACCCGGACCTCGCCCCAGCCGATCTCCTTCACCGGGTTCGCCCGCACCTCGGCGCCGAACGCCTTCGCCATGAGCTGGCCGCCCAGGCAGTGGCCGAGCGACGGGACGTCCTTGCGGACCGCGTCGCGGATCAGCTCGAGCGCCGGCGCGATCCACGGCAGGGCGTCGTTCACGCTCATCGGCCCGCCCATGAAGCAAAGGCCGGAGAAGCGCCTCGCGTCACGCGGCACCGCCTCCCCGGCGTCCAGCTTCACCAGCTGCCAGGCGATGGAGCGGCGCTCGAGATAGGTGGCAAAATAGCCCGGTCCCTCGCTCGGGGAGGTCCGGAAGATGGCGACGGGTTTCATGCGCGTGCTTTCCATTCTGCCCTGCCTCGCGCTGGCCTGCGCAGCGACGGCCGGCCCGGCCGACGTCGCCCTGATCGGCGTGATCGGCGACAAGGCGGCCGTGCTCGCGGTCTCGGGCGGCGAGCCGAAAACCCTCAAGGTCGGGCAGAAATGGAACGGCATCACCGTCGTATCGGTGGAGAAAACGCGCGCGGTGATCGAGGTCGCCGGCGTGAAGCGCGTGCTCGCGCTCGGGCAGCACCACCGCGGCGCCGGCGGCCCGGCCCCCTCGCAGAGCCTGCAGAGCGTCACGCTCGCCGCGGATCCCTCGGGCCACTTCATCGCCGACGGCTCGATCAACGGCGTAGGGCTGCGCCTGGTCGTCGACACCGGCGCCACCTACATCGCGCTGCCCGGCCCCCAGGCCGATGCCCTGGGCATCGAATACCGGCGCGCCCCGCGCGGCGTGACGCAGACCGCGAACGGCGCCGTGGCCGTGTACCGCGTGCGTCTCGACCGCGTCCGGGTGGGCGGCATCGAGCTGAGCGGCGTGGACGGCATCGTCATCGAGGAAGGCCTGCCGGTGGCGCTGCTCGGCATGAGCTTCCTCAACCACGTGAACATGCGCCGCGAGGGCGGCACGATGACCCTGACCCGCAGGTTCTAGCGGGGGCCCGGGACGAGCGGCACGAAGCGCACCGCCAGCACGCGCTTCTCGTCGAAGCCGCCGTCGGCGCGGCGGGTGACGAGCCTGAGGTGCTGCGCCTCGCCTTCGCCGCCGACCGGGATGACCAGCCGCCCCCCCGGCTTGAGCTGGTCCAGGAGCGCCTGCGGGAGGCTCGGCGCGGCGGCGGCGACGACGATGGCGTCGAACGGCGCCTTCTCCGGCCAGCCTCGATAGCCGTCTCCGATCCTTATTTCTATGTTGCCGTAGCCGAGTTCTTCCAGGCGCTTCCGGGCTTCGTTGCCCAACGAAGGGATGATCTCGATCGAGTACACCTTCGCCGCAATTTCGGCGAGCACGGCGGCCTGGTAGCCGGAGCCGGTGCCGATATCGAGGACCGTCTCGCCGCCCTTGAGTCCCAATAGATCGGTCGACAGGGCGACGATGTACGGCTGCGAGATGGTCTGGCCGCTGCCGATGGACAGGGGATGGTTGCGGTAGGCGAGCGGCGCCTGGGACGCGGGCACGAGGCGGTGGCGGTCCACCTTGCCCATGGCGCGCCGCACCGGGTCCGACATCCGCGCGAGGCCGGTCGAGGCGCGGGTCTCAACGTACATGGCGTCGACCTCGGCCACCATGCGCTCGCGCTGGCCTGCGAAATCCTGTGCCGGGGCGTCTTCCAGGAAGAAGCTCCCGGAAAGGAGGAGAAGGAGGACGAAACCCCTCAGCGGGCCCGCTTGCTCTTCTCGATCAGCGCGTAGGCGCTGTGGTTGTGGATCGACTCGAAGTTCTCGGACTCGACGACGTAGGACTCGATGCGCTCGTCCAGGTTGAGCACCGCGGCGACGTCGCGCACCAGGTCCTCGACGAATTTCGGGTTGTCGTAGGCGCGCTCGGTGACGTACTTCTCGTCCGGGCGCTTGAGCAGCCCGTACAGCTCGCAGGACGCCTGCTTCTCGACCAGGTCGACGATCTCCTCGATCCAGACGAAGTCGCTGGTGCGCGCGGTGACCGTGACGTGCGAGCGCTGGTTGTGCGCGCCCCGCTCGGAGATCTTCTTCGAGCACGGGCAGAGGCTGGTCACCGGCACCAGGACCTTCATGGAGAAGCTCTGCTTCTTCCTGCGCACCTCGCCGGTGAAGGTCACCTCGTAGTCCATGAGGCTCTTCACGCCCGAGACCGGCGCCTTCTTCTCGATGAAGTAGGGAAAGGACATCTCGATGCGCCCTTCCTCGGCCTCGAGCTTCTCGACCATCTCGCGCAGCATCTGCTGGAAGGTCTCGACCGTGATCTCGCGCTCGTGCGCGTTCAGGATCTCGACGAAGCGCGACATGTGCGTGCCCTTGAAATGGTGCGGCAGGCCCACGTACATGTTGAACATGGCGATCGTGTGCTGCGCATCCCCGGCGCGCGCCTGGATCTTCACCGGGTGGCGGATCGACTTGATGCCCACCTGGTCGATGGCGAGCTTGCGGGAATCCGCCGCCCCCTGGACGTCGGGAATGTTCTGCAGGTCGCGGGCTTTCATGGCGCCTATTTTAACATCCGAGTAATTTACTCGGACATAGCCTTTCTGATCGACGATTCAATGCCTTGCGCGTCCAATCCCAGCGAGGCGAGGAGCTTCGCCGGATCGCCATGATCGACGAAGCGGTCCGGCAGCCCGAGCAGCAGCATCCGGCTGTTCCGGGACGCGAGCGCCTCGCAGACGGCCGACCCCGCGCCGCCCATTACCTGGTGCTCTTCCACCGTCACGATCAGAGGATGCTCGGCGGCGATGCGTTCCAGCATCCCGGCGTCGAGCGGCTTGACGAAGCGCATGTTCACCACCGTGGCGTCGAGGGCCTCGCCGGCGGCGAGCGCCGGCTTCAGCATGGCGCCGAACGCGAGGATCGCGACGCCCTTGCCCTGCCGGCGCAGCTCGGCCTTGCCCACCGGCAGCGCCTTCATCTCCTTCGCCGGGACGACGCCCATCCCCGCGCCGCGCGGATAGCGCACGGCCGAGGGACCGTCGAGCGTGAGGCCGGTATAGAGCATCTGCCGGCACCCGTTCTCGTCCGAGGGCGCCATCACCACCATGTTCGGGACCGTGCGCAGGTACGCGTAGTCGAACGCGCCGTTGTGCGTCGCGCCGTCGCCGCCGTCCAGGCCGCCGCGGTCGAGCGCGAAGAGCACCGGCAGGTTCTGGATCGCCACGTCGTGGATGAGCTGGTCGTAGCCGCGCTGCAGGAACGTGGAGTAGATCGCCACGACCGGCCGCATGCCCTCGCAGGCGATGCCCGCCGCGAAGGTCACTGCATGCTGCTCGGCGATGCCGACGTCGAAGTAGCGCTCGGGGAACTGCTCGGAGAACTTCACCATGCCGGAGCCTTCGCGCATCGCGGGCGTGATCGCCACCAGGCGCGGCTCGAGCGCCGCCATGTCGCATAGCCAGTCGCCGAACACCTGCGAGTACGTGGGCTTGCCGCCGGAAGCCTTCTTCAGCCCCTCGGCCGGGTTGAAGGTGCCCGGGCCGTGGTAGGCGATCGGGTCGTCCTCGGCGAGCTTGTAGCCCTGGCCCTTGCGGGTCACCACGTGGAGGAACTGCGGTCCCTTCAGCTTGCGGATGTTGGCGAGCGTGGGGATCAGCGCGTCCAGGTCGTGGCCGTCGATCGGTCCGATGTAGTTGAAGCCGAACTCCTCGAAGAGGGTCGAGGGCGTCACCATGCCCTTCACGTGCTCTTCGGCGCGCCGCGCGAGCTCCCAGACGCCAGGGACGCGCTTCAGCAGGTGCTCGCTCGCCCGACGAGCGGACGAATAAATTCGTCCGGAAAGCAGCCGCGCCAGATAGTTTGTAAGGGCGCCGACGGGCGGCGAGATGGACATCTCGTTGTCGTTGAGCACCACGAGCAGGTTCGCGTCCATCGCGCCGGCGTTGTTCATCGCCTCGAAGGCCATGCCGGCGGACATCGCGCCGTCGCCGATCACCGCGATGCAGCGGCGCTCCTCGCCCTTCAGCTTGGCCGACACCGCCATGCCGAGGGCGGCCGAGATCGAGGTGGACGAATGGGCGGTGCCGAAGGTGTCGTACTTCGACTCGCTGCGGCGCGGGAAGCCGGAGATGCCCTCCAGCATGCGCAGGCGCGCCATCGCCTCGCGCCGCCCGGTGAGGATCTTGTGCGCGTAGGTCTGGTGGCCGACGTCCCAGACGATGCGGTCTTCCGGGGTCTCGAAGACGTAGTGCAGCGCGATCGTCAGCTCGACGGTCCCGAGGTTGGAGGACAGGTGCCCGCCGGTGCGCGAGACCGACTCGAGCACGTAGGCGCGCAGCTCCTCGACGAGCCGGGGAAGCTCCTTTCGCTCCAGGCGGCGCAGCGCCGCCGGGTCGTCGATGGTCTTCAGCAGCTCGTGCATCGCGGGATTGTAGCCGCCGTCTCCGGCGCGGGCCGGCGGGGTCTGGGCGATCGAGGACATCCTAGAATTTTCGCAGAACCACGAAGTCCGCGAGCTCGCGCAGGCGCTCGGCGCGCGGGCCGAGCGCCGCGAGCGCCGCGTGCGCCTCGGCGCGCAGCCCCTCGGCCATCTCGCGGGCGCGCGCGGCACCGAGCAGCGAGACATAGGTCGCCTTTCCCTGCTTCGAATCCTTGCCCGCCGTCTTGCCGAGCGTCGCGCTGCTTGCCTCCGCGTCGAGCACGTCGTCGACCACCTGGAACGCCAGGCCGATCGCCTTGGCGTACCGGTCGAGAAAGGATTTTTCTTCGGAAGAAACACTCCCGCAGTCCGCCCCCAGGAGCACGGCCGCGCGGATGAGCGCGCCGGTCTTGTGGATGTGCATGTGCTCGAGCTCCGGGAGCGTGAGCGCCTTGCCGGTCGCCTCGAGGTCGATCTGCTGTCCCCCGGCCATGCCGCGCGATCCCGCGGCCACCGCGAGCGTACGGATCATTTCCAGTTGACCGGCAGGATCCTGAGAGAGCGGGTTCTCGCAGAGCAGTTGAAATGCCAGGGACTGGAGCGCATCGCCGACGAGGAGCGCGGTGGGCTCGTCGAACTCCACGTGCAAGGTGGGCTTGCCGCGGCGCAGGACGTCGTCGTCCATGCACGGCAGGTCGTCGTGCACGAGCGAATAGGCATGGACCATCTCCACCGCCGCGGCGGCGAGCTCGAGCCGCTCGGCCGGCGCGCCGCTCACCTCGCCGGCGGCGAACGCCAGGAGCGGGCGCACGCGCTTTCCGCCTCCGAGCACCGCGTAGCGCATCGCCTCGTGCAGCCTCGCCGGGACGGCGGGCGCGGGCGGCAGGAGGCGCGCGAGCGCGGCTTCCATCCGGCCCTGCACCTCGCCCATCCAGCGCTTGAAATCAATCGGGGCCGGCTTCACCTGCCTCCGAGAGCGGCTTCAGGACCTCGCCTTCCAGCACCTTGACCTGCTGCTGGGCGGCTTCGAGGCGCTTCTGGCAGAAGCGGGCGAGCTCGAGGCCGCGCTTGTGGCTCTCGAGGGCCTGCTCGAGCGACAGCTCGCCGCTCTCCATCCGCGCCACGATTTTTTCCAGCTCGGCGAGCGCCTGCTCGAAGGTGGGCGCGGCTGAAGGCTTCGTCATCGTTTGGTAAGATACTGTTTTCCTAGGAGCTTTACAACGAAATGAGCGATGTCGCCCGTCTTCGCCAGGTGCGGCCCGCGAGGCCGAATCTCCCGGCGTCGTGGTATTTCGACCCGAGGATTTTCGAGCTCGAGAAGAAGCTGCTTTTCGACGCCGGGGCGAACTACGTCGGGCACGAGCTGATGGTGCCGGACGTGGGCGACTACCACACGCTCGCTCATACCGACCACGCCAAGATGCTGGTGCGAAACGAGGGCGGCGTGGAGCTGCTCTCCAACGTCTGCCGCCACCGCCAGGCCATCATGCTCCAGGGCCGCGGCCATGCGGACAACATCGTCTGCCCGCTGCACCAGTGGACCTACGACCTGAAGGGAGAGCTGCTCGGCGCGCCGTTCTTCCCCGAGAGCCCGTGCGTGAAGCTGCACTCCACGCCGCTCGTGAACTGGCAGGGCCTGCTCTTCGCCGGCCCGCGCGACCCGCGCAAGGACCTCGCCCGGATCACGACCCTCGCCGACTGGGACTTCAGCGGCTATGCGCTCGACGCCGTGCGCGTCGACGAGTACGACATGAACTGGAAGACCTTCGTCGAGACCTATCTCGAGGTCTACCACGTCAATCCGTTCCATCCCGGCCTGGGCAACTTCGCCGACTGCGAGAACTTCAGCGTCGACTACGGCGACGAATACTCGATCCAGATCGTCCCCGCCAAGGCGGGGCTCGGCAAGCCCGGGACGCCGGTCTACCGCAAGTGGCACGAGGCCTGCCTGAAGCAGCTCGACGGCGCCACGCCGAAGCACGGCTCGCTCTGGGCCTCCTACTTCCCCGGCCTTACCTTCGAGTGGTATCCCAACGTCCTGGTCGTCTCGCACCTCGTCCCGCGCTCGCCCACGCGCACGACCAACGTGGTCGAGTTCTACTATCCGGAGGAGATCGTCCTCTTCGAGCGCGAGTTCATCGAGGCGCAGCAGGCGGCCTACGTCGAGACCGCCCTCGAGGACTACGACATCTGCCAGCGCCTCGACCGCGGCCGGCGCGCGCTCTACGAGCAGGGCCTGGACGATGCCGGCCCGTACCAGTCGCCGATGGAAGACCCCGAGGTCCATTTCCACCAGTGGCTGCACACGAAGCTGGGCCTGTGACCGCAGGCGTTTACGGCACGCTCGTTTCCACGGCACAGCTCGAGCAGAACCTCGGCGTGTGGCGCGTGTTCGACTGCCGCCACGACCTCATGAAGCCGCAGCTCGGCGAGCAGCAGTACCGCGACGCGCATATCCCGGGCGCGGCGTTCGCGCACCTGGATCGCGACCTCTCGGCGCATCGCGACGGCCGCGGCGGGCGCCACCCGCTCCCCTATCCCGGCGCCTTCGTCGCCTGGCTGGGCCAGCAGGGCCTGCGCCCGGAAGACCAGGTCGTCTGCTACGACGCGGGCGGCGGCGTCACCGCGGCGCGCCTGTGGTGGATGCTGCGCTGGGTGGGCCACGATGCCGTGGCGGTGCTGGAGGGCGGTTTTGCCAAGTGGACCGCCGAGGGCCGGCCCACCACGACGCAGATCCCCAAGCACGAAGCATCGAGCTACCCAGTGCAGTTGCGCACCGACATGGTGGTCGGCGTGCGGGCCATCGAGGAGGCGCGCGCCAACGCGCTGCTTCTCGACGCGCGCGCGCCGGTCCGCTTCCGCGGCGAGCAGGAGCCGATCGACCCCGTCGCCGGCCATATTCCCGGCGCCAGGAACCGCTTCTGCAACGAGAACCTCACCCCCCAGGGCACCTTCAAGCCCGCCGACACGTTGCGCGAGGAGTTCGGCGCTCTCCTCGGCGCCCTCGGCCCCGGGCAGGTCATCAACTATTGCGGCTCCGGCGTCGCCGCCTGCCACAACCTGCTCGCGATGGAAATCGCCGGCCTGCCCGGTGCGCGCCTCTATGCCGGCTCGTGGAGCGACTGGATCTCGGATCCGGCGCGACCCATAGGGCGTGCTCGCTGACGCGCTCCTCGTTTTTCACTTCGCGATCGCGGCCTTCATCGTCGGCGGGCTGATCGCGGTCTGGGTGGGCGCCGCTTTCCGGCAGGGCTGGGCCCGCAACCCCTGGTTCCGCTACCTGCACCTCGCGGCGATCCTGTTCGTCGCCGCGGAAGCGCTGCTCGGGATCGCGTGCCCGCTGACGGTGTGGGAGGACATGCTGCGCGGGAACGTGCGGCCGGAGTCCTTCATCGGCCGCTGGGTGCACAGCCTGCTCTACTACCGTGCCCCCGAGTGGGTGTTCACGATGGCCTATGTCGCCTGGGCGGGCGCAACCGCGCTTACGCTGGTACTCGTGCCGCCCAGGCGAAGAGCTGCCTGAAGACTTCCTCGCGGATCTCGGTCCGCGACAGCACGAGGTCGTGCGGCGCGCCGGGGAAGGCGAGCACGGTGACGTCCGACCCCAGCCCGCGCGCGTGCCGGGCCATGTGGCGCCAGTCGAGCACCACGTCCGAGGCATCGGAATGCATGCACAGCACCGGGCAGCCGACCGAGAGCCCGCGGTGCACCTTGGCATGCGCGTCGCAGATCGCGGCGATCCAGCCGAGGAAGACCGGGAACGCCTCGAGCGGCTTGAGCGCCGTGTCGAACGTCCAGCCGGCGGCGATCAGGCTGTCGGTATAGCCGCGCGGGAGCGCCTCCGGGCTCTTCGTGAACGGGCTGAAGCGGCCGAAGGCGGCGGCGACGTGGAGCTGCGGGCGCTTCCAGTCCGGCATGCGCCAGTCGAAGAAGGGACTGTTCAGCCAGAGCGCGGCCACCTCGTCCTTCCGCGCGCCCTCGTGCGCATACAGCGAGCAGACGAGCCCGCCGGTCGAATGGCCGGCGAGCAGCACCGGCGCGCCGATCTCCTCGATCGCGCGCGAGATGTCGGCGTAGTACTCGCCGACGTCCTTGCAGAAATTCGGGTGCTGGTGCGGCCGCAGCGAGCGGCCGTGCTTGCGCAGGTCGAGCGCATGGAACGCGTAGCCCTCCGCCGCGAAGCGCTGCGCCATGTGCGCCTGGAAGAAGTAGTCGTTGTAGCCGTGGACGTACAGCACCGCGCCGCGCGGCGCGTCTCCGACGGGAAGCCGCAGGAGCGTCGCCACGACGGCGCCGTCGTAGTCGTCCGGGAACGAGAGCTCCAGGGCCTCGAAGCCCGGGAGGTAGCGGTCAGGCTGCCAGCTGCTCATGTCGCTTCAGTGCCCATAGCACGTGCTCGCGCACCAGCGCGGACGGATGGTCCCGCCGCGACTTTAGCGCATCGACGATGCGCTTCGATGACGGCGCGTTGCCCAAGCCCACCGCCAGGTTGCGCAGCCACCGCTCGTGGCCGATGCGCCGGATGGGGGAGCCGCGCAGGCGCTCGTCGAACTCGCTCTCGCTCCATGCAAAGAGATCGACCAGGTCGGCCGCGTCGAGGCCGTTGCGCGTCGCGAAGTCGGCTTCCTGCGTGCGCTGCGCGAACCCGTTCCAGGGACACACCGTCTGGCAATCGTCGCAGCCGTAGACGCGGTTGCCGATGAGCGGGCGCAGCTCCTCGGGAATCGCGCTCTTGTGCTCGATCGTAAGGTAGGAGATGCAGCGCCGCGCGTCGAGCCGGTAGGGGCCGCGGATCGCCCCGGTCGGGCAGGCCGCAATGCATTTCTCGCAGGTCCCGCAGTGGTTCTCCGCCTCGGCGTCGGCGGGCAACGGAAGATCGCAGAAGATCTCGCCCAGGAAGAACCAGGAGCCCTGGCGATCGAGAAGCAGGGTGTGCTTGCCGCGCCAGCCGATCCCGGCCCGCGCCGCGAGCTCGACCTCCATCACCGGCGCGGAATCGGTAAACGCCCGGTAGCCGAAAGCACCCACGTCCTGCCCGATGCGCTCGCACAGCTTCTGCAGGCGCGCGCGCACCACCTTGTGGTAGTCGCGGCCGCGCGCATAGCGGGCGATGGCAGCCTTTTCTTCCGCCGGGAAGGCGGTTTCGGACGGCTCGCAGAGGTAGTCCATCCGGCAGGAAATCACGCGCAGCGTCCCCGGCCGCAGCTCGCGCGGGCGGGCGCGGAGGGCGCCATGGCGCGCCATATACTCCATCTCGCCATGCCAGCCCTGCGCGAGCCATTCCAGGAGGCGCGGCTCCGCGGCCGAAAGGTCCGCGTCGGCGATCCCGACCTTGCCGAAGCCGAGCTCCGCTCCCCATTCCTTGATGCGCTGCGCGAGCGCCGCGTAGTCCATGTCGTTCCTTGACGTGAGTTTGCCGGATGAAGCGGCGACGCTCCGGCTGGGCGAGCGGCTCGCCGCCGGCATCGCGCCTGGCCGCGTCCTGCACCTTCGGGGCGACCTCGGATCGGGCAAGACCACCCTCGCCCGGGGCCTCCTGCGGGCCCTCGGGCAGGCCGGCCGGATCAAGAGCCCGACCTACACGCTGGTTGAACTTTATTCGGTTTCGAGCTTAAACTTGTATCACTTTGATTTTTATCGATTCAAAGACCGGGCCGAGTGGCTGAATTCCGGCTTCCGGGAATACTTCAACGCGGACTCGGCCTGCATCGTCGAATGGCCGGAGCGCGCAGGGGACCTGCTGTCCCCGCCCGATCTGGACGTGCGCCTGGAATTCGACGGTCGCGGCCGGCGCGCATTCCTCGCATCGCACTCGGCGGCCGGCTCGTCCTGGCTCTCCTCGCTGCCGCCTGGCTAGGCGCGGCGCAGGCGGAAGTCCTCTCCAGCCGCATCTGGCCGGCACGCGACTACACGCGCCTGACCCTGGAGACCAAGGCCGAGCTCAAGTACAGCGTCTTCAGCCTCAAGGACCCGGAGCGCCTGGTGCTCGACCTGGAGACCGGCGAAGTCACGCCGGCTCTCGCGGAGCTGCAGGCGAAGGTGACCAGCGAGGACCCCTACATCCAGGGCCTGCGCGTGGGGCGCAACCGCCCGGGCGTCGTGCGCGTGGTGCTGGACCTCAAGGCGGAAGTGAAGCCGCAGGTGTTCACGCTCAAGCCCATCGGCGAGTACGGGCACCGCCTGGTCCTCGACATCTACCCGGCGGTCGAGCTGGATCCGCTGCTCGCGCTCCTCGAGAGGGAACAGGAACAGAAGAGGCCGCCCTCGCTCGGAGCGGCGAAGCCCGAGGAGAAGCCCAACCCCAACGTCGCCCGGCTGGCCACGATCGTCATCGACCCCGGGCACGGCGGCGAGGACCCGGGGGCGATCGGGCGGCGCGGCTCGCGCGAGAAGGACATCACCCTCACGATCGGCAAGCGCCTCAAGGCGCTGATCGATTCCGAGCCCGGGATGCGCGCGGTCCTGACCCGCGACGGGGACTTCTACCTGCCGCTGCAGGTCCGGGTCGACAAGGCGCGCAAGGTGAAGGCGGACCTCTTCGTCTCGATCCACGCCGACGCCTTCATCCGCCCGCACGCGCGCGGCTCCTCGGTCTTCGCGCTCTCGGAGAAGCGTGCGACCTCCGAGGCGGCGCGCTGGCTGGCGAACAAGGAGAACGACGCGGACCTGATCGGCGGCGTCAATCTCGACATCAAGGACCGGTACCTCGCGCAGACGCTGCTCGACCTGTCGCAGACCGCCACGATCGACCACAGCCTGCGCCTCGGCGACGCCGTGCTGAAGAAGCTCGGCGGCGTCAACACGCTGCACAAGCCGCGCGTCGAGCAGGCGAGCTTCGCGGTGCTCAAGGCCCCGGACATCCCCTCGATCCTGGTCGAGACCGCCTTCATCTCCAACCCCGACGAGGAGAAGCGCCTGAACGACGAGGGCTACCAGGACAAGCTGGCGCGGGCGATCCTCGACGGCATCCGCGAATACTTCGCGAAGCATCCGCCGCGCCCGCAGTCACCCCTGGCGCTGAACTGAGCTGTTCCTGAAGTAGGCGAAAAGGCCCGGCGAGATCGACAGCAGGACGATGAGCAGGATCACCACGGTGAGGTTGTTCTTCACCACCGGGATGTTGCCGAAGAAGTAGCCCGCCGTGCACAGCGACAGCACCCAGATCAGCGCCCCCGCGACGCAGTAGCCGATGTAGCGTGGATACGGCATGCCGCCCACGCCGGCCACGAACGGCGCGTAGGTGCGCACGATCGGGACGAAGCGCGCGAGGATGATCGTCTTGCCGCCGTGGCGCTCGTAGAAGTCGTGCGCGCGCTGCAGGTGGGCCGGGTTGAACCAGCGCGATTTCGGATAGTGGAAGACCTTCGGCCCGAGCCAGCGGCCGACGAAGTAGTTGACGTTGTCTCCGCACAGCGCCGCGGCGACCAGGGTCGCCATCACCGCAGGAAGGTCCATGCCCCCGACCGCCGCCACCGCGCCGGCGACGAAGAGAAGCGAATCCCCGGGCAGGAACGGCGTCACCACCAGGCCCGTTTCGCAGAACACGATGGTAAAGAGCAGGAGGTAGACCCACGCGCCATACTGCGCGACGAACGCCGCGAGATGATCGTCGAGATTCACGATCAGGTCCCAGAACCACATGACGAGCTCCATGGCGCGATTCTATATACTCGAAGCGTGTCCTCCATCCGGGTCCTCCCCGATCTGCTCATAAGCCAGATAGCGGCCGGCGAGGTGGTGGAGCGCCCCGCGTCGGTGCTGAAGGAGCTGCTGGAGAACGCCCTCGACGCCGGCTCGCGCGCGATCACCGTGACGCTGGAAGAGGGCGGCGCCCGGCGCATCCAGGTGGACGACGACGGCGCGGGCATCGACGCCGGCGAGCTGCCGCTCGCGCTCGCCCGCCATGCGACGAGCAAGATCGGCAGCCTCGAGGACCTCGAGGGCGTGGCCACGCTCGGGTTCCGCGGCGGGGCGGTCGCCTCGGTCGCCTCGGTGGCGGGCCTGTTCTTCACCAGGGGGAAGGCCGATGGGGCGCAAGGGGACCCGCTGCACGCCGAGGGCGCAAC
>CBDDRX010000136.1:0-4245 GCA_965233165.1 uncultured bacterium | reverse complement strand
CGCCGTCGGTGTCGATCTCGATCAGCACCGGTAACCCGGTCATCGCGCGTGCCGCCTCGAGGCTGTCGGTCACGAGGGTCAGCTTTGCGCCGCGCGCGGCGAGCGCCCTCGCCCTCGCCAGCTTCGAAGGCGTGAAGCCGACCGCGTACAGGAGGTCCGTGTACCCCGCGTCGAAGAACTGCTCGGCCTCCCTGAGCGTCGACACGGTGACCGGCGCCTTCGCCCCGCCCAGCGCGAGGTCGACGACCGGCGGCGACTTCGGTGTCTTCACGTGCAGCCGCAGCGGCACGCCGTGCAGGGAGAGCCGCTTCTGCAAGCGGACCACGTTCGCGCGAACCTTCGTGCGATCGAGCACGAGGCAGGGCGTGTCGAGCTGCGAGAGGTCCGTCAAGCACCCGCCTCGCCGGCGAGCAATCGCTTGGCCGCGGCGTAGATCGGCACCTCGATCAGGGCGCCGTCGACGCGCGCGCGATCCTTCCCGGCGGCGCGCGCCTTCTCGAAGGCGGCGACGATGCGCTTCGCCTTCTTCAGGTCGGCTGCGCTGGCGGTGAACGCCGCGTTGACCGCCTTCGCGTGCGACGGATCGACGAGGCTCTTCATGCGATAGCCGAGGCGGCGCGCGTAGCGCGCATCGGCGCCGGCGCCTTTTGCGTCGCTGAACGTGTACGGGCAGTCGATGGCTTCGACGCCGCAAGCGCGGCAGTCGACGAGGAAGCGCTGGCGCACGTAGGCGAGCTCTTCTCCGCCGCGGCTTCGCTCGGTGCCCAGGTCGGCGACCATATCCTCGCTCGCCAGCAGCAACGCGCTTACCTTGCGGCTCGCGCGGGCGATGTCGCAGGCCCGAAGGAGCGCGGCGGCGGACTCGATGTTCGGCACGAGCTCGACCTTGCTCTCGGTGGCGCGCTCGAGCGCGGCCACTTTCTCGGGGGTATCGACTTTCGACATCAGGACGATTTCCGGCCGCGCGGGCAGGACGCCGACCAGGTCGGCGAGCCCGTCGCTTTCGAGCGGATTTACCCGCACTGCGGGAATCGCGCCGGCCTTCCGCCAGAGAGCGAACGCCGCAGCGGCGAGCGCGCGCGCCTTCGGCCGCAGCGGCGGCGACGTGAAGTCCTCGAGCTCGAGGATGATCACGTCCGCGCCCGAGCGCGCCGCCCGGCGATGCGCCGCCGCGTCGGCGCCCGGGACGAACAGCCAGCTGCGGCGCCGCACGATCCGGCCTTAGACCTTGCCGTACTGCGGGTTGGCCCGCTCCATCTTGCTGTCGAGCTTGTTCAGCGCGCTCATGTAGGCCTTCGCCGAGGCGACGATCACGTCGGTGTCCGCGCCGACGCCGTTCACGATGCGCCCGCCCTTGGCGAGGCGCACCGTCACCTCGCCCTGCGACTCGGTGCCGGTGGTCACGGCGTTGACCGAGTACAGCAGGAGCTCGGAGCCGCTCTTCGCCACCGCCTCGATCGCCTTGAAGGTGGCGTCCACGGGTCCGTCGCCCTGGGAATCGCTCTTCACTTCCTTGCTGTCGTGGAGCAGGACGATCGAGGCCTGCGGCTTCTCGCCCATCCCGCTCTGCTGGTGCATGGTCACCAGCTTCCACGTCTCGCCGGCCTGCATGCCGGCTTCCTGGGCGACGAGGGCCTGCAGGTCCTCGTCGAAGATGTCCGCCTTCTTGTCGGCGAGGTCCTTGAAGCGCTGGAAGGCCTTGTTATAGGCGTCCTCGCTCTCGAGGTCGATGCCGATCTCCTTCAGGCGCTGCTTGAACGCGTTGCGCCCGGAGAGCTTGCCCAGCACGATCTTGTTCGTGCTCCAGCCGACGTCCGCCGCGGTCATGATCTCGTAGGTCTCGCGCGCCTTCAGCACGCCGTCCTGGTGGATGCCGGAGGCGTGGGCGAAGGCGTTTGCGCCGACCACCGCCTTGTTCGGCTGCACGACGAAGCCGGTGATCTGCGACACCAGGCGCGAGGTGGGAACGATGTGCGTCGTATCGATTCGGGTATTCAGGGCGAAGAAATCCTTTCTGGTCTTGAGCGCCATGACGACTTCCTCGAGCGAGGTGTTGCCGGCGCGCTCGCCCAGGCCGTTGATCGTGCACTCGATCTGCCGCGCCCCGCCGATCTGCACCGCGGCCAGCGAATTCGCCACCGCCATGCCGAGGTCGTTATGGCAATGCACCGACCAGACTGCCTTGTCCGAGTTGGGGATCTTCTCGCGCAGGGTCTTGATGAACTCGCCGAACTGCTGGGGCACGGCGTAGCCGACGGTGTCCGGCATGTTGATCGTGGTCGCGCCCTCCTTGATCACCGCCTCGAGCACGCGGCAGAGGAAGTCGACGTCGGAGCGGCTGCCGTCCTCGGGGGAGAACTCCACGTCGGGGCAGGCGTTCTTCGCGAAGCGCACGGCGAGCTTCGCCTGCTCGAACACCTGCTCCGGCGTCATGCGCAGCTTCTTCTCCATGTGTAGCGCGCTGGTGGCGATGAAAGTGTGGATGCGCCAGGACTGCGCGCCCTTCAGGGCGTCGATGCCGCGCTGGATGTCGCGGTCGTTCGCCCGGCACAGGCCGGCGACCGTCGAGTCCTTGACCACGTTCGCGATCGCGCGCACCGCCTCGAAGTCGCCGTTCGAGGAGGCCGGGAAGCCCGCCTCGATCACGTCGACCTTCATCCGCTCCAGGGCCTTGGCGATGCGCAGCTTCTCGTCCTTGGTCATGGACGCGCCCGGGCTCTGCTCGCCGTCGCGCATGGTGGTGTCGAAGATGATCAAGTGGTCGTTGCTCATGGCGTTTCCCCTGGATAAGGATGGACTTTTCCCGTTCCACCTTTTGGGCGGACGGGTCGAAACTCGGGTTGTGGGTGGGGTATTTAGCGCGCGGGGCGCAGCAGCAGGCCGCCCAGCGCGAGGAGCGCCAGGGAGAGGAGTCCGGAGAGGATCGCCTGTTGCATGCGGGCACTATATCCGAATAGAAGGGGTCTGAGCAATCCATGGCCCGAATCGCCCTCGACCGCCTGCAGCCGGCCCTCCCCGGTGCCTGGTTCCACGATCCCGCACACTACCAGCGCGAGCTCGAGGTCTTCTGGTACCGGGGCTGGGTCGCGGCCTGCCGCGCGGAAGAGCTGCCCTCCCCGGGCGACTGGCGGGTCGCCCGCATCGGCACCCAATCGATCGTCGTTTACCGGGACGAGCAGGGCGAGGTCCGCGCCGTGCACAACACCTGCCGGCATCGCGGCTCGATCCTGTGCACGAAGGAAGCGGGCCGCTTCGAGCGCAACCGCATCGTCTGCCCCTACCACGCCTGGACCTACGACCTCGCCGGGCAGCTCGTCGCCACGCCGCGGCGCATGCCCACGCCGGACTTCGACATGAAGGACTTCCCGCTCCATGGCGTCGACGTGGAGCTGTGGGGCGGATTCATCTTCGTGCGCATCGATGGCCGGGCACCTTTCGAGCCGCCGCAGGGCCTCGAGAACTACGGCCTCGCCAACCTGCGGACGGGCAGGCGCATCGTCGCGGACGTGCAGGCGAACTGGAAGCTCCTGTGCGAGAACTTCTCCGAGTGCTTCCACTGCCCGCCGGTCCACCCGGAGCTGTGCCGCGTCGTCACCGCCTACAAGGAAGCCGGCGCCTGGGGCCTGCACGACGATTTTTCTTCCCGCGCCGAGTACAAGGCCGGCGCCACCACGCTCACGCTTGACGGCACGTCACGGTGCCCTCCCTTCAAGGCGCTCACCGTGGAGGAAAGAAAGACGCTTTATCGAGCGGAAATGCACCTGCCCAACCTGTTCCTGAACGTGCAGCCGGACTACGTGAACGCGCACATGATGTTCCCGACCGGCCCCGAGAGCGTGCGCATCGTCTACGACTGGCTCTTCGAGGCGGAGCGCTTGCCGCTTCCGGATGCGGACCTCGTGCACTACGTCGCGCTCTGGGATGTCACAAACAGGCAGGACGCGCGCAACTGCGAATGGCAGCAGGAAGGCCTGCGCTCGCGCGCCTTCGAGCACGGCTGGTACGTGCCGCAGGAGTTCGACGCCCATCGCTTCGCGCAGTGGGTGCGGCGCGGGCTGGGCGAGGGACCCTAGCCTGCCGCGCGGCGGATGATCTGCTTGGCGATGATGATGCGCTGCATCTCGTTGGTCCCCTCGCCGATGCACAGCAGCGGCGCGTCGCGATAGAGCCGCTCGACGGAGAACTCCTTCGAGTAGCCGTACCCGCCATGGATGCGCACCGCCTCATGCGCGTTCTCGAACGCCG
>CBDDRX010000135.1:0-3898 GCA_965233165.1 uncultured bacterium | reverse complement strand
AGTGAAGGCGGTCCTGTTCAGCGAGGACAAGCCGTTCATCTTCACCTCGGGCTGGGCGAGCCCGGTGTACATCGACTGCCGCAAGCTCATCTTCTATCCACGCGTCCGGGAGCAACTGGTTGACTTCGCCGAGTCGACCCTGATGCGCGACGTCGGCTACGAGCAGTTCGACGTCATCGCCGGCGGCGAGACCGCGGGCATCCCGTACGCTGCGTGGATCGCGCAGCGCTTCAACCTGCCGATGCAGTACGTGCGCAAGAAGGCCAAGGGCTTCGGCCGCAACGCGCAGATCGAGGGCGACATCCGCGAGGGCGCGCGCACCCTGCTGGTCGAGGACCTGACCACCGACGGGCGCTCCAAGATCAACTTCTGCAAGGCGCTGCGCGACGCCGGCGCGGTGGTGGACCACGTCTTCGTCAATTTCTACTACAGCATCTTCCCCGAGTCGCAGAAGATCCTGGACGACATCGGCGTGCGCCTGCACCACCTCGCCACCTGGTGGGACGTCCTCAACGTGGTGAAGAAGGACGCCTACCTGAAGCCGGCGCAGATCGCCGAGGTGGAGAAGTTCCTCCACGAGCCGGCCAAGTGGTCGGCGGCGCACGGCGGGGCCTCGAGCCCCGCGTCTTCTTGAAGGTCATCACCCTCAACGTCAACGGCATCCGGTCGGCGGCGAAGAAGGGCCTGTTCCGCTGGCTCGCCGCGCAGAAGGCCGACGTGGTGTGCCTGCAGGAGCTGAAGTGCCACGAGGCGGATCTCGACGCGAAGCTGCACGGGCTGAAGGCGTTCGAGTCCTGCCACGCGTTCGCGCAGAAGAAGGGCTACAGCGGCGTCGCCCTGTACAGCCGCAGGACGCCGGACGAGGTGCGCCGCGGCTTCGCGGTGCGCGAGTTCGACGCCGAGGGGCGCTACGTCGAGGCGCGCTTCGGCAAGCTGTGGGTGATCTCGGTCTACCTGCCGTCGGGCTCCGCCGGGCCGCATCGCCAGGCCTCGAAGTTCCGCTTCCTCAAGCGATTTTTGATTCATTTGGAAAAGATCAAAGACCGGGGCGACGAGGTCATCCTGTGCGGCGACTGGAACATCGCCCACCGGGAGATCGACCTGAAGAACTGGCGCTCCAACCAGAAGAACTCGGGCTTCCTCCCGCAGGAGCGCGCCTGGCTGACGAAGGTGTTCGACGAGCTGGGCTTCGTCGATGTGTTCCGCACGCTGAACCAGAAGCCGGACCAGTACACCTGGTGGTCCAACCGCGGCCAGGCCCGCGCGAAAAACGTCGGCTGGCGCATCGACTACCAGATCGCCACGCCGGGCATCGCCGCGAAGGCGCGGCGCGAATCGATCTACAGGACGCGGCGGTTCTCCGACCACGCGCCCCTGAGCATAGAGTACGAGCACGACCTCTAGGTCGTGGGAATATGACCATCCCGTCCAGCGTCCGGCCCTACCTCGAGCGCGCGCCGCTCGCGGCGCTGTTCCTCGGCATCTCCTCGGGCTTCGCGTTCGCGATGATCGGCGCGACGCTGACGACGCGCCTCGCGCAGCACGGCATCACGAAGAGCGCGGTCACGGCCTTCGCCCTCACCTTCCTCGCCTACAACTTCAAGTTCCTCTGGGCGCCGATGGTCGACACCGTGCGCCTGCCGCTGCTCGGGCGGTTCGGGCAGCGGCGCAGCTGGCTGTGGCTCGCCGGCGTCCTGGTGATGGTCGCGGTCGCCTTCCTCGGCTTTGCCGACCCGGCGGGCAACCTGTATCTCGTCGCGGCGGCCGCAATCGCGGTCGGCGTGGCGGGCGCGACCTTCGACATCATCATCGACGCGTACCGCATCGAGCTCCTCGAGCCGCGCCAGCTGGGGGCCGGGTCCGGCATGTCGCAGTACGGCTGGCGCATCGGCGCCGCGGCGGCCGGCGCGCTCGCGCTGGTCATCGCCAGCCGCATGGGCTGGGCGGCCGCCTATGTCGCCTGCGCCGCGTTCGCCCTGCCGGCGATGCTGGTGGGCGTGGTGATGGGCGAGCCGGCGCGGCACCGCGAGCCGGCGAAGCCGCGCGGCGTAGCCGAGGCGGTCGTGGCCTACTTCAGCCCGCTGGCGGAATTCCTGCGCCGGCAGGGCGCGCTGGTCGTGCTGCTGTTCGTCCTCATCCACAAGATCGGCGACACGCTCGCCAACTTGACGCTGCGCCTGCTCTTCCAGGACCTGGGCTTCACGAACGACGAGGTGGCCTTCTACGACGTGGGCATCGGCTTCGTCGCCCTGCTGGTCGGGGTCTTCGTCGGCGGCATCCTGTATGCGCGCCTCGGGATGAAGCGCTCGGTCCTGATCAGCCTGGTGCTGATGGCGATCTCGAACCTGAGCTTCGCCGCGCTGGCGATGGCCGGGCACACCAACTGGGGCATGGCGGCGGCGATCGGTTTCGAGAACTTCGCGAGCGGCATCGGCGGCGTGACGGTCGTCGCCTATCTCTCGGCGCTGTGCAACCTGCGCTTCACCGCGACGCAGTACGCGCTCCTCTCGGCGCTCGCCAGCATCGCCGGCCGCTTCCTCACCGGGACCAGCGCGGGCGCCCTGATCGGCGCCATCGGCTATGTCAATTTCTACTTGCTGACGACGCTGGTCGCCTTGCCGGGCGTCGCGCTGTTCTGGTTCATGATGCGCTCCGGGCTCGCCGACCCCGCGCAGCGGTAGACGGCGAGGCTGCCCAGCAGGTTCGGCATCAGCGTGACCGGCCGGCCGTCGCTCAGCACCAGGCGCTCGAGGATCCGGCAGCCGACGCGCCGGCAGAGGTCCTCGAAGTCGTCGATGGTGCAGTGGTGCACGTTCGGCGTCTCGTACCACTCGTAGGGCAGCGTCTGCGACACGGGCATGCGGCCCATCGCCACCTGCAGGCGCGCGTTCCAGTGGCCGAAGTTGGGGAAGCTGACGATCGCCTCGCGGCCGACGCGCAGCATCTCGCGCAGGATCGCCTCGGTATGGTGCATCGCCTGCAGCGTCTGCGACAGGATCACGCAGTCGAAGGACTGGTCGGCGAAGAGCGAGAGCCCGCTCTCCAGGTCGGTCTGGATCACGTTGACGTCGTTCGCCACGCAGGCGATGACGCTGTCGTCGACGATCTCGACGCCGTAGCCCGGCGCCTGCCGCGCCTCCCAAAGGTGGCGCAGGAGCGAGCCGTCGCCGCAGCCCAGGTCGAGCACGCGCGCGCCCTGGGGCACCCACTTCACGATCGCTTCGAGATCCGCCCTCATAGCTCGATGTTCGCGAAATACGCGCGCAGGGCCGCGTGGTAGCGCGCATCCTCGAGGAGGAAGGCGTCGTGCCCGCCGGGCGCGTCGATCTCGAGGTAGGAGACGATCTTGCGCGTGTCGAGCAGCGCGCGCACGATCTCGCGCGAGCGCTCGGGCGAGAAGCGCCAGTCGGACTTGAACGAGACGACGAGGAACGCGGCCTGCGCGCGCGCGAGCGCCGCGGCCAGGTCGCCGCCGAAGTCGGCCGCGGGGTCGAAGTAGTCGAGCGCCTTGGTGATGCGCAGGTAAGTGTTCGCGTCGAAGTAGGTGGAGAACTTGTCGCCCTGGTAGCGCAGGTAGGACTCGATCTCGAAGTCGATGTCGAAGTCGAAGCCGAGCGCCTGGCGGCGCAGCACGCGGCCGAACTTCTCCATCATCGCGTCGTTCGAGAGGTAGGTGATGTGGCCGATCATGCGGGCGATGCGCAGCCCGCGCGCCGGCACCACGCCCTTCTCGTAGTAGTGGCCGCCGTGGAAGTCCGGGTCGGTCATGATCGCCTGGCGCGCCACCTCGTTGAAGGCGATGTTCTGCGCCGAGAGCTTCGGCGCCGAGGCGATCACCAGGCTGTGGCGCACGCGCGCCGGGTGCGAGAGCGTCCACTGCATGGCCTGCATCGCGCCG
>CBDDRX010000134.1:0-7734 GCA_965233165.1 uncultured bacterium | reverse complement strand
CTTGCATTCCGAGGAGAACAGCATCACGTCGTACTTGCCGTCGGTGAGCGCGGCGCCGACCAGGTAGTCGTCCTGGTCCAGGCCGACGGCGATGATGCCGCTCGGGCGCGGCCGCGAGAAATCGGCAAGCGGCGTCTTCTTTACCGTGTTTTGTGCGGTGGTTATGAACATGAAGTGGTTCTCGTCGAACTCCTTGACCGGCACCACGGCGGTGATCTTCTCGCCCTCGGCGAGCGGGAACATGTTGACCACGGGCTTGCCCTTGCTCGCGCGGCTTCCCGCCGGCACCTCGTACACCTTGAGCCAGTAGAGCTGGCCGCGGTTGGAGAAGCACAGCAGGTAGTCGTGCGAGTGCGCGACGAACAGGCGCTCGATGAAGTCGTCCTCCTTCATCGCGGTGGCCGCCCGGCCGCGTCCGCCGCGATTCTGCGCGCGGTAGTCGGCGAGGGGCTGCGACTTCACGTAGCCGCCGTGCGAGAACGTGACCACCATGTCCTGCGGCGCGATCAGGTCCTCGATCGAGATGTCTTCCGCGACGGTGACGATCTCGCTGCGCCGCGGGTCGGCGAACTCCGCCTTCAGCGCCTTCAGCTCGTCGGCGATGATGGTCACGATGCGCGAGGGCTTCGCGAGGATGTCGAGAAGGTCGGCGATGTGCGCCATCACCTCCCGGTACTCGTCGCGGATCTTGTCCTGCTCGAGGCCGGTCAGGCGCTGCAGCCGCAGCTCGAGGATGGCCTGTGCCTGCGCGTCGGAGAGGTGGTAGCCGTCCTCCTTCAGGCCGAAGTGCTCGGCGAGCCCGTCGGGCCGGAACTGCGCGACGCTTCCCTTGCCGAGCAGCTCTTCCACGAGCACCGACTTCCACGGCCGGCGCATCAGCGCGACCTTCGCGTCCGCCGGCGCCGGGGCCTGCTTGATGAGCGCGATCACCTCGTCCACGTTGGAGAGCGCCACCGCCAGGCCCTCGAGCACGTGGCCGCGCTCGCGCGCCTTGCGCAGGTCGAACACGGTGCGCCGCGTGACGACCTCGCGCCGGTGCGAGATGAACGACTCGAGCAGCGTCTTCAGGTCGAGCAGGCGCGGCTGCCCGTCGACCAGCGCCACCATGTTGATGCCGAAGGTGTCCTGGAGCTGCGTCTGCTTGTAGAGGTTGTTCAGCGCGACTTCCGGGATCTCGCCGCGCTTGAGCTCGATCACCACGCGCATGCCCTGGCGGTCGGACTCGTCGCGGATGTCGGAGATGCCGTCGATGCGCTTCTCGGTGACCAGCTCGGCGATCTTCTCGAGCAGCGCCTTCTTGTTCACCTGGTAGGGCAGCTCGTCGACGATGATCGCGTGCCGGTCGCCCTTGCCGATCTCCTCGAAGTGGGTGCGCGCGCGGATCACGACGCGGCCGCGGCCGGTGCGGTAGCCCTCGTGCACGCCGGACAGGCCGTAGATGATCCCGGCGGTCGGGAAATCGGGCGCCGGCATCAGCTTGATCACGTCCTCGATCGCGCAGTGCGGGTGCTGCAGCACGTGCAGGCACGCCTCGACCACCTCGCCGAGGTTGTGCGGCGGGATGTTGGTCGCCATGCCGACCGCGATGCCGGAGGAGCCGTTGACCAGGAGGTTGGGCGCGCGCGTCGGCAGGACCGTGGGCTCCATCTCCTTGCCGTCGTAGTTCGGCACGAAATCGACGGTCTCCTTGTCGATGTCCGCGAGCAACTCCGAGGCGATCTTGTCCAGCCGGCACTCGGTGTACCGGTAGGCCGCCGCCGCGTCGCCGTCGACCGAGCCGAAGTTGCCCTGCCCGTCGATGAGCGTGTAGCGCATCGAGAAGTCCTGCGCCATGCGCACCAGCGCTTCATAAGTGGCGCTGTCGCCGTGCGGGTGGTATTTGCCCAGCACATCGCCGACAATGCGCGCGCACTTCACGTAGGGCCGGTTCCAGACGGTGTTCGCCTCCTGCATCGCGAACAGGACCCTGCGGTGCACCGGCTTCAGGCCGTCCCTTACGTCGGGGAGCGCCCGCCCCACGATCACGCTCATCGCGTAGTCGAGGTAGGAGCGCCGCATCTCCTCCTCGAGTGAGATCGGGAGGGTTTCTTTGGCGAAGGATTCCATGACTGAAGGGGTAAAATTTTAACATGCGCACAACGCCTTAAGCCTCGCCGGGCAGTCCGTTTCTCCCTCTCAAAACGTCTCGACAAACGACATTTTTTGATGTCGAAAAAAACTCTCCTCCGCGCGCGCTGGATCGTCCCTGTCGAGCCCGCGGGCGCCGTCCTCGAAGACCACGCCGTGGCTCTCAGCGACGGCCGGATCGAAGCGCTGGTCCCGTCCGGCGAAGCGGCGCGCTTCGCCGGCTATGAAGACATCCGGCTCGACCGCCACGTCCTGATCCCGGGGCTGGTGAACGCGCACACGCATGCCGCGATGTCGCTGATGCGCGGCCTCGCCGACGACCTGCCGCTCATGCGCTGGCTGCAGGAGCACATCTGGCCCGCGGAGGCGAAGCACGTCTCGGCGCGCTTCGTGCGCGACGGAACGCTGCTCGCCTGCGCCGAGATGCTCCGCGGCGGCATCACCTGCTTCAGCGACATGTATTTCTTCCCCGAAGCCTCGCTCGAGGCGGCCCTCGCCTGCGGGATGCGCTCGGCGCACGGCCTCATCGTCATCGAGTTCCCCTCGGCGTATGCGTCGGACCCGGCCGACTACCTGCGCAAGGGGCTCGCGATGCGCGACCGCTACGGCGACCAGCCGCTCGCGTCGTTCACGCTCGCGCCGCATGCGCCGTATACGGTCTCCGATGCGACGTTCCGGCAGATCGCCACGCTGGCCGCCGAGCTCGACCTGCCGGTGCATATCCACCTGCACGAGACCCGCGAGGAGATCGAGCGCTCGCTCGCGGAGCACCGCGTGCGCCCGCTGGAGCGCCTGGGGCGCCTCGGCCTCCTCGGGCCCGGCCTGATCGCCGTCCACGCCGTCCACCTCGAGCACGACGAGATCCAGGCGCTCGCGCGCCACGGCTGCTCGATGGTGCACTGCCCCTCCTCCAACCTGAAGCTCGCCAGCGGCTTCGCGCCGGTCCAAGCCCTGTCCCGCGCGGGCGTGAACATCGCCCTCGGGACAGACGGCGCCGCGAGCAACAACCGCCTCGATCTACTGCAGGAGATGCGCACCGCGGCCCTGCTCGCGAAGGCCGTTGCGGGGGATGCCGAGGCCCTGCCGGCCCACGCCGCCCTAAGGGCGGCGACGCTGGGGGGCGCCCAGGCGCTCGGCCTGGCAGGGACCATCGGGTCCATCCGGCCGGGCAAGGCCGCCGACCTCGTCGCCCTGGACTTGTCCGCACCGGAGTTGCAGCCCTGCTATGACCCCGTCTCGCAACTCGTTTACGCCGCAGGGCGCGAGCATGTGAGCGACGTCTGGGTCGCCGGCGTCCGGCAGGTCCGGGACGGCGAACTGCAGAACAATGTGCTTTCGGCCTTGGAAAATCCCTCGGAGTTATGGCAGAATGCCCTCAAGAGTCACGCAGACTCTTGATACGTAAGCAGTTTTCACACACGAAAAGAAAGCAGGGGGAGTCAATGTTCAAGAACGCCTGGATTCTGTTGGTCGCGGCCGTCTTCGCAGCAGCGGGATGCGCCACGCAGGAAGAGCCGAAGCCCGCGCCGCAGCCGCAGCAGGTCCCGCCGCCCCCGCCGCCGAAGCCGGCGCCGGCGCCGGCGCCCGCGCCGAAGAAGGAAGCGCCGAAGCCGAAGCCCGTCGCCGAGAAGGTCACCTTCGCCGCCGACGTGACGTTCGACTTCGACAAGGCCAACGTGAAGCCGGAAGGCCGCGCCAAGCTCGACGATCTCGCCAACAAGGTGAAAAGCATCAACCTCGAGGTGGTGATCGCCATCGGCCACGCCGACGAGATCGGCTCGCACGAGTACAACGACAAGCTGTCGGTGCGCCGCGCCGAAGCGGTCAAGGCCTACCTGGTGTCCAAAGGGGTCGAGCCGAACCGCATCTACACGGAAGGCAAGGGCAAGCGCCAGCCGATCGCCAGCAACAAGACAAAGGACGGCCGCGCCAAGAACCGCCGCGTCGAGATCGAAGTGATCGGCACGCGCAGGAACTAGGCCCGGAGCCGCTTCGCAGCACGGAAGTTGCACAAGAACCCCGCTTCGGCGGGGTTTTTGTTTTTGATAGTCCGCTCGGCACGTCGATTGCTGTGTCTTCCCTAGGCCGTCCGGTGCATGGGCACCGGGCGAGGCACTTTTTTCCAGCCTTCCCAAAGGAGACGAGCATGAGGAAGCAATCAACGATTTCCCCGTGGACGCAGACCGCGCTGGCCCTGTCGCTCGCCCTTGCGGCCAGTGCCGCCGGGGCTGCAACGCCCGGCTATGTCACTTCCGGCGGAGACACCCTTCCGGTGACGGACGCTTCCGGCAACTGCTGGACGACCGGAAGCTGGAGTCCGTCCCTGGCGGCCGCGCCCTGCCACGCCGTCGCGAGCGCCCAGGCCGCCCCGGTGCCCGTGGTCAAGGCCGAGCCCGCGCCCGCCCCCGCCCCGGTAGCGATCGCGCCCGTGCAGGCGCCGGCGCCCGTGATCCAGCGCATCACGCTGAACACGGACGTGCTGTTCGAGTTCGGCAAGGCCGAGTTGCGGCCCAGCGCGGGCGAGAAGCTCGATGAGCTCGCGCAGACGATGCAGGGAGCCGAGGTCGACCGGATCGTCGCCATAGGCCACGCGGACCGCATCGCCTCCGACGACTACAACCGCGACCTTTCGGAGCGCCGCGCCGAGGCGGTCAGGATGTACCTCGTGCAGAAGGGCGTCGATCCGCAGCGCGTCCAGGCCGAAGGGCGGGGCGAGAGCGAGCCCGTCACCCAGTGCGGCAAGATGGGTCCGGAGCGCGCGAACAACCGCAAGCTCGTGTCCTGCCTCCAGCCGGACCGGCGCGTCGAGATCGAAGTGCTCGGCCACCGCCAGGTCGCCGGCGATACGCCCGCCTCGGGCGGCGCAGGCGCCGCGGGCACCTCGTCCGGATCGACCTCCGGCAGCGCGGGCGGCACGCGCTGAAGCATCCGCGGCGCGCAGGAAGCCCCGCTTAGGCGGGGCTTTTTTTTGGGACAATGCGCCGGTGAACGCGGATCCCGCAGAGCTGCAGAAGTTCAGCGACCTCGCGCATCGCTGGTGGGATCCGGCCGGCGAGTTCCGGCCGCTGCACGACATCAACCCGTTGCGCCTGGGCTGGATCGATCGCCATGCCGGGCCCGCCGGCAAGCGCGTGCTCGACGTCGGCTGCGGCGGCGGCATCCTCGCCGAAGCGATGGCGCAGCTCGGCGCCGAGGTGAGCGGCATCGACCTTTCCGAGAAGGCGCTGCGCGTGGCGCAGCTGCACCTGCTCGAAAGCGGCGCGAAGGTGCGCTACGAGCACGCGGCCGTGGAGGCCTACGCGGCTTCGCATCCCGGCGCCTTCGATGCGGTCACCTGCATGGAGCTTCTCGAGCACGTCCCCGATCCCGCCGCGATGGTGCGCGCGTGCGCGGCGCTCGCGAAACCGGGGGGGCAGGTCTTCTTCTCCACGCTGCATCGAAACCCCAAGTCGTACTTATACGCAGTGCTCGGCGCCGAGTACGTGCTCGGCCTGTTGCCCAAGGGTACCCACGACTACCAGCGCTTCATCAGGCCTTCCGAGCTCGCCCGGTATTGCCGCGAAGCCGGCTTGCGCGTGGTGGAGCTGATCGGGATGACGTACCACCCGGTGCGCCGGGAGTACCGCCTCGCGGCCGATACCGACGTCAACTACCTGCTGTGCTGCGTGCGTGAATAGCGTGCAGGCGGCGGTGCTGTTCGACTTCGACGGCACGCTCGCCGACACGGCGCCCGATCTCGGCGCCGCGCTCAACCGCCTGCGCGAGCGCGACGGGCTTGCCCCCCTGCCGGTGGAGGCAGTCCGCCCCTTCGCCTCGATGGGCGCGCGCGGCATGCTGCGCGTCGGCTTCGCCCTCACGCCGCAGGACGCCCGGTACAACGCGCTTCGCGAGGAGTTCCTGCGCCTCTACGAGGAGCGGCTGTGCGAAGGCACGCGGCTGTTCCCCGGCGTGCGCGAGCTGCTCGCCGCGCTGAAGGCGCGCGGCACCCCCTGGGGCATCGTGACGAACAAGGCGCGGCGCTTCGCCGAGCGGATCGCCGCCTTCCTCGCGGTCGCGCCCGATTGCGTGGTGGGCGGCGACGATACGCCGCACTTCAAGCCGCACCCGGGCTCGCTGCTGCTCGCCGCGCAGAAGCTCGCGCTCGACCCGGCGGCGTGCTGGTACCTCGGCGACGACCTGCGCGATATCCAGGCGGCGCGCGGCGCCGGCATGAAGCCCGTGGCAGTCGAATGGGGCTACATCAGCCCGGACAACGGCGCCGCCCGCGCCTGGAACGCCGACCTCGTCATCGCCACGCCCACCGAGCTGCTGGAGCACCTCCGTTGAAAGCCGTCGCCCATACCCGCCCGCTTCCGATCAGCGACCCCGCGTCTCTCGTGGACCTCGAGCTGCCGAAGCCCGTGCCGGGCCCCCGCGATCTCCTCGTGAAGGTGCACGCCATCTCGGTGAATCCCGTCGACACCAAGCGCCGCAAGGATCCGGCGAAGACGGACGACAAGCCGCGCGTGCTCGGCTGGGACGCCGCCGGCGTCGTGGAAGCCGTCGGCGCCGAGGCCACCCTGTTCAAGCCCGGCGACGCGGTGTACTACGCCGGCGACGTGACGCGCCCGGGCGCGAACAGCGAGCTCCACTGCGTCGACGAGCGCATCGTCGGACGCAAGCCGCGAACCCTCGACTTCGCCCAGGCCGCCGCGATCCCGCTCACCGCGATCACCGCCTGGGAGAGCTTCTTCCACCTCATGAAGGTCGAGGCCGGAAAGACGATCCTCATCATCGGCGGCGCGGGCGGCGTCGGCTCGATCGGCATCCAGCTCGCGCGGATCGCGGGGCTGAAGGTGATCGCCACCGCGTCGCGCCCCGAGACCGTCGCCTGGTGCGAGGCCCTCGGTGCCGCGCACACCGTCGATCACCGCAAGCCCCTGCCCCCGCAGCTCGCCGCGCTGGGCCTGAAGTACGTCGACTACATCGCCAACTTCAGCGGCGACCTGGACGGCTACTGGGACGCGATGGCCGAGATGGTCGCCCCCTTCGGCCGCATGGTCGCGATCGTCGGCAACCAGAAGCCGCTCAACAACGACCTCGTGCGCGGCAAGAGCGTGAGCTTCTCCTGGGAATTCATGTTCACGCGCGCCCGCTTCCAGGCCGACATGATCGAGCAGCACCAGCTCCTCAACCAGGTCGCCGACTGGCTCGACGCCGGCCGGCTGAAGGGCACGCTGCGCGAGACGCTCTCGCCGATCAACGCCGCGAACCTCCGCGCCGCGCATGCGAAGCTCGAGTCGGGAACTACCATCGGAAAGCTGGTTCTAAAGGGTTGGTAACACGGTAAAATGCGTCATCACACGAAACCGGGGGCGACCTGGCTTCGACGTGGGCATCAACGCAGCGCAGGGCATGCCGAGGACCAGATCACCTCGTAAATCCAGTCTGGAAACACACAAACGCCAACGACGAGCGTTTCGCTCTAGCCGCCTAATACCGGCTAGACGCTGCACTGGTCTGCTGATGGGCCAGGCTCCCTAAAAGGAGTGCAGCGTCATTCACATCAGCCTCTCTCCGGGCTTTGGCCGCTTAGGCCCGGAGATCCGTCGAAGCGGCTAGCCGAGA
>CBDDRX010000133.1:0-27065 GCA_965233165.1 uncultured bacterium | reverse complement strand
CCGAGCAGCAACAATCGCCGCTGCAATCTGTTTAGCAAACCGTTCTTCGCCATAGTCCCTGAGCACCTCCGTTATTGTTTTTTCTTCTGCGCTCGCGAGCCATTCAGCCGCGCTCGGGCCGGCGTCCGGGTCCATGCGCATGTCCAGGGGCCCGTCGCCGCGGAAGGAAAACCCGCGCGCGGGGTCGTCGAGCTGCGGCGAGGAGACGCCCAGGTCGAAGAGAATTCCGTCCACGCGCGCGACATTCTTCGCCGCGAGGATGGCGTCCAGCCGGCTGAAAGCGGAACGGACGAAGGCGAACCGGGGATCCGCGATGGCCTGCGCCGCGCGCTCCGCCTCCGGGTCGCGATCCAGGGCGAGCAGGCGCCCGTCCGGTCCCAGGCGCGCGAGGATCGCGCGGCTGTGCCCGCCCCGCCCGAAGGTCGCGTCGACGTAGAGGCCCTCCGGCCGCACGGCCAGCGCGGAGAGCGCTTCGGACAGGAGCACCGGCTTGTGCATGGCCCTCCCTCACAGGGAGAAGTCCTCCATCCCGGGCGGCGGTCCGCCCGCGCTGGTGAGGGCTTGGGCGAGCTTTGCATTCCACATGCCCGCGTCCCAGAGCTCGAAGTAGCGGCCCTGCCCCACCATCATCGCCTCGCGCTCGAGCTTCGCGTGCTGGCGCAGCGCGGGCGGAAGCAGGATCCGGCCGGCGTTGTCGGGCGTCGCGTGCTCCTCGAAGCCGAGGAGCAGGCGCTTCCACCAGCTCGCCTGCGAGTTGAAGCTGGGAAACGCCTCGACGCGCTCGCGCACCGGCTCCCACGCCGGGGCGGGATAGATCAGGACGCAGCCGTCGGGATGCGCGGTGAGCACGAGGGACGCGCTGCCGTCGAGCAATGCGGCGCGCTGACGCGTGGGGATGGCGATGCGCCCCTTCGCGTCGAGCGTGATGACCGCGGCTCCGTGAAACGCTCCAACCATCCCTGTTTCACCACTTTTTTCTACCTTTTCCCACTGTACCGGGGTCAAGGCGGGACGGTCAAGCTATTTCTCCAAACGTGACAAGCACTTAGCGCATGTTCTTGTCGTCAAAACTTGACAATCACATAGTGCTAAAAATCAATTACTTATGTAATGCACTAAAAGTGAGTTATGAAGACTTCAAGGCAAATCGCCAGTGAGATAATTTCCGCCCCCATGATCGACAAACTGGTTCCCAGCGCAGAAGCGGCGCTCGCGGATGTTCCCGACGGCGCGACGGTCATGATCGGCGGGTTCGGCAATGCGGGCATGCCCTCCGCCCTGATCGACGCGCTGATCGCGCAGGGCGCGCGCGACCTGACGATCGTCAACAACAATGCCGGCAACGGCGACACCGGGCTTGCCGCGCTGCTCAAGGCAAAGCGCGTGCGCAAGATCCTCTGCTCGTTCCCGCGCCAGGCCGATTCCTGGCATTTCGATGCCCTCTACCACGCGAAGCAGATCGAGCTCGAGCTGGTGCCGCAGGGCACGCTGGCGGAGCGCATCCGCGCCGCGGGCGCCGGCATCGGCGGCTTCTACACGCCTACGGCGGCGGGCACCAAGCTCGCGGAGGGAAAGGAAACGCGCCGCATCGGCGAGCGGGACTACGTGCTCGAGTATCCGATCCACGCCGACTACGCGCTCATCAAGGCCGACCGCGCGGATCGCTGGGGCAACCTCGTCTACCGCAAGTCGGCGCGCAACTTCGGCCCGATCATGGCCGCGGCGGCCCGCGTCACGGTCGCGCAGGTGCGCGAGACCGTGGAGCTGGGCGCGCTGGACCCCGAGTGCGTCGTGACGCCGGGGATTTTCGTGAAGAGGATCGTCCGGCACTGATGAAAAAACTCGATCGCAAGCAGATGGCGGCGAGGGTCGCCCGCGACATTCCCGAAGGCGCCTACGTGAACCTCGGCATCGGCCTGCCGACGCTGGTCGCCGACTACCTGCCGAAGGGCCGCGAGGTGCTCCTGCACAGCGAGAACGGCATCCTCGGCATGGGGCCGAAGCCCGCCCAGGGCGCGGAGGATCCGGATCTCATCAACGCCGGCAAAGAGCCGGTGACGATGCTCGCCGGCGGCGCGTTCTTCCACCATGCCGACGCGTTCGGCATGATCCGCGGCCGCCACCTCGATTTCGCGGTGCTCGGTGCGTTCCAGGTCGCCGTGAACGGCGACCTCGCCAACTGGCATACCGGCGCGCCGGACGCGATCCCCGCCGTGGGCGGCGCGATGGACCTCGCGGTCGGCGCGAAGAAGGTGCTGGTGATGATGGAGCACCTGACCAAGGATGGGAAAAGCAAGATCGTCGAGCGCTGCACCTATCCCCTCACCGGCGCGCGCTGCGTCGACCGGATCTATACGGACCTCGCGGTCATCGACGTGAAGGCGGATGGCCTGCACGTCGTCGACCTGTGCGAAGGGCTCTCCTTCGACGAGCTGCAGAAGCTCTCGGGGGTTCCCTTGAAGAAGCTGGCTACTGCTGCTTGATGCCGGCGGCCTTGACCACGCGGGCGGTGTCTTCGATCTCGCTGCGCACGAACGCGCTGAATTGCTGGGGCGACATGTCCATGGGCAGCGTCCCGAGCTTGGTCAGGCGCTCCTTCAGGTCCGGCGAGGCGAGCGCCTTGCGCACGTCGGCGTTGATCTTCGCGACCAGCTCGGCCGGCATGGCCGCCTGCCCCCACAGCCCGACCCAGAGGGTGTAGTCGAAGCCCGGCACGCCCTGCTCGGCAATCGTCGGCACGTTCGGCAGCAGCTCGGAGCGCTGCGCGCTGGAGACGCCGAGCGCGATCGCCCGGCCGCCCTGCACATGGGGCAGCGCGGCATTGATCGGCGCGAAGTAGCAGCACACGCGGCCGCTGATCGTGTCGCCGATCGCCTCCGGGGTGCCCTTGTACGGCACGTGGGTCACGTTGATGCCTGCCATCAGCTTCAGCTTCTCGAGGTTGAAGTGCGTGCCGCTGCCGATGCCGGCGGAGGAGAAGTTGAGCTCGCCCGGCTTCGCCTTCGCGGCCGCCAGGAAGTCGCCGATCGTCTTCCAGCCGGCCTGCGGGCCGACGATCAGGACGTTCGGGCCGCCGGCGAGGGGCGCGATGTTCGCGAAGTCATTGAGCGTGTCGTACGGCAGGCTGGCATAGATGGAAGGGTTGGAGACGTGCGCCGACGAGTTCGCGAGCAGGGTGTAGCCGTCCGCGGCCTCGCGCAGGACCGCCGCGGAGCCGATCGCCCCGCCGGCGCCGGCGCGGTTCTCCGCGATGACCGGCTGGCCCCACATCTCCTGCAGCTTCGCCGCGACGGCGCGCCCGACGATGTCGGTCGAGCTGCCGGGCGTGAAGGCGATGATGATGCGCACCGGCTTGGTCGGATACGCCTGGGCGAACGCCTGCGTCGCCAACGCAGCCAGGAAAAATGCAATGAGCTTTTTCATTGGTGCTCCTCGGTTCAGGTCAGTCCATCGCTTATAGGGACATTCTCGGGTTTCAGGCCGAGCCCGGACGCCTTCGCCTGCATGACGAGCAGCGTCGAGAAATCCTCCTCGGTCATGCCGTGGCCGATCATCTGCTGGATCAGGTCGCGCGTCAGCGCGGCGAGCGGCATCGGCACCTCGCGCGCCTTCGCCGCGTCGAGCCCCAGGTCCATGTCCTTGCGCAGGAGCTTCGGCGTGAAGGTGACGTGGAAGTCCAGGTTCACGAACGCCGGCGCCTTGTATTTCGTGAAGGTCGAGCCCATCACGCTCTTGTTCAGGAAATCGAGGAAGGCATGGCGCGGCATGCCGGCCTTCTCGGCGAGCACGGTGATCTCGGCCAGCGACTGCGTCACGACGCCGAGGAAGACGTTGTGGCAGATCTTCGCGATGCGCGCGAGCTCGCCCTCGCCCACGTAGCTCGAGCCCATCCCCATCAGGTCGAGGTAGGGCTTCGCCTTCTCGTACGCCGTCTTCGGTCCGGACACGACGAACGTCAGCTTTCCGGCCTTGATGACTTTCGCGTTCCCGCTGACGGGAGCGGCGAGATACTCCACCCCCGCCCTGCCCAGGATCTGGCGCAGCTCCGCGGAGCCCTCGAGGGAAATCGACGAGCATTCGACGACCATCTTCGGCTTGCCCTTCTGCAGGGCCTTGCCGATCACTTCCTTCACGTCCTCGTACGTCGAGACCATGACGAACAGGATGTCCTTCGTCGCCAGCTCCTCGAGCCGGCTCACGACCTTCGCGCCGTGCTTCTCGAGCGGTTTCGCCTTCTCCGCGGTGCGGTTCCAGACCGACAGGTCGCAGCCCGCCTTCGCCAGGCGCTCGGCCATGGCATAGCCCATGCGCCCGGCGCCGATCCAGCCGACGGATTCAGTACCGGTTGGCAATCGGCAGCTCTTCGGCGGGGTAGAGCGAGATGATCTTGGCGCCCGTCGGCGTGAGGATGACCTCTTCCTCGATGCGCGCCGCGGACACGCCGTCGCTCGCCGGGCAGTACGTCTCCACCGCGAACACCATGCCGGCCTTCAGCTCGATCGGCTCGCGGAAGGAATTCAGGCGCGAGATGAGCGGCCGCTCGTGCAGGCCGAGCCCCAGGCCGTGGCAGAAATTCAGGCCGAAGGCGTCCATCTCGCTCGCGAAGCCCGCTTCCTGCGCCTTGGGCAGCTTCGCCGCCACCTTGTCGCTCGACATGCCGGGCTTGAGGAGGTCGATGACCTGGTCCATCCACTGGCGCGCCTTCTTGTACGCGGTGCGCTGCGCCGGCGTGGCGCGGCCGACGTTGAACGTGCGGTAGTAGCAGGTGCGGTAGCCCATGAACGACTGGATGACGTCGAAGAAGGCCTGGTCGCCGGGCCGGATCAGCCGGTCGGTGAAGTTGTGCGGGTGCGGGCTGCAGCGCTCGCCGGAGATCGCGTTGATCGCCTCGACGCAGTCCGAGCCCATCTCGTAGAGGCGCTGGGTGGCGAGCGCGACGATCTGCGACTCCTGCACGCCGGGCTTGAGCGCCTCGGCGATGTCCTGGTACACGCCGTCGACCATCGCCGCGGCCGTGTTGAGCAGCGTCAGCTCGTCGATGTTCTTCACCTCGCGCGCCTGCAGCATCGCCTGCTGCCCGTCGCGAACCTTTATTCCGAGCTTTTGCAGCTCGAACAGCATCGGCGGCTCGACCACGTCGATGCCGAGCGGCATCTTGTCGACACCCTCCTCCTTGAGGATCGCGTGGATCTCCTGTGCCGCCTCCTTGAACAGGAACAGATCGGCGCCGACGGCGCCGCGCATGCCCAGGTTGCCGGCGCGGCAGTGGTCCGTATGCAGCCATGGCGCATGGAGCTTGTGGTGGCGCGCCGCGCTGCCGAAATCCCAGAGGTACGGATCGCCGTTGCCGGTGAGAAGCGAGTAGCGCGTGAGCTTGTCGCGCGCCCACTCGCCGATCACGGTGCTCGTCGTGTAGCGGATGTTGTGCTGGTCGAAGCAGAGCAGCGCGCCGAGGCCCGACTGCGCGAGCGCAGCGCGCGTGCGCGCGAGGCGATAGTCGTGCAGGCGCCGGAAGTCGATCCGCTCCTCGAAGTCCACCTGCATGCGGCCCGGCGCCTGGAGCGGCCGGTCCCAGCGGTGCTTCGGGTCGATGTCGTCCGGGCGGACGATGCGCGGCTCGCGCCGCTTCGGCTTCGCCATCTCCTCCTCCTCGGCGAAGATTCTATCCGGAGACGAGATCGATCCTGCGCCGGATCCGCGCCGCGGCGTCCGCGTCTCCGGCGTCGCGCGCAAGCTTTTCTTGCACGCCCAGCCAGGCGAGCAGCGGGCGGCGCCAGCCCTGCGCCGAAGCGGCGTCCACCGCCTGCTGGATCGCCTCGGGGCGGATCGTGCCCCGGCGCAGCTGCACGCCCGCCGAGACGAGCGTCGCAAGCGGGTCGGCGCCCGGCGTACGCTCGCGCCGCCCGGCGAGGTACTCCAGGTAGTCGAGGTCCTCGGGCGCCGCGTCGGCGCGCAGGGCGGCGAATCCGGGACAGTCGTCGAAGTCGAGGCTCGCCACGCGCAGGGCGCAGCGCAGCAGCTCCACCCTCGCCACGAGGTCCGGGCGGCCCGTGGCGGCGATTTCGCGGCGCGCCACCGCGAACTCCTCGTCGGCCCGTGCTGCGCCGGTCAGATAGAGGCGTTCGTAGATGCCCATGGACTGCACGGCATTGAGCTGCCAGTCGGCGGGCTGCCGCCCGCAGCCCGCGAGCAGGAGGACGGCGAGGAGGGCAACGATCCTCACGGCAGCTTGATCTCGGTGTTGCGCGGGAACGGCCACTTGCGGTTGATCTCCTCGACCAGCGCCGAGACCTTGCGCAGGCTCGACTCCACCTCGGCGCGCAGGGCGCGCAGGTCGGTGCTCGCCGCCTTCGCGTTGCCGCTGACCTGCTCGGCGTCCTGCAGGATGCGGTCGACGCGCTTCAGGTGCTCGCGCACCTCGCCGAGGATCGCGTTCGCCTGCCCCACCGCGCGCTGCGTGCCGTCCATCAGCCCGTCCTGGCCATAGACGCGCGCGTCGGTCTTGTCGATCACCCCTTCGAGCTTGCGCGCCACGCCGGTCATCTGCGCGATGAGCGCGTTGGCGCGATCGATGGAAGCGACGATCTTCTTTGCCTGGTCCTCGCTGCCGAGCAGGCCCGCGAGGGCGCCGTTCGGGCCCGTCATGCGCAGCGTGACGACGCGCAGGTGGCCGAGGCTCGCCTGCAGGCTGCCCTCGTCGGAGGTGATCGTCTGCGCGTTCTCCAGGACGCTGCGCAGCGTCGCCACCATGCGCGGGATCTCCTCGGAGGTGTCGCCGCGCAGCACGGTGCGCTCGGCCCCGTCGGGCAGCGCCTCGTCCTGCAGGTTGCCGGTGAAGGCGCGGATCTTCGCCGGGCCGACGACGCCGCGCTCGAGGGTGAAGATGCTGCTGCGGCGCAGCCAGCGTCCCTCGCGGATCGGCACGACGATCTCGATGCGCGCGCGCCCGTCCTCGCCCAGCTCGATCTTGTGCACGCGGCCGATCGGGAAGCCCGAGAAGCTCAGGTCCATGCCGATGCTCACGCCCTCGACGTTGTCGGCGATGAGCGTCAGCCGCTGGGTCGGCTCGAAGAGCCCGCGGGCATACAGGACGTAGCCCATGAACGCCACCGCCGTGAGCAGCGTGATGCCGATCAGCAGGCCGACGCGGAACTGCAGGTTCTTCGGCACCGCCGTGAAGCCTGCCTCCTTCTCCACCTCGTTCGCGCCGCGCTTGTCCGGTTCCATCTAGACGTACTTTACCGCGAGCGACACGACCTCGATCAGGCCGAGCGCGAAGAACAGGCGCACCATGCCGCCGAGCACCGCCACCGGCGCCGACTTGATGTCGCGCGTGGCGCTCAGCCCCGCGGCGATCGGGATCACCGCCACCGCGACGCCGAACGCGATCGTCTTCAGCGTGATTCCCGCGAGCATGACCGGCGTGAACACCTCGGCGATGGTCCAGGTGAACTCGGCGAAGCCCCACGGCGAGAGCCCGTACATCGCGAAGTACGCGGCCGCCAGCGTCATCGCGCCGCTCATCACGGTCAGGGTGAGCACCGACATCGCCGCGGCGATGACGCGCGGCAGGAATTCCCGCTCCATCGGGTCGACGCCGCTGTCGCGCATCGCCTCGAGGTCCCCGGAGATGCGCATGAGCGCGATCTCGGTGCTGATCGCCGAGCCGGAGCGCAGCGCGACGAACAGCGCGGTGAGCAGGGGCAAGAGCTCCAGCGCGAGCACGCGCATCACCAGCTCGAGCGCGTACACGCCGAGGCCGTAGTCGCGCGCCAGGCGGATCGTGATCTCGATCACCACCACGCTCAGCAGCGTGGTGAAGAGGATGAAGGGCACGAATACCTGCCAGACCGTGAAGTAGAGCTGCTTCACGGCCGTCGCCCGCAGGCGCGGCGTATAGAACGAGGGCGAAAGCGCCGCGGCCGCGACCACCATGGCGAGGCGCACGGCGCGGCCCCAGCCGCGGAACCAGGCGATCGCGACGTCGGGGGTCATCGCCGCCGTCCTAGCCGCCCTGCGCGAGTCGCTCGACCGTCCCGGGCGGCAGCTTCAGCTTCGCCGCGGCGGCGAGGAGCTCCCGCCACGTCGTGTCGTCCACCGGGATGCCGTCGCGCTCGCGCTTCGCGCGCGTCTCGCGCTCCGGCTCGCCGGCGATGCGGACCCGCTCGAAGCCCGGCGCGACCGGCGACTTGCGCAGCGAGGCGAGGAAGGCCCCGGCTTCCTCTCCGAGGATCGCGGCCTTGTCGAGGCGGGCAGGGTCGATGACGATGCTCAGCATGCCGTTCCAGACCCGCCGCTTCGACTTGTCGTCGGAGTGCCACGTGCCGCCGCCGGTCAGCGCGCCGCCGAGCAGCTCGCAGGCGAGCGCGAGGCCGTAGCCCTTGTGCAGCCCGAAGGTGCGCAGCGCCCCGAAGGGCTCCACCACGCCGAAGCGCGCCTCGGCGGTGGGATTGCCCCGATCGTCGAGCAGCCATTCGGGCGAGACCTTCTCGCCCTTGTTGTGCGCGACGCGCACCTTGCCCTGCGCGACCGCGCTGGTCGCCATGTCGAGCACGAACGGCGCCTCGCCGGGCAGCGGGATCGCGATGCACACGGGATTGGTGCCGAAGCGCGCGTCGGCCCCCCCGTAGGGCGCGACGATGGCGCGCGAGATGACGTTGACGAAGTGCAGCGAGATCAGCCCCTGCGCGACCGCCTGCTCGCCCCACTGGCCGATGCGCCCCAGATGATGCGAGCGGCCCAGCGTCATGACGCAGGCGCCATGCGCCCGGGCACGCGCGATCGCCATCTCCATCGCCTCGTGGCCGATGACCTGCCCATAGCCCTGGCAACCGTCCAGCGCCAGCAGCGCGCCGGCGTCGACCTGCACCTTCGGATGCTGGTTGGCGAGCAACCCGCCTTCCAGGAGCGCGTCGACGTAGCGCGGGATCATCCCGATCCCGTGCGAGTCGTGCCCGAGCAGGTTCGCCGCGACCAGGTTCGCGGCCACCATGCGCGCCTCGCGCTCGTCGCTGCCGCCGGCGCGCACGATGCTCTCGATCGCGCGCGTCAGGGGTCCGGTGCGGAAAATCGCCGCCATTTTCTAGTGCGCCTCCTCGTGCGCGGAGTGTACTTGTTTCGCCACGCGGCGCGCGACGTCGAGGAAGGCCGCGACGACCGGCGACGCGTCGCTGCGCCGCCAGGCGAGGGCGGTGCGCGAGCGCGGCGTCGCCTCGCGCAGCGGCCGATAGGCCACGCCGGCGAGGCCGATCTTCTGCGCGGAGGCGGGCACCAGCGCGACGCCGATGCCGGCCGAGACGAGGCCGATGACGGTGTGCGTCTGGTTCGCTTCCTGCGCGACGCGCGGGGTGAAGCCGTTGCGCAGGCAGAACCCCATGACTAGGTCGTGGAAGACCAGCCCGGGCTGGCGCGGGAACATGATGAAAGGCTCCCCGGCGAGGCGCTTCGCCGGGACGCGGCGCAGCCCGCCGAGCGGATGGCGCGCCGGCAGCGCAAGGACGAACGGCTCGGCGAGGATCGTTTCCGAGGCGAGCTCGGCCTCCGCGACCGGCGGCCGCAGCAGCCCGACGTCGATGTCGCCCTTCAGCAGCGCGCCGGCCTGCTGCGGGAGGTCCAGCTCGCGCAGCGCGAGCTTCACGCCGGCATGGCCGCGCAGGAAGTCGCGCAGCACGAGCGGCAGCAGCGTATAGGCGGTGGCGGCGATGTAGCCGACCGCCAGGCGGCCCGTCTCGCCGCGCTGCGCGCGCTGCGCGCCCTCGACGGCCAGGGTCGCGCGCGCGAGCGTGGCCCTCGCCCCCTCGAGGAACGCCGCGCCCGCGTCGGTGAGCGCGACCTTGCGGCGGGTGCGCGCGAACAGCGTGACGCCGAGCTCGCGCTCGAGGCCGCGGATCGACTGCGAGAGCGGCGGCTGCGTCATGGCGAGCCGCTTCGCCGCCCGGCCGAAGTGCAGCTCCTCGGCGAGCGTCACGAAATAGCGGAGCGAGCGCAGTTCCACTGATATCCAGAATGAATCGAAAGCGGTCGAATTATATATTGGACGCGCAACGTCAGGGCCTCCTAGACTTCCCGCGGTCCAAGTCCCGACTGCACCCCCAACGAGGAGCACCATGAGAGTTCCCTTCGCCGCGGCCGCCGCCGCGGCTGCCACGCTCGCCAGCGGCATCGCGTTCGCACAAACCTACCCGGGCAAGCCGATCCGCATCGTCGTGCCCTACGCCGCGGGCGGGACGTCGGACATCCTGGCGCGGCAGATCGGCCCCAAGCTCACCGAGGCGTGGAGCCAGCCGGTGATCATCGAGAACCGCACCGGCGCGAACGGCAACGTCGGGGCCGACTTCGTCGCGAAGAGCGCGCCGGACGGCTACACGCTGCTCATCACCGACCTCGGCGGCCTGGTGATCAGCCCGAGCGTGTACCCGAAGCTGCCCTTCAACCCGTCGCAGGACTTCACGCCGGTCGTGATGGTGTCGTACTCGCCGCACGTGCTCGCCGTGCACCCGGACGTCCAGGTGAAGAACGTCCAGGAGCTCGTCGCGATGGCGAAGGCGCACCCGGGCAAGCTCAACTTCGCGATCTCCGGTATCGGCGGCGCGCCGCAGCTCGCCGGCATCGAATTCGCGCAGCGCCACAAGATCGACTGGACCTACATCCCGTACAAGGGCGGCGCCGATGCGGTGACCGCCGTGGTCGGCGGCCAGGCCCACGTGCTCTTCAACGGCATGCTCGCCACCTGGCCTTCGGTGACCGGCGGGCGCCTTCGCGCGCTCGCGATCTCGAGCGCCCAGCGCGTCGCCGCGGCCCCGAGCACGCCCACGGTCGCCGAGCAGGGCCTGCCCGGATTCGAGACCGGCTCCTACCAGGGCGTGGTCGGGCCCAAGGGCAT
This sequence comes from uncultured bacterium, assembly GCA_965233165.1. Taxonomy (GTDB): domain Bacteria; phylum Pseudomonadota; class Gammaproteobacteria; order Burkholderiales; family SG8-39; genus SCGC-AG-212-J23. The sequence goes on along the minus strand of CBDDRX010000133.1, from coordinate 16,183 downwards.
CCCGCGCGAGGTGACCGCGAAGCTCAATGCGGAGCTCGCGAAGGTGCTGAACGCCGCCGACATGAAGGAGCGCTTCGCCAAGCAGGGCACGGAGGTGCGCACCGGGACGCCGGAGAGCCTCGGGCAGTGGATGGGCGCGGAGCAGGCGAAGTGGGCGAAGGTGGTAAAGGAGTCCGGGGCGAAGTTTGACTAGCGCGAGGAAGAAGCCCGAGGAGCTGCGCAGCCACCGCTGGTACGGCGCCGACGACCTGCGCTCGTTCGGGCACCGCTCCCGCACGGCGCAGATGGGCTACGACCGCAGCGACTACGCAGGCAAGCCGGTCATCGCGATCATCAACACCTGGTCGGACATCAACACCTGCCATACGCACTTCAAGCAGCGCGTCGAGGAAGTGAAGCGCGGCGTGTGGCAGGCGGGCGGGTTCCCGGTCGAGATGCCGGCGATGTCGCTCGCCGAGCCGATGCAGAAGCCCACCACGATGCTCTACCGCAACTTCCTCGCCATGGAGGCCGAGGAGCTGCTGCGCTCCTACCCGGCCGACGGCGCCGTCCTCATGGGCGGGTGCGACAAGACCACACCGGGCCTTCTGATGGGCGCGACCAGCATGAACCTGCCGGCGATCTATCTGCCGGCCGGCCCGATGCTCTCGGGGCACTGGCGCGACACCACGCTCGGCTCGGGCTCCGACACCTGGAAGTACTGGGCGGAGCTGCGCGCCGGGAACATCAGCCGGAAGGACTGGCAGGAGATCGAGGACGGCATCGCCCGCTCCCCCGGCACCTGCATGACGATGGGCACGGCGGCGACCATGATGTCGCTCGCCGAGAGCCTCGGCTTCTGCCTGCCGGGCGCGGCCTCCATCCCGGCGCCGGACTCGAATCACGCGAAGATGGCCGCGCTGACCGGCAAGCGGATCGTCGACATGGTGTGGGAAGACCTGAAGCCGCGCGACTTCCTGAGGAAGGAATCGTTCGACAACGCGATCGTCACCCTGATGGCGATGGGCGGCTCGACCAACGCGCTCATCCACCTCGTCGCCATGGCCGGCCGCGCCGGCATCAAGCTGCCGCTCGAGCGCTTCAACGACTTCTCGGCGAAGGTGCCGCTGCTCGCGAACGTGCGCCCTTCCGGCGACAAGTACCTCATGGAGGACTTCTACTACGCGGGCGGCCTGCGTGCCTTGCTCGCCGAGCTCAAGGAGTTCCTGTCCTTGCGTTGCAGGACGGTGAATGGCCGAACCTTCGGGGAGAACCTCGAGGGCGCGCGGATCTACAACGAGGATGTCATCCGCACCCGGAAGAACCCGCTGAAGGAATCCGGCGGCCTGGTGGTGCTGCGCGGCAACCTCGCGCCGGGCGGCGCGGTGATCAAGGCGGCCGCGGCCGACCCGAAGCTGCTGAAGCACACCGGGAAGGCGGTCGTGTTCGAGGACTACAACGACATGGCGGCGCGCATCGACCGCGACGACCTGGACGTCGACGCCTCGAGCGTGCTCGTCTTGCGAGGCGCAGGGCCGCTCGGCGGCCCCGGCATGCCGGAATGGGGCATGCTTCCGGTGCCGAAGAAGCTCTTGCGGCAGGGCGTACGCGACATGGTTCGCCTCTCGGACGCGCGCATGAGCGGCACGAGCTACGGCGCCTGCGTCCTCCACGTCGCGCCGGAGTCGTTCGTGGGGGGGCCGCTGGCCCTCGTGCGCAATGGCGATCCGATCGAGCTGGACGTCGCGAAAAAGACGCTGTCCCTGAAAGTGGACGAGGCCGAGCTGCGGAAGCGAAAGAGCACCTGGAAGCCCCCGGCGCGCAAGTACGAGCGCGGCTATGGCGTCATCTTTTCCCGGCACGTCACGCAGGCGGATGAAGGCTGCGACTTCGATTTCCTGGAGGGGATCGCTCCCACCGCCGAGCCTGAGATACATTAGCCGGATGGCCGAGGTCACGCTCAGGGCGGTGCGTAAGAACTTCGGCTCCACCGAGATCCTGCACGGCGTCGACATTTCGATTGCCGACGGGGAGTTCTGCGTCCTGGTCGGGCCCTCCGGATGCGGCAAGAGCACGCTGCTGCGCATGCTGGCCGGGCTGGAGAACATCACCGCAGGGGAGATCTCGATCGGCGGGCGCGTCGTCAACCACGTCCATCCCAAGGAGCGCGACGTGGCGATGGTTTTCCAGAACTACGCGCTCTACCCGCACATGACGGTGGCGGCCAACATGGGGTTCTCGCTGCAGCTGCGCGGCGCCGGCAAGGCCGAGACGCAGGCGCGCGTGCGCAAGGCCGCCGAGATCCTCGGCCTCACCCCCTACCTGGAGCGATTCCCGCGCCAGCTCTCCGGCGGCCAGCGCCAGCGCGTCGCGATGGGAAGGGCCATCGTCCGCGATCCCCAGGTTTTCCTGTTTGACGAGCCGTTGAGCAACCTGGACGCCAAGCTTCGCGTGGCGATGCGCACCGAGATCAAGGAGCTGCACCAGCGCCTGAAGACGACCACGGTCTACGTGACGCACGACCAGATCGAGGCGATGACCATGGCCGACAAGATCGTGGTCATGCACGACGGGCGGGTCGAGCAGATCGGTGCGCCGCTCGAGCTCTACGACCGCCCGGCGAACCGCTTCGTCGCCGGCTTCATCGGCTCGCCGGCGATGAACTTCCTCCCCGGCCAGGCCAACGGCGCCGGCGTCTCGCTCACGGGCGTCGACTTCTCGCTGCCGGTGAAGGCGGCGCTCGCCGCGAACCGCGAGGTCACCCTCGGCATCCGGCCCGAGCATCTCGAGATCGCCGACGACGGCTTCGAGGCGGAGGTGGTGGTGATCGAGCCGACCGGCTCGGAGACCCAGCTGTTCGCCCGCGTCGGCGAGCATGAGATCGCCGCGGTGTTCCGCGAGCGCCACGAGTTTTCGCCGGGCCAGCGCATCCGGCTGCGCCCGCGGCCGGAGGCAGTGCATGTATTCGACCAGTCGAGCGGCCAGAGGATCTGAGGCTGCCCGGCGCATGGCCAGCACAGAGGATCCGCACATTCAACGAGGAGGGAGGGCATCATGACTGAACGCAAGATGAACCGCCGGGATGCATTGAAGGCCGGCGCAGCGCTCGCGGGTGTGGGCGCTCTGGAGCTGGCGAACCTGAACGCGTTCGCCGCCGCATGGGCGCAGTCGGCGCCGTGGAAGCCCGAGAAGGGCGCGAAGCTGCAGCTCCTGCGCTGGAAGCGCTTCGTGCAGTCCGAGGAGGACGGCTTCATGGCGCTCGTCGCCGCGTTCACCAAGGCGACCGGCGTGCCGGTGAGCGTCCTGAACGAGTCGCTCGACGACGTGCAGCCGAAGGCGTCGGTCGCGGCCAACACCGGCCAGGGGCCGGACCTCTTCTGGGGGCTCTACTCCCTGCCGCACCTCTTCCCCTCGAAGTGCATGGACGTCACCGACGTGGCCGACTACCTCGGCAAGAAGTACGGCGGCTGGGTCCCCAGCGCGGTCACCTACGGCAAGTCGGGCAAGGGCTGGATCGCCATCCCGGTAGCCTACAACGGCAACTTGATCAACTACCGCCAGAGCATGATCGAGAAGGCCGGCTTCAAGGAGATCCCCAAGGACACCGCGGGCTTCCTCGAGCTGATGAAGGCCCTGAAGGCGAAGTCCGTTCCGGGCGGATTCGCGCTGGGGCGCGCTTCCGGCGACGGCAACGCGTGGGTGCACTGGGCGCTCTGGGCGTTCGGCGGCAACCTCGTCGACGCCAAGGACAAGGTCATCATCAACTCGCCCGAGACGGTCAAGGCGCTCGAGTACGCGAAGAAGATGTCGAACCACTTCGTGCAGGGCACCGCGTCGTGGAACGACGCCTTCAACAACAAGGCCTTCCTCGAGAGCCAGGTCTCGCTCACCAACAACGGCGTGTCCATCTACGCCGCGGCGAAGGCCAACGCCGCGAAGGACCCCAAGGCGAAGGAGGTCATGGACGACATGAACCATTCGCTCTGGCCGGTCGGGCCGGTGGGCAAGCCGACCGAGTTCCACATCGCCTACCCGATGCTCGGCATGCGCTACACCAAGTTCCCGCAGGCTGCCAAGGCCTTCATCGCGTTCACCCTCGAGGCGGAGAACTACAACCCGTGGCTGCAGGCGGCGGTGGCCTACCTGACGCATCCGCTGAACGCGTACGACGCGAACCCCGTCTGGAGCTCCGACAAGAAGCTCACGGTGGCGCGCGACTGCGCGAAGCGCACCCTCACTGCCGGCGGGCTGGGCTCGGTGGGCGAGAAGGCGGCCTCGGCGCTCGCCGACTTCGTGGTCCTCGACATGTTCGCGTCGGTCTGCACCGATCGCGCGAGCATCAAGGAAGCGATCGCGGTGGCCGAGCGGCAGGCGCGCCGCATCTACCGCTAGGCTTGGCGCCGAGGCAGGCATGAGCAGCACCGCCGCGGGAATGAGGGGCATGGACCGGGCTGCCGGGGGCGGTTGGGCGCAATTGCGCAACAACCGCAACTGGCTCGGCTTCTGGTTCATGCTGCCCGCGGCGGCGTTCCTCGTCCTGTTTCTGGTCTATCCGCTCGGCCTGGGAATCTGGCTGTCGTTCACCGACGCGCGCATCGGCACCCCCGGCAAGTTCGTCGGCCTGGAGAACTACGAGTGGATCATCGGCGACTCGAAGTTCCAGACCGCGGTGTTCTTCACCCTGCTCTACACCTTCGTCGCGAGCGCATTCAAGTTCGCGATCGGCCTGTACCTCGCGCTGCTGCTCAACCAGGCGATGCCGTTCAAGGCGATCATCCGGGCCGTCATCCTCATCCCGTTCATCGTCCCGACGGTCCTCTCGGCGATCGCCTTCTGGTGGATCTTCGACCCGCAGTTCTCGGTGATCTCCTGGTCGCTGCGCCAGCTCGGCTGGATCGACGGCAACATCAATTTCCTCGGCGACACGTGGAACTCGCGCTGGAGCGTGATTTTCGCCAACGTCTGGCGCGGCGTGCCCTTCATCGCCATCTCGCTGCTCGCCGGGCTGCAGACCCTGCCGCCGTCGCTGTACGAGGCGGCGACGCTGGACGGCGCGAGCCGCTGGCAGATGTTCCGGCACATCACCTACCCGCTGCTCACGCCGATCATCGCGGTGGTGATGACGTTCTCCGTCCTGTTCACGTTCACCGACTTCCAGCTCATCAAGGTGCTCACCAACGGCGGGCCGGCGGGCGCCACCGAGCTGATGGCAACCATGTCGTACAACACCGCGATCCTGGGCTCGCGCATCGGCGAGGGCGCCGCGGTCTCGACCGCGATGGTGCCGTTCCTCCTCGCCGCGATCCTCGTGTCGTGGTTCGGGCTGCAGCGGCGGAAATGGCAGCAAGGGGAAGACAATGACTGAGCAGACTGCGCGCCCCGTCGCGCCGCCCCGCGACGACAGCGAGGGCATGAGCTACCTGTCGACGCTGCCGCAGCGCCTGGTCACGCTCTACCTGCCGCTGTCGATCATCTTCATCGTCCTCATCTTCCCCTTCTACTGGATGACGATGACGGCGATCAAGCCGAAGAACCAGCTGCTCGACCTGGACACGCACAACCCGTTCTGGACGCTCAGCCCGACCCTCGAGCACATCGAGGAGCTGCTGTTCAAGACCGACTACCCGCTGTGGCTGTGGAACACCATGTTCATCGCCGTCTCGGCGACGGTGCTGTCGATCATCGCCAGCGTGTTCGCGGCCTACGCCATCACGCGCCTGCGCTACCGAGGCGCGCAGTGGGTCGGGGGCGGAATCTTCCTCGCCTACCTGGTGCCGCCCTCCATCCTCTTCATCCCCCTTTCCACGGTGGTCTTCCAGTACGGCCTGTTCGACACGCCCTTCGCGCTCATCCTCACCTACCCGACGATCCTGATTCCGTTCTCGACCTGGCTCCTGATGGGGTACTTCAAGACCATCCCGTATGAGCTCGAGGAATGCGCCCTGATCGACGGGGCGACGCGCTGGCAGATCCTGACGCGCATCATCCTGCCCCTCGCCGTGCCGGGCCTCATCTCCGCCGGGATCTTCTGCCTCACGCTGTGCTGGAACGAGTTCATCTACGCCCTCACGTTCATCAACACCACCGACAAGAAGACCGTCCCGGTGGCGATCCTCTCCGCGTTCACCGACGGCGACCAGTACCGCTGGGGCTCGCTGATGGCCGGCGCGCTCGTGGGCTCGCTGCCGCTCGTGATCCTCTATGCGTTCTTCGTCGAGCACTACGTGTCCGCGATGACCGGGGCAGTCAAGGAATAAATGGAACTTCCGGTCAACAGCTTCAAGCGCGCCCTCAGGGCCGGCAAGCCGCAGATCGGCCTGTGGTCCTCGCTGTCGTCGAACTACTCCGTCGAGGTGATCGCCGGCGCCGGGTTCGACTGGATCCTGCTCGACATGGAGCATTCGCCGAACGACCTGGAGAGCCTGCTCACGCAGCTGCAGGCCGCGGCGCCGTATCCCAGCCATCCGGTCGTCCGGGTTCCCTGGAACGACATGGTGACCATCAAGCGGGTGCTGGATGCCGGCGCGCAATCGATCCTCATCCCGTACGTCTCCAGTGCCGAGGAGGCGCGCGCGGCGGTCTCGTATACGCGCTACCCGCCGGTCGGCGTGCGCGGGGTGGCGGGGACCACGCGCGCCTCGCGCTTCGGGCGCGTCAAGGACTATGCGAAGCGCGCCCACGAGGAGCTGTGCGTCCTCGTGCAGGTGGAGAATCAGCAGGGCCTCGACGAGCTGGACGGCATCCTCGCCATCGAGGGCATCGATGGCGTGTTCATCGGCCCGGCGGACCTGCATGCCTCGCTCGGCCATCTCGGCGAGATCGCCAATCCGAAGATCATGACCGTCATCGACGACACCCTGCGGCGCATCCGCAAGGGCGGCAAGGCGCCCGGCATCCTGACCCCGAACGAGGAAAACGCGCGGCGCCAGCTGCAGGCCGGCGCGCTGTTCGTCGCCGTCGGCGCCGACGTCGGCATCCTCGCGCGCGGCGCCGAAGCGCTCGCGGCAAAATTCAAATCATGAAAAACGACCTTCTTTTCACCGGCAAGGGCCACGCCGGCACTCAGGCCACCCTCGCGTCCGAGTTCGCGGTGCACAAGATCTACGAAGCCGCCGACAAGGACGCCTTCCTCAAGGGGTTGCGCGAGCGCGTGCGCGCGATCGCCTCGTTCGGCCACTTCCCGGTCGACGGCAAGCTGATGGATGCGCTGCCGAAGCTCGAGATCATCGCCAACTTCGGCGTCGGCGTGGACCAGATCAACCTCGACGACGCGAAGAAGCGCGGCATCATCGTCACGAACACCCCGGATGTGCTGAACGAGTGCGTCGCCGACACCGCGATCGCGCTGGTGCTCAACACGCTGCGCAAGCTGCCGCAATGCGAGGCCTACTTGCGCGCGGGGCAGTGGGCTGCCAAGGGCCCCTATCCGCTCACGACGTCGCTGGGCGGCAAGACGATGGGCATCCTCGGCCTCGGGCGCATCGGCGAGGCGGTGGCGAAGCGCGCGATGGCCTGCGGCATGAAGATCCGCTACCACAATCGCAACCGCAAGGACGTCCCCTACCCCTACGATCCGGACCCCGCGACCCTGGCCGCCAATTCCGACGTCCTGATGGTGGTCACCCCCGGCGGGGCGGAAACGAAGAGCCTGGTCGATGCGAAGGTGCTCGATGCGCTCGGCGGGCAGGGCTACCTTGTCAACATCGCGCGCGGTTCCGTCGTGGACGAGCCGGCGCTGCTCAAGTATCTGCAGGAGAAGAAGATCGCCGGCGCGGGCCTGGACGTATTCGCCGACGAGCCCCGCGTGCCGCCGGAATTCTTCAAGCTGGACAACGCGGTGCTATTCCCCCATGTGGCCAGCGCCACCGTGGAGACGCGCAAGGCGATGGGCGACCTGCAGATCGAGAACCTGCGCCGCCATTTCGGCGGCAAGCCGGTATTGACCAGAGTGGTTTGAAGCACAAGAATCGCGGTTCCTACGAGGAGGATGACAATGACATTGACATTGCAGAAGAAGCTGGCCGTCGCCGCGGTGACGGCCCTGTTCGCGGCGCCTGCCGCAGCGCAGCAAGTGACGTTCATGACCGGCCCGCAGGGCGGTTCCTGGATCCCGCTCGGCGGCGCCCTGAAGGGCATGTGGGAGAAGGCTGTCCCGGGACTCCAGATCACCCAGACCCCCGGTGCCGGCATCGCCAACGTTCGCGGGGTAGACGAGGGAAAGGCACATATCGGCTTGGCGAATTCCAGCACCACCGTGGATGGCCTCCAGGGCCGTCCTCCATACCCGAAAAAGGTGACGAAGGTTTGCCAGGTCGCGAACCTTTATCCGCAGTACTTCCAAGTGGTAGCCCTGAAGGACGCGAAAATCAATAGCTTCGCGGACCTCAAGGGCAAGGCGCTCGTGACGCAGCCGAAAGGCAACACGGCTGAGGCTCTGACGGAAACTGTGCTCAAGCTGAACGGGATGACCTACCAATCGCTCTCCAAGGCGAATTTTCAAGCGGCCTATACCGACGCCGTCTCGATGATGAAGGATGGGCACGTCCAGGTCTTCACGCTCGGCACGACGGCGCCGGCATCGGCAGTCATGGACCTCGCGAGTGCGCGCGAGATCGTGCTCGTCCCCGCGGACGACAAGACGCTCGCCGAACTGAACAAGCTGAACCCTGGGTTCTACAAGAAGCTGATCCTGAAAGCCGGCACCTATCCGAAGCAGGACAAGGACGTGCCAGTCATCGGCTATTCGACCCACATCATCGCCGCATGCGATCTTCCGGAAGAGACGGTATACCGCATGACAAAGACCATGGCGCAGAACGTGGATGCCATGGCAGCGATCGTGAAGTCCATTTCCGGCCTGACCGCAAAGGACATGGCCGTCGACATGGGCGTCCCTTTCCACAAGGGCGCGGCGAAGTTCTACAAGGAAGCCGGCGCGATCTGAGGCCGGCCAGGCAATGAGCGGGAACGGGGCGGCGATACCGCCCCGTTTTCGTTGAGGAGGGGAAATGGAAGAAGAGAACCCGTCGACCGCGCCTGGGACGAGGCTCCTGCGCGTCGTGGTGGCGCTCCTCGCCATCGCGATGTCGCTCTACCACATGCAGGTCGCCGCCTTCGGCCCGCCCGAGGCCCTGATCTTCCGCGGCACGCACCTGATGTTCACGCTGGCCCTCGTCTTCCTGATCTATCCGTGGAAGCGCGACGGCGGCATCGGCTGGCGCATCGCCGACGGCGTGCTCCTCCTTGCCGGCCTCGGCCTCGTTCTGCACATCTTCTTCAACTACCAGTACTACACCAACCGCATCATCTACATCGACGAGCTGACGTTCGCGGACAAGTTCTGGGCCGTGACGGCGGTGCTCGTCATCCTGGAGGCGACCCGCCGGGTCCTCGGCTGGGCGCTGCCGATCACCGCCCTCGTGTTCATCGCCTATGCGCTCTCCACGCAGGTGACGTTTCCGGTACTGCTCGAGCAGATCTACCTCTCGACCGAGGGGATCTTCGGCTCGACGCTCGGGGTGTCGGCCTCCTACGTGATGCTGTTCGTGCTATTCGGCGCGTTCATGGAGCGCAGCGGCACGGGACAGCTTTTCATGGACTTTTCCATGTCCATCACCGGCCACCAGGCCGGCGGGCCCGGCAAGGTCGCGGTCGTGAGCTCGAGCCTCTTCGGCACCGTGTCGGGGAGCGCCGTGGCCAACGTCATGGTCGATGGCCCCATCACCATCCCGCTCATGAAGCGCACCGGGTTCCGCCCGCCCTTCGCGGCGGCGGTGGAAGCCGTGGCCTCCACCGGCGGCCAGCTCATGCCCCCGATCATGGGCGCGGCCGCGTTCGTGATGGCCGAGTTCCTCGCCGTGCCGTACGCGCAGATCGCCCTGTGGGCGATCGTGCCCGCGTTCCTGTACTACCTCGCGGTCTTCTTCGCCGTGCATTTCGAGGCGAAGCGCTACAAGCTGGCCGGCGTCCCGCGCGCGCAGCTGCCGCGCTTCGGCAACGTCATGCTCACGCGCGGCCACCTGTTCGTCCCGATCCTGATCGTTCTGTTCGGGCTCATCCTGGGCTACTCGGCGCCGCTCTGCGCTCTGGTGGGCGCGCTTTCCTGCCTGCCCCTTGCCCTGCTGCGCCGTTCGACCCGCGGCGGCATTTCCTGGCGCACCATCCTGGAAGCCCTCGAGGAAGGAGCGAAGAACACGCTCGCGGTCGCGGTCGCCTGCGCCACCGCCGGGATCGTGATCGCCTGCGTGACCATCACGGGCCTGGGCATCGTCTTCACCCAGATCGTCGTCGCGCTGGCGCAGGACACGCTGATCCTCGCGCTGATCCTGACCGCGCTCGCCGGCATCGTCCTGGGCATGGGGATGCCGACCACGCCCGCGTACATCATGATGGTCGCCCTCCTCGTGCCGGCCGTGGTGAAGCTCGCCGTGTCGGGCTGCCCTGAGCCGGTCACCGCCGAGTGCAAGGCGGCCATGACCCCTGCGGCGCACATGTTCGCCTTCTATTTTGCGATCCTCTCCGCGATCACCCCCCCGGTCGCGCTGGCCGTGTTCGCCGCGGCGAGCCTCGCGAAGGCCAACATGTGGGCCTCCGGGTTCGCGGCGATGCGCGCCGCGGCGCCGGCGTACATCGTCCCGTTCATGTTCGTCTACGAGCCGATGCTGCTCCTGATCGTCTCCGACTGGGGCGCGCAGTGGCCCTTCGTCGTATGGTCCGTGATCACCGCGTCGGTCGGCGTCATCTGCCTCGCCGCGTCGCTCTTCGGCTGGCTGATCACGTTCGCGAGCGCGTGGCATCGCGTCCTGCTCTTCGTCGCCGCGCTGTGTCTCATCAAGCCGGGCCTGATCACCGACTCGATCGGGCTTGCGCTCCTGGCCATCGTGGTCGCCGCGCAGATCGTCGTGCGCCGGAGGGAAACGGCGGCGAAGCCCGCCTGAAATAAAGCCGGGCCGGGCCGGGACTACGGGGCGGCCTGCCCCCGAGGCGGCCGGATCCTGTCGAGGACCGTCATCGCGGTCGCAACGAAGCCGCCGACGTCGGCGGCGTTTCCCGGGATGATGAGCGTGTTGGACTGCTTGGCGAGGTTTGCGAAAGCTTCCACGTACTGCTGCGCGACCTTGAGGTTCGCGGCGTCCATGCCGCCCTTGTCGCCGATCGCCTCCGCTACCGCGCGCACGCCGGCGGCGGTGGCCTCGGCGATGACCCGGATCGCGGTCGCGTCGCCCTGGGCCTTATTGATCGCCGCCTGCTTCTCGCCCTCGGAGCGCAGCACCGCGGCCTGCTTCTCGCCGTCGGCGACGTTGATCTCCTGCTGGCGCTCGCCCTCGGACTTCGCGATCAGGGCGCGCTTCTCCCGCTCGGCGGTGATCTGCTGCTGCATCGAGCGCAGGATCGCCTCGGGCGGGGTCAGGCTCTTGATCTCGTAGCGCAGGACCTTGATGCCCCAGTTGCGGCCCGCCTCGTCCAGCGAGGCGACGATCTGCCGGTTGATCTCGTCGCGCGACTCGAAGGTCTTGTCGAGCTCCATCTTGCCGATCTCGCTGCGCAGGGTGGTCTGCGCGAGCTGCGAGATCGCGGCGATGTAGTTCGAGGAGCCGTACGAGGCGAGGCGCGGGTCGGTGACCTGGTAGTAGAGGATGCCGTCGACGCCGAGCTGCGTGTTGTCCTTGGTGATGCACACCTGCTCGGGCACGTCGAGGGGCACTTCCTTCAGCGAGTGCACGTAGGCCACCCGGTCGAGGAACGGGATGATCAGGTTCAGGCCCGGCTCGAGGGTGCCGTGGAACTTGCCCAGGCGCTCGATCACCCAGGCGCTCTGCTGCGGCACGATGCGCACGCCCTCGATGACGAAGGCGACGAACACGCCGAGAAACAAGATCCACAGCCAGTATTTCGACAGCGGAGGCACGAAATACGCGCCGATCCCGACCACCACTGCGATCACGAGCTTCCAGAACATGGCGGACTCTCCCCTTGGATGTGCGATGCCGCCCGCGCCCTCAGGCGGGACGGTTCTTCGTAACCTTGAGCGTATTTCCATCGGCGACCAGGACGTACAGCGTCGCGCCCGGCTCGATCGCCCCATCGCCCTCGACGCGCGCTTCCCACGGCGCGCCCCGATAGCGCACGCGTGCGAGCCGCCCTCCCGCGTCGATCCACCCTTCGAAGCTCGCCGGCATGCCGGCGTCGATCGGCGCCATCTGCGTCGTGCGGCTGCGCTCGCGGTACACGTGCACGCCATAGCAGCCAATGGCCGAGACCAGCGCGGCGACCACGATCTGCACGCCGAACCCTAGCCCCAGCCAGGCCGCCCCGGCGGCTCCGAAGGCCGCGACGCCCAGCATCAGGAGATAGAACGTCCCGGTGAGCAGCTCGGCGATCACCAGGACCAGCCCCACGATCGCCCAGACGAGCGAATGATCCATGGGCAAATACTACAATCGGCCGATGCTCGCGGACGAACTGATTGACCTGCACGAGAGGCCCCGCCCGGTGCCACCCTTCACCGACCGACACCCCGGGCTGACGGCCGCGCAAGGCTACGAAGCCGCGGCAGCACTGCACCGCCGGCGCGTCGGCGCGGCTTGGGTCGCAGTAGGCCGGAAGATCGGCTTCACCAACCGCACGATCTGGCCGCGCTACGGGGTCTACGAGCCGATCTGGGGCATGGTGTACGACCGCACTCTGGTGCCCTGCCACGGGCGCACCGCGACCGTCCGCCTGCCGCTGCCGGGACTCACGGTGCGATTCGAATGAGGCCGCTCGAGGGGATCACCGTGGTCGCGCTCGAGCAGGTCATCGCCGGGCCCTTCGCCACGCGGCAACTCGCCGAGCTCGGTGCGCGCGTCATCAAGGTCGAGCGCCCGGATGGCGGCGACGCCGCGCGCTCTTACGACAAGACCGTGAACGGGCTTTCCTCCCATTTCGTCTGGGTGAACCGGTCCAAGGAAAGCCTGGCGCTCGACATGAAGCGCCCGGAGGCACAACAGGCGCTGCAGCGCCTGATCGGAAAGGCGGACGTTTTTCTGCAGAACCTCGCGCCCGGTGCCGTCGAGCGCCTCGGCCTGGGCGCCGCCGAGCTGCGCAAGCGCCACCCGAAGCTCATCTGGTGCGGCATCTCCGGATACGGGCCCGAGGGACCGTACGCCTCGAAAAAGGCCTACGACCTCCTCGTGCAGTGCGAGGCCGGCCTCCTGTCGGTCACTGGAACGCCCGATTCGCCCTCCAAGGCCGGGATCCCGGTTGCCGACATCGCGGCGGGCATGTACGCCTACTCGTCCATCCTCGCCGCGCTCCTGCGCCGCGGCCGGACGGGCGAAGGCGCTACGCTCGACATCACGATGTTCGAGTCGCTGGGGGAATGGATGGGCTTTCCCGCGTACTACACCGCCCATGGCGGCAAGCAGCCCCCCCGCTCCGGCGCGTACCACGCCACCATCGCGCCTTACGGCCCGTTCAAGGCCGGCGATGGCGGCACGGTCTTCCTGAGCATCCAGAATGAACGCGAGTTCGAGCGGTTCTGCTCTCTGGTTCTGCAAAAGGAGGAATTGAAGAAGGACGCGCGGTTCAGCTCGGGGCCGGCACGCCTGCACAACCGCGCGGCCATGCACGCCGAGATCGAGCGGGTCTTCTCCGGCTTGCAGAGCGGCGAAGTCGTGGAACGCCTGGAAAAGGCGGAAATCGCCAACGCTCGGCTCAACGACATGCAGGAGTTCTGGAACCACCCGCAGCTCAAGGCGCGCGGTCGCTGGGCGAAAGTCGGGTCCCCGGCCGGGGCGCTCGATGCGCTCAAGCCGCCGTTCAACCTGGATGGCATGGCGCCGCGCATGGACCCCGTGCCGGCGCTGGGCGAGCACACGCGCGCCATCCTGGGCGAGCTGGGCTACGGGAGCGCGGAAATCGACCGCCTGACGGCGGCCTAGCTCAGGCCTTCCTGACCTCGATTCCGGCCGCCTTGGCAAGCTCCTTGTGGATGCGCGCGACGCGCTCCACTTCGCCCTTGGCCGGGAAGCGCTCGTAGAAGCCTTCCTCGCGGAACTGCTTCGCCATCTCGCCCCAGGGGGCGAGGCGCTCCTCCCAGCGGGCCACCCGGCCGGACTCCGCGTCGCCGTCCTCGCGCGAGAGGTCGGCGCACACGCGGACCATCGCCTTGATGGTGACGGGCTTGGTGACCATGTAGTTGTCCTTGCCCCAGACGGCGTCGCCGAAGACGTTGCGCGCCGCCTTGAAGAAGTCGCGGATCATGCCGTAGTAGCGCGGTACTTCCTTGGAGCTGCCGCCGGCGAGCTGGATCGAGCGCCAGCGCCCGCGCACCCAGCGGTGCAGCTCGTTGAAGAGCTCCGCCTGCAGCACCCACTTGTCGCGCTGGCTGCGCCCGCCGAGGCGGTTGATGCGGTAGCGCAGCGGGCTGTCGCCCTCGGCGTAGAGCTTCTCGACCAGGCGCGCGGCGAACTTGCGGTCCGGCGCGGCGAAGGAGACGCGGTCGTAGAGGTCGACGAGGTGGCTCTTGTTGATCCGCGTCGGCGTGGAATTGATGATGACGAACATCTCCGTCGCGAAGTCCTCGCTGCGCCCGTCGAAGATGATGCACGGCACGTTGATCGTGCCCGCTTCCTCCGGCCTTTCGTGCAGGTAGAAGCGCAGCGCGGCGAGGCGGTGCTGCCCGTCGATGATGAGGAAGCGGTTGCCCGGCTCGACCAGGCTGCCGTGCCCGCCTTCGCCCGCGGAGCGGAAATTGAGCCGCTCGGAGGTGAACAGCAGAACCGTGCCGGGAATCGGCGGCTGCGAGACCGCAGTCTCGTAGAAGTTCTTGAGCTGCCGGACCTTGCCCTTCGAGACCGAGCGCTGGAACGCCTGGTCGTTGCGCTCGATCTTGGCGATGAACTGCGCGATGTCGTCGTCTTCGGAGACGCGGCTCGGGGCGATTTCCTCGCCCTCGCCGTAGAAGCGGCTGATGAAACGCACCTTCGCCAGCAGCTCCTTGGCGGGGTAATTCACGAAGTAGAAGACGCCGTCCTTTTGGCGGATTTGCGTCGCTTGCATGAGCCTCCCTCCGGACCCCCCGGGCCTCCCCGGGGTGGCCTGAGGGCGCGAATATACCCGAGCGGCCGCAAACCTGAAACTTGAACCTTTGCCGAGGGTTAGCCCTTACCCTGCCCCTGGCCCCGACTTTCGCCCTGATCGCAGGCCGGCAGCATCAGGGCCTGGAGCACCTCCAGGCTGCGCCGGTTCTGGACGAAAGCGACGATCCCGGAGTGCGCCGCGACAGCCCGGGGGAGCAGCGGGATGCGCCTTCGCTCCGCCCGAACCCCGCCCGGACCGAAATCGAGCGGGCCCTGCCATTCGAGCACCACGTAGTCGTGCTTCAGGGTATGGCCGCGGTTCTCCCCGGCGGTGACGGCGCTTGCGAGGCGGTTCTCATAGGAGGCGATGTAGAGGGCGGCGTCCTTGAGGTGGCTGCGGTCCAGGAGCTCGGCCCGCGCCTCCACGGCGAGCGCGTCGGGCTCCATGGCGTCGATGGCGAGCGCGATCCTGGCCCGCGCTGGCTCGGTGTTGATCCGCGCTACTGCCGTGTCGAAGGCGGGGCCGCGCCAGGCGCGGAAGTCACGGCCCTGGAGCATGACCTGCGGCGTATAGACGAAGGCGAGCCGCTGCAGCTGCGTGAGCTTGCGCTGCCGCCCCGAAAAGGCCGGCTTCGCGTAGGGATCCTTCCAGCCGATGTAGTCCCAGTAGTCGACGTGCAGGGAGAGCGGTACGACGCGCGAGGGCACGTAGCCTCGCTCCCCCAGGCCTGACAGCCAGCGGTCCGCCGGCGGGCAGCTGTCGCAGCCTTGCGAGGTGTACAGCTCCACCAGGGCCGCGGTGTGGGCTCCCGAGACCGCGGAGCATGCGGCCGCCCAGCCTTGCGAAGCCATGAGGATCCCCAGGACGGCAAAGAGGGTGCGCATGCCCTCAGTCGGCGCCGCCGGGTGGGCCTTACGCGGCCTTGAACATGCCCGGCTCGAGGGAATGGCGCTCGAGCAGGCGGTAGAACTCGGTGCGGTTGCGCCCGGCCAGGCGCGCGGCCTTGGTGACGTTGCCCCCGGTGATCTTCAGGATCCTCACCAGGTAGTCGCGCTCGAAGGCCTTCCTCGCCTCATCGAGCGGTGTCAGCGCCGTGTCCCCGGCATCCAGGGCTTGCCTCACCAGCGACTCCGGGATCACC
>CBDDRX010000132.1:0-23782 GCA_965233165.1 uncultured bacterium | reverse complement strand
CCCAGGATCCGGTAGGGCGGCCGGTCGATGTTCAGCTTCTTCTTCAGGGTGGCGGCGACGTCGATCTCGGTCAGGACGCCGAACCCCTCCTTCGCAAGCGCCCCCGTGACCGCCTGGACGGCCTGGTCGAAGCCCAGGTCCACGGATTTCCCGAAAGTGTATTGGCTCATGAGGTCATTCTGGGCCGCTCCGGCAGATGCCGTCTGTGACCGCGGTTACAAGCGATAATCGCGCCCATGGAACACCTCGACCCCCGGCAGGCCTTCGAGTTCCTGGCGGCGCAGCCCGATGCGCTGTTCGTCGACTGCCGCAGCGAGATGGAGTACCTCTTCGTCGGCCATCCGGTCGGCGCGCTGCACGTCGCGTGGAACGACGGCCCCGACTGGGAGGTGAACCCGCATTTCGTCGGCCAGGTGAAGAAGCTCGCCGGCACCGACCACGCGAAGCGCCCGATCGTGCTCATCTGCCGCAGCGGCAACCGCTCGCAGGAGGCCGGGGAAGCGCTCGAGCGCGCGGGGTTCTCGCGCGTCTACAATGTGGCGCACGGCTTCGAGGGGCCGCTCGACGTGCGCCACCAGCGCAACACGCAGGCCGGCTGGCGCAAGGAAGGGCTGCCCTGGGAGCAGTGCTGAGGGCTGATACAGGCATAAGGACATTCGATCCTCCGCCCGCACTCTCTCGGCGCGGATGCGTTTAGGATGGCCACGATTGGAGGAGGGAAATCATGAACAGTTTGCGTAGGACTCTGCTGCAGCGCGGCGGCGCTCTCGCCGCGGCCCTAGCGGCCGGGCTGCTCAGCCCGCTCGCCGCGCTCGCGGCGACATGGAACAAGGGCGCCTTCAGCTCGAAGAGCGCGGCCGACGCGCTGAAGAGCCTCGGCGCGGACGGCCCGCAGGCGAGCGGCGACATCGTGATCGAGGCGCCGCAGATCGCGGAGAACGGCGCGGTGGTGCCGATCGAGATCCAGAGCCGGATCCCGAATACCACCTCGATCGCGGTGCTGGTCGACAAGAACCCCTACCCCCTCGTCGCCCGGTTCGACTTCATGGCGGGCGCGCTGCCGTTCGTGAAAGTGAACGCGAAGATGGGCGAGACCTCGGACGTGCGCGTGGTGGCGACCGCAGGCGGCCGGCACTACGTCGCGACGAAGGAAATCAAGGTAACCATTGGCGGGTGCGGAGGCTGACATGGCGGGACCGATGAAGATGAGAGCGACGCTCGGAAGCGGCTACACCGACGTGCGCGTGCTGATGACCCACCCGATGGCCACCGAGCAGCAGACGAAGGGCAGCCCGCACTTCATCCAGAACCTCGCGGTGAAGGTGAACGGCAAGACCGTGATCGAGGGCGAGATCAGCCAGGCGGTCTCGCGCAACCCGGTGTTCACCTTCCGCCTCGCCGGCGGGGCGAAGGGCGACAAGATCGAGGTGAGCTGGCTCGACAACAAGGGCGACACGAACAAGACCGAGACCGCGGTCGCCTGAAGCGCGAACCGCGGCCCGCCCGCTGATTTGAGGAGGAGGACAGATGATGCATCGTCTTGCAGGCAGTGCGGCACTCGCGTCCGCGCTCGTCGCGACGCCGGCCTTCGCGCAATCGCAGTTCGAGAAGTACCAGCAGATGACCGCCGATGCCAGCCCGGTCGAGCTCTTCGAGCTCACGGGCGAGGAGCTGTGGAAGAAACCGCAGGGACCGAAGAGCGCCTCCCTGGAACGCTGCGACCTCGGCAAGGGCCCGGGCGTGCTGAAAGGCGCCTACGCGGCGATGCCGCGCTACTTCTCCGATGTCGACCGCGTGATGGACGCGGAGACGCGCGTCCTGCACTGCATGGAGACGCTGCAGGGGCGCAGCCGCGAGGAGGCGCTCAAGCGTCCCTTCGGCAACGCCAACCAGCCTTCGGAGATGGAGTACCTCATGGCGTACGTCGGAGGCCAGTCGCGCGGCGTGCCGGTGTCGCCGGGGACGAGCCATCCGAAGGAGCAGGCGGCCTACGCCCTGGGCGAGAAGCTCTTCTTCCACCGCACCGGCGCCTGGGATTTCTCCTGCGCCTCCTGCCACGGCGAGGAAGGCAAGCGCATCCGCATGTCGGAGCTGCCGGTACTCTCCAAGGCCAGGGATACGCGGCCGGTGATGGCCACCTGGCCCGCCTACCGCGTGTCGAACAGCCAGTTCAAGACGATGCAGTGGCGGATCAACGACTGCTACCGCCAGATGCGCATGCCCGAGCCCGTGTTCGGCTCCGAGGCGACGATCGCCATGCACATGTTCCTCGCCGTGACCGGGCAGGGCGAGACCTATCGCGGTCCGGGTACCAAGCGCTAAGGGGGCACGACCATGAAACGCATCCTGATTGTTACCTTCGCGGCCGCCTCCCTCGCCTCCTGCGCGACGCATCGGCAGGGCGAGCATCCGCAGGTCACGAACGCCGACCTCGACGGCATCACCGCCATCCTGCAGCGCGACTTCAAGGCGAAGGGCCAGGCGACGATGGACCGCGTCGGGCTCGACCCGGTGCAGCGCGCCTGCAACCTGCACAAGGACAATCCTCCGGCGAGCGTCGCCAAGCCGCTCGAGGAAGCGCAGTTCAAGGCGATCCGCTTCCCTTCCGACGACCTGATGGGCGACTGGAAGAGCGGGGAGAAGATCGCCCAGAGCGGCCGCGGGGCGATGTGGAACGACAAGCCCGGGGACGCGGCCGGCGGCAGCTGCTACAACTGCCACGAGCTCGCGCCGAAGACGACGTCGTTCGGCACGATCGGTCCCAGCCTGCGCAATTTCGGCAAGGTCCGCGGCAACACGCCCGAGATGCAGCGCTACGTCTTCGGCAAGATCTACAACGCCAAGGCGTTCAACCTGTGCACGCACATGCCGCGGCTCGGGTCCTCCGGGACGCTGACGGAGCAGCAGATCAAGGACCTCGTCGCGCTGCTGCTCGACCCGGCGTCCCCCGTCAACCAGTGATGCGGCGGTGCTGAGAAGGGAGTTCCTCCGCCTTCTCGCGCTCGCTGCGGCCGCCGGGGGGACGCTCCGGGCCGGGCTCTCCGAGGCGCAGGCCGCCTCGGAGCTCTACGACGTGCCGGCCTTCGGCAACGTCTCGCTGCTGCACTTCACCGACGCGCATGCGCAGCTGCTGCCGGTGCACTTCCGCGAGCCGAGCGTCAACCTCGGCGTCGGCGAGTCCGCCGGGCGGGCGCCGCACCTGGTCGGCGAGCAATTCCTCAAGGCATTCCGGATCAAGGAAGGCACGCCGCACGCGCACGCGTTCACCCACCTCGACTTCGCCGCGGCGGCACAGCGCTACGGAAAGGTCGGCGGCTTCGCGCACCTCGCGACGCTGGTGAAGCGGCTGCGCGCCGCCCGGCCGCACGCCCTGCTCCTCGACGGGGGCGACACCTGGCAGGGCTCGGCGACCTCGCTGTGGACGAAGGGCGCCGACATGATCGCCGCGCAGAAGCAGCTCGGCGTCGACCTGATGACCGCGCACTGGGAATTCACCTACGGCGCGGAACGGGTGAAGCAGGCCGTGGAGAAGGAGCTCGGCTTCGAGTTCCTCGCGCAGAACGTCAAGACCACGGACTTCGAGGATCCGGTGTTCAAGCCCTACGTGATCCGCGCGCTGAACGGCATCCCGGTCGCGATCATCGGCCAGGCCTTTCCGTACACGCCGATCGCCAACCCCCGCCACCAGGTCCCCGACTGGACCTTCGGCATCCAGGAGCCGCGCCTGCAGCAGCTCGTCGACGAGGCGCGCGGCAAGGGCGCGAAGGCGGTGGTGCTCCTCTCGCACAACGGGATGGACGTCGACATGAAGCTCGCGACGCGCGTGCGCGGCCTCGACGCGATCCTCGGCGGCCATACCCACGACGGCGTGCCCGGCGCGCTCGTCGCCGGGAACGCCGGCGGCAAGACCCTGGTGACCAACGCCGGCTCGAACGGCAAGTTCCTCGCCGTGCTCGACCTGCAGGTCGACGCCGGCGGCGTGAAGGGCTCGCAGTACCGCCTCCTGCCTGTCTTTTCGAATCTTCTCCCGGAAGATGTCCCGATGAAGAACCTCATCGAAAGCGTCCGGAGGCCCTACACGGAAAAACTGAACGAACAGCTCGCCGTCACCGAAGGCCTGCTCTACCGGCGCGGCAACTTCAACGGCACCTGGGACCAGCTCATCCTCGAGGCCTTGATGCAGGTGAAGGGCGCCGAGATCGCCTTCTCGCCGGGCTTTCGCTGGGGCACCACCCTCCTGCCCGGCCAGCCGATCCTGCGCGAGCACGTCATGGACCAGACGGCGATCACCTACCCGCAGGCGACGCTGAACGAGCTCACCGGCGAGCAGATCAAGGCGATCCTCGAGGACGTGGCCGACAACCTGTTCAACCCCGACCCGTACTACCAGCAGGGCGGCGACATGGTGCGCGTCGGCGGCATGACCTACCGCTGCGAGCCCGGGGCGAAAATGGGCTCGCGCATCTCCGGCATGCGCCTCGGCGGCAAGCCGATCGAGGCCGGGCGGCGCTACAAGGTCGCCGGCTGGGCGTCGGTGGCCGAAAACGCGGAAGGCGAGCCGGTCTGGGAGGTCGTCGAGCGCTGGCTGCGGGACCGCAAGACCGTTTCAGCGCTCAAGCCGAACACCCCGCGCCTCATCGGCGTGCAGGGCAACCCCGGCATCGCCTAGGGGAAAAGGGGTCAGAGCAATTTACTGGAAATGGAGATACACCGGCCTTGTCCGGGTTTCCAGTAAATTGCTCTGACCCCTTTTCAGCGGTTGATCTCCGAAGCGCTGCGCTGCAGGAAGCAGGTGAACGCGCTCGAGGCCGCGGCGAAGGCCCAGAAGAGCAGGAAGCCGATCGTGTACCACGCGAGGTGGCTGGTCACGCCGACGACCTTCGCCACCATGTGCAGCTCGACCGGGTCGAAGAGCGTGAAGAACACCACTTCGGCGATGCCGGCGACGATGAACGACGGCCAGAGGATCCAGATCGCCTTCTTCACGGCGCCTCCTTCGCGATCCGCCAGCGCCCCTGCGGGTCCTCGATCGCCATCCTCCAGCGTCCCGCCGGGAGCGCCGGCAGCGCGGCTTCGTAGAAGCCCTCCGGCGTGCGCCCGAGCCGCAGCCGCTGGTCGTAGCCCGCCCGCGTGCCGTGCGCAAGATGCACGAACAGGGCCGGTGGGCTTTCGCCCCGCAGCTTTACTCTCAGGAAATCCTTCTCGCGCAGAACCTCGGCAGAAACGCCGAGCTTGCGTGCCGCTTCCTCCCGGGCGATGACCTTGTTGATCGCAAGGCCCTGCTTGTAATAGTCCTCGGCGACCAGGCCGTCGGCGGAGGCGAAGGCGATCCAGGTCGTGATCGCGCCGGCGACCAGGACGGCGGCCGGCCCGGACATGATGATCCAGGGCCAGCGGTGGCGGTACCAGGGAAGCGTGGTCATGCGGGAACCTCCTCGCGCGGCTCGAACCAGAGCGGCAGCACCATGAAGAGCAGCAGCGCCAGGTAGTAGGCGGTGCCGCTCACCGGATCCAGGGACGTGAAGTAGCGCTCGAGCGTGAGCCCGCGGGCAGCGAGCACCACGGTGAACTCGCAGGCGAGCACCAGGAGGAACGCGGAGATGCCCATCGCCAGGCGCTCGGCCGTCGCAAGCGCCATGCGCCGGACGATCCAGCGGGCGCTCGCCGCCGCGATGGCGATCATGACCGGCAGCTCCAGCAGCTCCGCCGTGCGCGCGCCGAGCGCCGGCGCGAGCCAGAGCACGCGCAGCGTGCCGAGCACCGCGCCGGCGCCGAACACCAGCGCGAAGTACCCGAGGCCGGCGAGAAGAGCGCGCGGGATCAAGGGACGACTCATCTCACCAAAAATACCGACTTCTCGCGCACCTCGACGCCCTGAAGGCCGACGGCGCGCACGCGGAACTCGATCGGGTGGCTGCCCGGCTGCGCGCGGCCGCGTACCTTGACGAGCGCGACGCGGTTGTCGGCGCCCGGGACGATGACCATCGCGTCGCCCCAGACCTCGATGTCAGGCACGCCGCTGGCCGTGATCTCGAAGGCGCGCGGGCGCTCGGTGGTATTCATTACCTGCAGGCGGTACACGTTCTCGACCATGCCGTCCTCGACCTCGCGCGAGAGCGCCGCGCGGTCGCGCAGCACGTCGACCTTGAGCGGGATCTTCACGACCAGGCTGGCGAGGAGCGCGAGCGTGATGGCGAGCAGGATTCCGGTGTAGACGAGCACGCGCGGGCGCGCCACGCGCCGCAGGATGTCGCGCTTCGAGAGGTTCTGCGCCAGGGCGTGCGTGGTCGTGTAGCGGATGAGGCCGCGCGGCCGGTCCAGCTTGTCCATGACCTGGTTGCAGCCGTCGATGCACGCGGCGCAGCCGATGCACTCGTACTGCAGGCCGTTGCGGATGTCGATGCCGGTCGGGCAGACCTGGACGCAGATCCCGCAGTCGACGCAATCGCCCATGCCGGGGGCGGCTTTCTTCCCGCGGGGCTCGCCGCGCGCCGCATCGTAGGTGATGATCAGCGTGTCCTTGTCGAACATCGCGCTCTGGAAGCGCGCGTACGGGCACATGTACTTGCACACCTGCTCGCGCATCCAGCCCGCGTTGCCGTAGGTGGCGAAGCCGTAGAACAGGATCCAGAAGCCCTCCCACGGCCCGACCGCAAAGCCCTGCACCGCGGGAAGCAGCTCCCGGATGGGCGTGAAGTAGCCGACGAACGTGAACCCGGTCCAGAGCGACAGCGCGATCCAGGCGGCGTGCTTGGCCCCTTTCAGCAGGACTTTCTTCAGGGATCTCTGTTTGTCGAGCCGCAGGCGGGCGTTGCGATCGCCCTCGATCACCCGCTCGATCCACAGGAAGATCTCGGTGTAGACGGTCTGCGGGCAGGCGTAGCCGCACCACAGGCGCCCGGCGATGGCGGTGAAGAGGAAGAGGCTGAGCGCCGAGAGGATGAGCAGGACCGTGAGGTAGATGACGTCCTGCGGCCAGAACACCAGGCCGAACAGGTAGAACTTGCGGTGCGCGATGTCGAACAGCACCGCCTGGCGGTCGTTCCAGGTCAGCCAGGCGCCGCCGTAGAAGACGAGCTGCGTCGCCCACACGAGGATCCAGCGCCAGGCGGCGAACCAGCCGCGCACCGCGCGCGGATGGATCTTCTTGCGGACCTCGTAGAGCGAGTGCTCCGAGACGACGGGGATGTCGTCCAGCTTCACTTTGCCGGGTTCGACAGCGAATAGACGTACGCGGAGAGCAGGCGGATCTTGTCCGGGCTGAGCAGGTTGCGGTGCGCGGGCATCTGGCTGTTCCGCCCCTTCATCACCACGTCCATGATCGCCGCCTCGCCCGAGCCGTGCAGCCACACCTTGTCGGTCAGGTTCGGCGCGCCCATCGCCGGGTTGCCCTTGCCTTCGGCGCCGTGGCAGGCCACGCAGGTCTGCTTGTACAGCGCCTCGCCGCGATGCCGGCGCAGCGAATCGCTCGTGGAGCCGGAAAGGGAAAGCACGTAGTGGGCGACGTCCTTGACGCCCTGCTCGCCCAGCGCCTCGCCCCAGGGCGGCATCACGCCGGTGCGCCCGTCGCTGATCGAGGCCTGGATCTGCTTCGTGTCGCCGCCCCACAGCCAGTCGCGGTCGGCGAGGCTGGGGAAGCCGCGCGAGCCGCCGCCGTCGGAGGCGTGGCACTGCGCGCAGTTGTTGAGGAAGAGCTTCTGGCCGATCGCGAGCGCCTCGCCGTCCTTCGCCAGCGCCTCGAGCTCGACGCGCGCGAACTTGCCGTAGAGCGGCGCGAGGTCCTTCTCCGCCTTCGCCATCTCGTTCTCGAGCTGCGAGACCTGCGACCAGCCGAGCGTGCCCTTCCAGCTGCCCAGCCCCGGATACAGCACGAGGTAGACCAGGCCGAAGACGATGGTGATGTAGAACAGCCACTTCCACCAGTTCGGCAGCGGGTTGTTGTACTCGCCGAGATCCTCGTCCCAGACGTGGCCGGTCGTGCCGACCTTCTCGCCGGGCGCCCTTGCTTTCGTCTGCGCCTTCAGCAGCACCGCGCAGGCGACGATCGAGACGATCGTGATGACCGAGATGTAGACGTCCCAGAACCCGGAAGTGAAGTCTGAAAGATGCGCGCTCACGAGTCTTCTCCCAGCACGCTCTGCGCGACCCGGTCCTGGACCGGCTTGCGCGAAGGCAGGTACGCCCACCAGACGATGCCGAGGAACACGGCGAGCACGACGACCGACAGCAGGCTGCGGATGAGATTGACGTCCATTATTGGCCCCTCTTCACGGCGGTGCCGAGGTTCTGCAGGTAGGCGATGAGCGCGTCCATCTCCGTCTTGCCGCGCAGGTCTTCCCTCGCCTTCTTCATGTCTTCGTCCGAGTAGGGGACGCCCAGCGTGCGCAGGGCGCGCAGCTTCGCCTCGATGTCCTGCGCGTTGGCCGGCGCCTTCGCGAGCCACGGGTACGACGGCATGTTCGACTCGGGCACCAGGTCGCGCGGGTTCATGAGGTGCAGGCGGTGCCACTCGTCCGAGTAGCGGCCGCCGACGCGGTGCAGGTCCGGCCCGGTGCGCTTCGAGCCCCACTGGAACGGCCGGTCGTAGACGAACTCGCCGGCGACCGAGTAGGGCCCGTAGCGCTCCACCTCGGCGCGGAACGGCCGCACCATCTGCGAGTGGCAGTTGTAGCAGCCCTCGCGCACGTAGACGTCGCGCCCGGTGAGCTGCAGCGCGGTGTACGGCTTGAGGCCCGCCACCGGCTCGGTCACCGACTTCTGGAAGGAGAGCGGGACGATCTCCACCAGCCCGCCCACGGCAATGGTGAGGATGACCAGGACGATGAGCAGCGCTTGGTTGCGCTCGATGAGGTCGTGAGTGATTTTCATGCGTGGGCCAGTGCAGGAGCGGGGATGGATGCCTCGACGGCCTTCGAGGAGGCGACGGTCATGTACACGTTCCAGGCCATGACCAGCATCCCGGAGAGGTAGAGGATCCCGCCGAGCAGGCGGATGAAGTAGAACGGATAGGTCGCCTTCACGCTCTCGACGAACGTGTAGGTGAGCGTGCCGTCGTCGCTGACGGCGCGCCACATGAGGCCCTGCATCACGCCGGCGATCCACATCGCGGCGATGTAGAGGACGATGCCGATCGTCGCGACCCAGAAGTGCAGGTTGATCGCGCGCACGCTGTACATCTCCGTGCGGCCGAACAGGCGCGGGATCAGGTAGTACAGCGAGCCCATGGAGATCAGGCCCACCCAGCCGAGCGCGCCCGAGTGCACGTGGCCGACCGTCCAGTCGGTGTAGTGCGAGAGCGCGTTCACCGTCTTGATCGACATCATCGGGCCCTCGAACGTGGACATGCCGTAGAACGAGAGCGAGACGATCAGGAACTTGAGGATCGGGTCCTCGCGCAGCTTGTGCCAGGCGCCGGAGAGCGTCATGACGCCGTTGATCATCCCGCCCCAGGAGGGCGCGAGCAGGATGAGCGAGAACACCATGCCGATCGACTGCGCCCATTCCGGCAGCGCGGTGTAGTGCAGGTGGTGCGGGCCGGCCCACATGTAGGTGAAGATGAGCGCCCAGAAGTGCACCACCGACAGGCGGTACGAGTAGACCGGCCGGCCGGCCTGCTTGGGGATGAAGTAGTACATCATTCCCAGGAAGCCGGCGGTGAGGAAGAAGCCGACCGCGTTGTGGCCGTACCACCACTGGATCATCGCGTCCTGCGCCCCGGCGTACGCCGAGTACGACTTCCACAGCGTGACCGGGATCGCCGCGCTGTTGACGATGTGCAGGACCGCGACGGTGAGGATGAACGCGCCGAAGAACCAGTTGGCGACGTAGACGTGCGCCACCTTTCTCTTGAAGATCGTGCCGAAGAACACCACGGCATAGGCGACCCACACCACCGCGATCAGCAGGTCGATCGGCCACTCGAGCTCGGCGTACTCCTTCGAGCTGGTGATGCCCGCCGGCAGGGTGATCGCCGCGGCGACGATCACCGCCTGCCAGCCCCAGAAGGTGAAGGCGGCGAGCGGGCCGCAGAAGAGGCGCGCGTGGCAGGTGCGCTGCACGACGTAGTAGGAGGTGGCGAAGAGCGCGCTGCCGCCGAAGGCGAAGATGACCGCGTTGGTGTGCAGCGGGCGCAGGCGCCCGTAGGAGAGCCAGGGGATGCCGCCCAGGAACTCGGGCCACATGAGCTGCGTGGCGATGATCACGCCGACCAGCATGCCGACCACGCCCCAGACGACGGTCATGATCGCGAACTGGCGCACGACGGTGTAGTTGTACGTATTTTCTTGCATGGCGTCCCCTTCAGGCGGCTTCGAGTGCAATGCGGCGGCGCAGCTCGCGGTAATAACCGGGCGGTTTGGACTCTGTGCCCGGCGCCGGTGCCGCCAGCCGGACCGCTTCCCAGTCTTCGGCCGTGAGCTCGCGCGCGGCCCGGGTGAGGATCTCTTCCTCCTCGGCAGCCAGGTGCCCGCGGTAGAAGGCGAGGTAGGTCGCGGCGCGCGACTCGAGCTCCGGGCGCGAAACGATGGCGCCCGAGACGATCGCCGCAAGGTGGGTGCAGAGCGCGTCGCCGGCCCTGGCGATGGCGCGATGCTCCTGGGCGAGGCGGACGATCTCGAGGCTGAGCTCCGGGCAGCGCCGCTCGAGGCGCCGGAACGCCTCGTCCTCGCGCGGGTGGTGGAACGCGTCCCCGTAGTCCCGCAGGTAGGAAACGATGTCCAGCATGAGCTCGTAGTTCGGCGTCCCGTCGCCGCGAACCGCGAGCGCCTCCTTCTCCAGGAGGTCGAGCAGCTGCGCGAAGTAGACGTGCTCTTCGTGCCAGGCGGCGATGGGAACGATCATGGAGGGCATCCTAGGCCGCCGGACGCACGAGCATTTGATGTGCATCAAATCCCGCCGCCGCGCGCTGCGGTCTCATGGCGCCATGCGCGATCCCGAAGACTTTCGCCAGAAAGAGCTCCTCGCCGCCCTGCGGCTGCTGAAGAACGGCGAAGACCCGGCCGCGGTCCTCGAGCGCCTGTCGCAGCGCCTGACCAACAAGCTACTCCACGCGCCCACCAAGGAAATCGGTGCCTGACACCGATTAGCTAGTCGTCGTCGGAGAGGACCTCCTGGCCGGGGCGGTCGAGGTCGTCGAACTGGCCGCCTTGCAGCGCGCGCCAGAAGACCCAGCCGGTCAGGAATACGAGGGCGACGGAGAGGGGGACGAGGAGGTAGAGGCTTTCCATGGCGTTTCGTCGTGCAGCGGACGCAGGGCGTTGAGGAGGACGGCGATGGAGCTCGCGCCCATGCCGAGCGCGGCTTCGAGCGGGCCGATGAAGCCCAGGGCCGCCGCGGGGAGCGCGAGGGCGTTATAGGCGAGCGCCCAGCCGATGTTCTGCCGGACGAGCCGCATCGTCCTGCGCGACAGCGCAAGCGTGGCCGGAATCGCGTCGAGGCGGTTTCCGAGCAGCACCACGTCGGCCTGGAGCTGCGTCGCGTCGGCGCCGCTGCCGAGCGCGAAGGAAGCATCGGCGGCGGCGAGCACCGGCCCGTCGTTCAGGCCGTCGCCGATCATCGCCACGACCCGCCCTTCGGCCTGCAGCCGCTTCACATAGGCGAGCTTGTCCTGCGGCTGCAGGTCGCCGGCGCAGCGCTCGATGCCGAGCGCGCGGGCGAGCGCGGCCGCGGCGCAGGCGCGATCCCCGCTCAGGAGATGCACGCGGATGCCGCGCGCCTTGAGGGCGGCCACCAGCGCCGCGGCATCCGGGCGCACGCCGTCCTCGAGCGCGAAGGCAGCGAGCCATCCGCCCGCGTCGGCGAGGAACACGACCGTCCCCTGCGCGGCCGGGACATGGCCGCAGGGCGTGCCGCACAGCGCGTGGCAGAAGGCTTCCGTGCCCAAGCGCACGCGGCGGCCCTGCACCAGAGCTTCGACGCCCTGCCCCGCGACATACCGCGGCTCGCGGGCTTCGCGGGAGGCATCCGGGAACGCCCGGGCAATGGGATGGCGGCTGGAAGCCTCCAGCGCCCCGGCCAGGGCGAAGCACTCCTGCATTGGCTCACTTCCGAGCCGGACGGCCTGCGCGACCCGCAGCCGGCCCTCGGTGAGCGTGCCGGTCTTGTCCACCAGCACGTCCGTCACTCCGTCCAGCGCCTGGAGCACCCGGGAGCGCGTCATCAGCACGCCGCGCGCGAGGAGAAAGCCGCTCGCCCGCGTGAGGACGACCGGCGAGGCAAGCGCGAGCGCGCACGGGCAGGTGACCACGAGCACCGCTACCGCCGTCCACGCGCTTCCCGAGAAGTAGAGTGAGGCGAGCGCCACCGCCAGCACCACGAGCGTGAGCGGGCGGGCGACGCGGTCGGCCGCCTGCACGAGCGCCGGCCGCTCGGCCGCCGCGCGCTCGACGAGGCGCGCAATGCCGGCCGAGCGCGTCTGCGCGCCGACGCGCAGCGCGCGCATGGTCAGCGGCTGGTCGAGGTTGACGGAGCCGGCGGCGAGCGCGTCCCCGGCGCGCTTCGGCACCGGGCGTGATTCTCCGGTGAGCAGCGACTCGTCGACCGCCGACGCCCCTTCCAGGACCACGCCGTCCGCAGGAATGCGCTCCCCCGGGGCGATGATGGCCGATGCGCCCGCCGCGATTGCGGCGCCCGAAGAGAAGCGCAGGAGCGGATCGAGGGCCCGCGCGGCATGGCGCCGCACGGCGGCTTCGGCATACCGCGCCGAAAGAAGGAGAAAGGCCAGCATGCTCACCGAGTCGAAGTAGACCTCGCCCTGCCCGGCGACCGTGGCCCAGGTACTCGCGGCGAACGCGCCGGCGAGCCCGAGCGCGATCGGCGTCTCCAGGCCCAGGCGCCCGCCGCGCAGCTCGCTAAAGGCGCCGCGGAAGAACGGGCCGCAGGAGAACACGAGGACGGGCAGCGTGAGGAAGAGGCCGGCCCAGCGCATGAGCTGGTCGGCCTCGGCCGACAGGTCGCCGGCGCCGGTGTAGGCGGGAAAGGCGTACATCATGACCTGCATGGCGCCGAAGCCGGCGACGAACAGGCGCCAGAGCGCGGCGCGCGCTTCCCGCCGCTCGGCTTCGGCCTGGCGCCCCGGCTCGTAGGGCGCGGCGGCGTAGCCGACCGCGCGCACGGCGGCAAGCAGCGCCGGCAGGCCGATGCGCGCCGGGTCCCAGCGCACCTGCGCGCGGCGCGTCGCGTAGTTCACGTCGGCGCGCAGCACGCCGGGTACCCGGCGCAGCGTGCCCTCGATCAGCCAGAGGCAGGCCGAGCAGCGCACGCCTTCCAGCGCCAGGCTTGCTTCGTCTCCCACCGTTACGGTCGCTTCGTGGACTTGCGGGACGGCGGGCGGCGGCGCGCCCGGTGCGGTGCGCGTCTCGTAGTACCTCTCGAAGCCGGCCGCCACGATGGCCTTCGCCACGGCCTCGCAGCCCGCGCAGCACAGCGCGCGCTCGGCGCCGAGCACGACGGCGCGATGCGGCGGGCCCGCCGGCACCGGCAGGGCGCAGTGGAAGCACTCGGCCATCGCGAGAAGGTATCCGCCGCCGGCGGCGCGCCGTTGACCTGCGTCAAACCTTTACGCCGGTCGGAAGGTCGCGACGCCCGGACGGACTAGCGGCCATGGACGGTCGATTGCTTGGAAGAGAGTAGATATCGATCGAGCACCCCATCCATGAAAATCAGCGTCCAGTGCATCCCCGGAACCCAAGGCGAAGTCCTTCCGCGGTGCATGCACCTCGGCGGGCGGCGCGTCCCCGTCGTCGCGATCCTCGATCGCTGGCAGGAGCCGACGCACCGCTACTACCAGGTGAAGGACCTCGACGGGCGCCGCTTCGTCCTGCGCTACGACCCGCAGTCCGGTTCCTGGGAGCTCACCGCGGTCTACGGGCGCACGTAGCACTTCTTACCGGCGCGTAAGGCTTTCAGCGTCCCCGGGGGCCCGGGTTGGTTGTAGGCTCGAAGGCCCCGATGCCCGCTCACTACCTCCAGCCGCTGCTCGCGCCCCGCAGCGTGGCGCTCGTCGGCGCCACCGAGCGGCCCGGCGCGCTCGGCGACATCGTGTACCGCAACCTGGCCGCCGGGATCGGCGCCGCCCGCCCGGAGGCGCTCTTCGCCGTGAACCCGAAGCACCGGCGCATCCGCGAGGCGCCCGCCTACGCTTCGCTCACCCGGCTGCCGAAGGCGGTGGACGTCGCGGTCATCGCGACCCCGGCGCGCGTGGTGCCCCAGGTGATCGCCGAGGCCGGCGCGGCCGGCATCCGCGCCGCGGTGGTGCTCTCGAGCGGCTTCCGGGAGATCGGGCCGCAGGGCGCCGCGCTCGAGGAGCAGGTCCTCGCGGCGGCGAAGAAGGGCGGCGTGCGCCTGCTCGGGCCGAACTGCCTGGGGATCATGCGCACCGATACCGGCCTGAACGCCACCTTCGCGCGCACGCCGGCGCTCCCGGGCCGGCTCGCGCTCGTGTCCCAGTCCGGCGCGATCTGCGGCGCGATCCTCGACTGGGCGCAGGGCGCCGACATCGGCTTTTCCAGCGTCGTGTCGCTCGGCGGCGCGGCCGACGTCGACTTCGGCGAGGTGCTCGACTTCCTGGTGGCCGACGAGCGGACCGACGCGATCCTCCTGTACGTCGAAGGCATCCGCAATGCCCGCCGCTACGTTTCCGCGCTGCGCGCCGCGGCGCGCGTAAAGCCGGTGGTCGCGCTCAAGGTCGGCCGGTACGCCGCCGGCTCGCAGGCCGCCTCCAGCCATACCGGGGCGCTCGTCGGCAGCGACGCGGTGTTCGACGCCGCGCTGCGGCGCGCCGGCACCGTGCGCGTGAAGACCTACACCCAGCTCTTCGCCGCGGCGCGCGTGCTCGCGGCCTTCCCGCCCGGCGGCCGGTTTCCCGGGGGCGACCGGCTCGCCATCGTCACGAACGGCGGCGGGCCCGGCGTGATCGCCGCCGACAGCGCCGCGGAGAGTGGGGTGGTCCTTGCATCCCTTTCACCCTTAACTGTGAAGCGTCTGAATGAAAAACTTCCCGCGCAATGGTCGCGCGGCAATCCCATCGACATCATCGGCGACGCGCCGGCGGAGCGCTTTCGCGACGCGACGGCGGCGGCGCTCGAGGACCCGGGCGTGGACGCGGTGCTCGCGATGTACTCGCCCGTCGCGGTCACGGCTCCCGAGGCGGCGGCGCGCGCAGTCGGCGAGGCCGCGGCCGCCTCGCGCAAGCCGGTGCTGGGCGCGTGGCTCGGCGACATCAATCCCGGCAAGAGCCGCGCCTTCCTCGAGGCGCAGGGCATCCCGAACTTCTATACGCCCGAGAACGCGGTCGAGGCGTTCTCGTTCCTCGGCCAGTACCGGCGCAACCAGGCGCAGCTGTACGAGGTGCCGTCGGCCTCTTCCCCGGAGGGGAGCTACCGCGAGGACCGGGATGCGGCGCAGGCCATCCTCCGCAAGGCCCTCTCGCAGAAGCGCACCCTCCTCACCGAGGCGGAAGCGAAGGCGCTGCTCGCGGCCTTCGGCCTGCCCGTCCCCCGCACCGTGGTGGCGCGCACGCGCGAGGAAGCGATCGCCGCGGCGCGCGACATCGGCTTCCCGGCGGTGCTGAAGATCCACTCGCCGGACATCACGCACAAGTCCGACGTGGGCGGCGTGCGCCTCGACCTGCAGAACGAGGCGATGGTCGGCTCGGCCTTCGACGAGATGCTCCGCAACGTGAAGTCGCTGCAGCCGGCGGCGCGCATCGAGGGCGTCGCGGTGCAGCCGATGCTGCGCTTCGCGCACGCGCGCGAGGTGCTGGTGGGGGTCGCCACCGACCCGGTGTTCGGCCCGGTGGTGTCGTTCGGCGCCGGCGGCGTCGCGGTCGAGGCGGTGCGCGACACCGCGGTCGCGCTGCCGCCGCTCAACGAAAGCCTCGCGCGCGAGCTCATGCAGCGCACGCGCGTGCAGCGCCTGCTCGCCGGCTACCGCGACGTGCCTCCCGTGGACGCGCAAGCCCTCGCCGCGATCCTCTGCGGCGTGTCGCGCATGGTGAGCGCCCTGCCCTGGCTGCGCGAGATGGACTTGAACCCGGTGCTCGCCCACCCCGGCGGCGCGGTGATCGCGGATGCGCGGGTGGCGATCGACCCGCAGCGCATCGCCCCGCTGCCGCGCTATGGACACATGGCCATCCATCCGTACCCGGCCGAGCTCGAGGGCGAGGTGACGATCAAGGGTGGCACGAAGGTGACGATCCGGCCGATCCGGCCGGAGGACGTGGAGCGCGAGAAGCGCTTCTTCGACGGCCTGTCCGAGCGCTCGCGCTACCAGCGCTTCATGCAGTACCTGCCGCAGCTGCCGCCGCGCATGCTCGCGCGCTTCACGCAGCTCGACTACGACCGGGAGCTCGCGCTGGTCGCGGTGCACGAGGGGGAATTCATCGGCGTCGGGCGCTTCGCCCCCAATGCCGACGGGGCGACGGCCGAGTTCGCCCTCGTGGTGGCCGACGCCTGGCAGGGCAAGGGCCTCGGCCGGATCCTCCTGCAGCGCCTGAAGGACGAGGCTCGAAAAGCGGGCTACCAGGCCTTATATGGAAACATCATGGAGGCGAACCGCGAGATGCTCGACCTTGCCCTGCGCCTGGGCTTCGCCCTGGAGAAGCGCGAAGGGGCCGACGTCACCGTGGTGAGCAGGCTTTGAAATACAAGGACTATTACCGGATCCTGGGCGTCGAGCGCGGCGCCTCCGACGAGGAGATCAAGAAGGCATACCGCAAGCTCGCGCGGAAGTACCACCCGGACGTGTCCAAGGAGGCGGACGCGAAGGAGCGCTTCCAGGAGGTCGCCGAGGCGTACGACACGCTGAAGGACGCCGAGAAGCGCGGCGCCTACGACAACCTCGGCCGCCACGCGTCGGGGCAGGAGTTCCGCCCGCCGCCGGACTGGTCCGAGCGCTTCGGCCGCGGCCGGACGTCCTTCGAGGACATCGACCTCTCGGATCTCTTCGAGACGCTCGGCGTGCGAGGCGGAATGAGGGGCGGCCGCGGCGGGCGCCGGGGCGGTATCCCGATCCCGGGCGAGGACTACGCGGTCGCCGTGCGCCTGAGCCTCGAGGAGGCGGCGCGCGGAACCGAGCGCGAGTTCCGCATCGGCAGCCACGCCGTGCACGCGCGCATCCCGAAGGGCGCGACCGACGGCGAGCGCCTGCGCCTGCGCGGCAAGGGCGGCCCGGGGGCGAACGGCGGCCAGCCGGGCGATCTCTACCTGCACATCGAGCTCGAGCCCCACCCGCTCTTCCGCCCGGCCGGCCACGACCTGGACCTCGAGGTGCCCCCCGCGCCCTGGGAAGCCGCGCTCGGCGCGCAGATCGACGTGCCGACGCTCGAGGGCCGGGTCAGCATGAAGGTGCCGGCCGGCTCGCGCGCCGGGCAGAAGCTGCGCCTCGCCGGCAAGGGCCTGCCGAAGCCCGGCGGCGGCAACGGGGACCTGTACGCCGTGCTGACGATCGTCGTGCCCGCGGCGGTGAGCGAGCGCGAGAAAAGCCTCTACGAGGCGCTGCGCGACGCCTCCCGCTTCGATCCGCGGGGAAAATTCCGCCGCTAGGTGGGAACGCTCTTTGCATGGCAGGCGCCATGTCCCTCAGCTACGACCAGAGCCGGGAGCTGCGCCAGGCGCTCGAGCAGCGCCGCGGCGAGCTGATCCGGGAAATCCGCGAGGACCTCGCCAGGGTGCGCGGCGAGAGCTTCCGCGAGGTCGCCGGGCCGGCGGCCGATCCCGGCGACGAATCGGTCTTCGACCTGATCAGCGACCTCAACCAGGCCGATGCGCGCCGCGACGTCAACGAGCTGCGCGAGATCGAGGCCGCGCGCGGCCGCCTCGCGGAAGGCAGCTACGGGGAGTGCATGGAATGCGGGCAGGACATCGGCTTCGCCCGCCTCAAGGCCACTCCCTCCGCGGTGCGCTGCATCGTCTGCCAGACGCGCTTCGAGAAGACCCACGCGCCCGGCGGGCGCCCTACGCTCTAAGTACGCACTTCTCGTACAGGCCGGGGAATGCGCTTCCCGGGTCGTACGCGCTTTTTAGCCCGGCATAGGCGCCGCCACCGTAGAGCTGCTGGAACTCGTCCCGGGGGAAGAAGCTGTCGGAGTACAGCGACTTGATCCCGCCGAGCTCGCTCACCTTGCGCTCGATCAGCCGGTTGAAGTGGCCCGGCGGATGCGCCTCGCGCGTGCGCTTCACGTCCCAGAAGCCGAAGTTGACGTAGAAGTCGTGGCGCATCGGGTACAGCGTGAAGGCGCCGGATTTCTGCGCGTCGAAGCCGATCGGGCAGACCCACTGCGGCCACAGCGCGATCTCCTTCGCGTAGAACGCCAGGAACTCCGCCGCGCGGGAGATCGGGATGTCGACGTCCTGGATCACCGACTCGGAGTGCAGGCCCAGGACCCGCTCGAGCTTCTTCGTCACCGCGGCACTGCTGTTCCAGCGCATGATCTTGGTGTACGTCCTGGAGCCCAGGCGGTCCTTGCCGAAGAGATACTTCCTCAGGAAGCCGTTCTGCGCGCCGACGTTCTTCGAGCACCAGAACCAGTCGGTATCCCAGCGCCAGAGGTAGTCCTTCACCGTCAGCCAGTCTTCGTTCCTCTCCCGGATGGAACGGTAGTAGATGTTCTCGAACGTGTAGTCGCTCGTGCGCGGCGCCTGGTCGACGAAGCGTCCGAGGGTGATGTAGAGCTCCTTCTCCCCGAAAACAGTTCCATCGACGAAGTCCGCTGCGCTTGCCTTCAGGCGTTTTTCCAGCTCGGCAAAGAAAGCGATCCCGTCGGAAAAGCGAAGATGCGTGAGGTGCACGTACGGCTTCACCGGAATCGTCTGCGCCTTGACGCGCAGGGCGTAGCCGAGGGTGCCGTAGGAGTTCGGGAAGCCGAAGAAGAGCCGGCGGTGCTCGTTGTCGCGGGTCGCGGTGACGATGCGCCCATCGCCCAGCAGCACGTCGATCTCGAGCACCGTGTCGTGCACCAGCCCGTGGCGGTGCGAGGAGGACTCGATGCCGACGCCGGCCACGGCGCCGCCCAGGGTGATCGTCTTCAGCTGCGGCACGACCGCGGGCACCACGCCGTGCGGCAGGCAGGCATCGACCAGCGCTTCGTACGTGGTCATGCCCTCCGCTTCCACCCAGGAGGGCGCGACCTGGATCACTTCATTGAAACCCCGGACGTCCAGGCGGCGCCGCCCGGCGCCCGCGCGGTCGCGGAACAGGTTCGAGGTTTCCTTGTGGAGCGCGACGGGGCCGCGGCCGGCCCTAAGCTGCGCGGCCAGGGACGCTTTTTTCTTCTCGTAGCCCGTCATCGCCGTAGAGGAAGTCGCGCGTCATCGGATAGCCCGCGCGCGAGACGTTGCCTTTCGAGAACACGATCTGGAAGAGGTGCGTGCGGCCGGCGGGCGAGCGGAACATCTCCGCGCAGCCGTACAGGTAGACCCGCCAGATGCGGCGGAAGCGCTCGTCGAAGCGGCGCGGGTCGAGGGCGCGGATGCGCTCCCAGTTGCGGTCGAAGCGCTCGGCCCACGCGTCGAGCGTGAGCGCGTAGTGGCGGCGCAGGTTCTCGACGTCGAGCACCTCGAGCCCGGCCTTCTCCATCTCCAGGGTCACGTCGGCGAGGCTCGGGATCCAGCCGCCGGGGAAGACGTACTTGCGGATGAAGAAGTCGGTGTCGTGGCGGCCGACGTGGCCGATGAAGTGGAGCAGCCCCAGGCCGCCCTTCTTCAGCAGGGCGGCGTGCGCGCGGATCACCTCCCCGAGCTGGTCGCGCCCGGCGTGCTCGAGGCAGCCGATCGACACGACCTTGTCGAATTCCTTCGCGAGCTTTCCTTCCGTGGCGCGGAAATCGGCGTGCATCTGCACCGCGTTGCGGATGCCGAAGCGCTCGATCTGGCGCCGCGCATGCTCGGCCTGCGCGCCGGTGGTGTTGATGCTGGTGATGCGCACGCCATAGTGCATCGCCGCGTGCATCAAAAAGCCGCCGAAGCCGCTGCCCACGTCGACCACCTCGTCGCCGGGCTGCAGGCGCACCTTGCGCGCGACGTGGTCGGCCTTCGCGCGCTGCGCGTCCTCCAGCGTGCGCGCCTGGTCGGTCCAGTATGCGCACGTATAGAACATGTACGGGTCGTCGAGCCACAGCCGGTAGAACTCCGGCGTGAGCGCGTAGTGGAACTCGGCGTTGCGGTTCGCCTGCAGGCGGTTCGAGTTGGTATAGAGGAACTCGTGCCAGCGGTTGAGCCAGCGCAGGATCGCGTTGGGCCTGTCCATTCCGCCCTGCATGCCGGCGGCGAGCGCCTTCGGCAGGCTGCCCTCGACTTCCACGTCGCCGTCGATGTAGGACTCGATCAGGCCGACGTGGCCGAACAGCGCGATGCGCCAGTACGCGCGCGGGCGGCGGAACACGGGCGTGAACGCCGGGTTCGCGCCGCCGCCCAGGTCGCGCACGGCGCCGCCGGTGGCGAAGCGAACCGCGAACGGGATGCCGGATTTCGCCTGCACCTCGCGCAGCGCCGTCTCGACGTAGGCACGCATGGCAACAATTGTATTGGCCAACCGCGCCCCGATGGAAGGGGCGGCACATGTTCTGCTACGGTCGCAGCGGAGCGAAAGGAGCCCACCATGGCCACACAGAAAGAGCGCCGCGCCGCCCCGCGTAATCAGGCGGCGACATCCCCGAAGCCGGCCGTCGACAAGACGGTCGGGAAAAGCACGACGCCGCCCGCCGAGCAGCCCGCGCCGGAGGACGTGCGGCGCCGCATCGAGATGCTGGCGTACTTCAAGGCGAAGGCGCGCGGCTTCGCCCCCGGGTACGAGCTGCAGGACTGGCTGGAGGCCGAGCGCGAGGTCAGGCGGCACTGAGGCTTCATAGCCATCCTCGATGGCCCGGATTGCGATTTTTCATTTGCCCTATGGGTCCGGGGCGCCTACCCTGAGCGTCCCATCCTAGGAGGACCTATGAAACCGCTGAAGGGCACGAAGACGCACGACAACCTCAAGGCCGCGTTCGCCGGCGAATCGCAGGCGAACCGCCGCTACCTGTATTTCGCTGCGAAAGCCGACGTCGAGGGCCAGAACGACGTGGCGGCGCTGTTCCGCTCCACCGCGGAAGGCGAGACCGGGCACGCGCACGGCCACCTCGAGTACATGGAAGCCGTGGGCGATCCGGTGACCGGGCTGCCGATCGGGCGCTCGCGCGACAACCTCAAGGCCGCGGTGGCCGGCGAGACGCACGAGTACACCGACATGTACCCAGGCATGGCGAAGTCCGCGCGCGAGGAAGGCTTCGGCGAGATCGCCGACTGGTTCGAGACCCTCGCCAAGGCCGAGCGCAGCCACGCGAACCGCTTCCAGAAGGCGCTCGACGCGCTGGCGGACTAGATGAAGGAAGGCTCGCTCGAAGCTCCGACCCGCCACCCGCTCGACTGGAAGAACCCGCAGTTCTACGAGCAGGCGGCGGTCGAGAAGGAGCTCGAGCGCGTCTTCGACATCTGCCACGGCTGCCGGCGGTGCGTGAACCTGTGCACCGCCTTCCCCACCCTGTTCGACCTGGTGGACGAGTCCTCCACCATGGAAGTCGACGGCGTCGCGAAGGCCGACTACGGGAAGGTGGTCGACCAGTGCTACCTGTGCGACATGTGCTACATGACGAAGTGCCCCTACGTTCCGCCGCATCCGTGGAACGTGGACTTCCCGCACGTGATGCTGCGCGCCAAGGCGGCGAAGTTCCAGAAGGGCGGCTTCAGCTTTCGCGACAAGCTGCTCAGCTCGACCGATACCCTCGGCAAGTTCGCCGGCATCCCCATCGTCACGCAGGCCGTCAACGCGGTTAACAAGAACGCTCTCTCAAGGAAGCTTCTGCAGTCCGCGCTGGGCGTGCACAAGGATCGCGAGCTGCCGCCCTTTGCTTCTTCGAAGTTCAGGAGCAGTTTTGCGGAATCGAAGAACCATGCGGTCAAGGATGGAGAGCGCACCCCCGGCAAGGTGGCGGTCTTCTCGACCTGCTACGTGAACTACAACGAGCCGGGGCTCGGGCACGACCTGCTCGCCCTGCTCGCGCACAACGAGATCCCGTACATCCTGGTCGAGAAGGAGGCGTGCTGCGGGATGCCGAAGCTGGAGCTGGGCGACCTGCAGTCGGTCGACGCCCTGAAGCAGAAGAACATTCCGCCGCTCGCCCGGCTCGCCCGGGACGGGTACGCGATCCTGTCGGCGGTTCCCTCCTGCACGCTGATGTTCAAGCAGGAGCTGCCGCTCATGTACCCGGACGAGCCGGACACGATCGCGGTGCGCGACGCGATGTTCGACCCTTTCGAGTACTTCGTCGCGCGGAAGAAGGACGGCCTGCTGAAGACCGACTTCAAGGAAGCCCTGGGAACCGTCTCGTACCACATCCCCTGCCACTCGCGCGTGCAGAACATGGGGCAGAAGACGCGCGAGATGCTCGAGGCGGTTCCTGGCACGACGGTGAACACGGTCGAGCGCTGCGCCGGCCACGACGGCACCTGGGGCGTGAAGGAAGAGTATTTCGAGAAGTCGATGAAGATCGGCCGCCCGGTGTTCCGCCAGATGGCCGATGCGGGCGGCACCCCGCCGGACTACGTCAGCTCGGACTGCCCGATCGCCAGCCGGCATATCATGCAGGGCATCCGTGACGGCGGCACCGAGATCCAGGCCGAGAAGGCCCACCCCCTTACGCTCCTTCGCAAGGCTTACGGCCTTTAGAAAATCAGGGACAGACCACGTTTTTGAGTTCTTAAAACGTGGTCTGTCCCTGATTTTCATCGCAGGCTGCGCGACATCTCCCCTTTCTCCCCCGCCGCAGGGCGCCGTCGCGTTCGGGCTCCTTGGCGATACGCCCTACTCGGCTGCGCAGGTCGAGCGGCTCGACACGATGATCGCGGACATCAACCGCGAGCCCCTGGCGTTCGTCGTGCACCTGGGCGACGTCGGCACCAGCGCGCAGGCCTGCAACGACCGCTGGCTCGCGGAGCGCAAGGCGCAGTTCGCAAAGATCCGCCACCCCTTCGTGCTCGTCCCGGGCGACAACGAATGGAGCGATTGCAGGGATCCGCTTCCCCGCCTGCGCGCCTGGCGAGCGCGCTTCTGCGCGTCCCAAGGCGCATTGAAGATCGAGCAGCAGGGCGGCGAGTACTGCGAGCACCTGCGCTGGCGAATGGGCGACACGCTCTTCGTGACCCTCAACGTTCCCGGCAACAACAACAACGCCCGCGTGCCCGCGGAGGCGCAAGCGCGCATGAAGGCGGTGCTCGCGTGGATCGACGAAGCGGAGAAGCTCGCCCCGCCGCGCCTCGTGCTCCTCACGCAGGCGAACCCGTTCGTCCCCCGGCTCGGCTATGCGTCATTCCAGGAAAGGCTGCGGGCGCTGGGGGCGCGGATGCCCGGGCGCGTCGTGCTCGTCCACGGCGATACCCACGTCTATCGTGACGACGAGCCGTATCCGGGGCTCAGGCGGGTCGAGGTGTGGGGTGCCCCTTGGGTAAGCTGGGTTAGGGGAACGCTTGCGGCGGGGACCCTCGCCGTGCACGAGGCCGGACAGTACTGAACTACTACCCCTAGGTGTGATTTCTCGATAGGTTGTTCATTGAAGGCTGTTAGGCGATGCTGATGTTGCGAGACGTCAGATCACTAAAGGGAGCCTCCAATGAACGTGCACAAGAATGCCCGATTGACGCCTTTCGATCAAGAAGGGCTTTTGAAGCAGGTTTTGAAACAGTTTTTAAGGCCCACAGCGGCGTCAGCGTCTGCTGTCGTTTCCCTCAGAACGATCTACAAGTGGCTGTCGCGCTTC
>CBDDRX010000131.1:0-16288 GCA_965233165.1 uncultured bacterium | reverse complement strand
GTGGCGCAGCGCGCGGCCGCCGTGCAGGCGGCGGGCCAGTCGGCGCAGGCCGCCGGGGTGGCCGACAAGGACGCGGCGAAGCCGGCCGCCGCCCCGGCCGCAGCGCCGGCCCCCGCAGCGGCGGCGCCGGCGCGTCCGGCGCAGCCCCTCGGCGCGATCCAGCTCCTCTCGGGCGGCAACGCGGGCAAGGAGCTCGAGCTCACGAAGCCGCTCACCACGCTCGGCAAGCCGGGCGTGCAGGTCGCGGTACTGACGCGCCGGCCGCAGGGCTACTTCATCACCCACGTCGAGGGCGCCGCGCGCCCGAACGTCAACGGCCAGCAGATCGGTCCCGCGCCGCACGCGCTGAAGGACCACGACGTGATCGAGCTGGCCGGCGTCAAGATGGAATTCTTCCTGAAGGGATGACTGCGGGGCTTCCCCGGCTCTTTCGCAGACACGCCGCGCCCGGGGCAGTGTGAAGCAGCACATCGTAAGGATCGCGATCGGCATCGCGATCACGCTATTTTTCATCGGCCACGCCGCCCGGTTCTACCAGGTCGGCTTCATCACCCAGCTCGACAACATCATCTACGACGCGCGCATGCGCCTCACCATGCCCGGCGGCGTGGACGAGCGCATCGTCATCCTCGACATCGACGAGAAGAGCCTCGGCGAGATCGGCCAGTGGCCCTGGAAGCGCAACGTGATGGCCGACCTGATGCACAAGCTGTTCGACACCTACGGCATCGCGGTGCTCGGCTTCGACGTCGTGTGGGCCGAGCCGGACACGAGCTCGGGCATCCACACGCTGGACAACCTTGCCAACCGGGACCTGAAGCAGGTGCCCGGCTTCGCGGAGCTCTACCAGAAGCTGCGCCCCGGACTGGACTATGACGGCCTGTTCGCGGATTCGATCAAGGGCCGCGCCGTGGTGCTGGGCTACTACTTCAACAGCGAGGAGCGCGCGGTCAAGGTGAACGCGATTCCCGATCCGGTGCTGCCCAAGGGCACGTTCTCCGGCCGCAACATCCCGTTCTTCGAGTGGAAGGGCTATACCGGCAACCTGGCCGGCTACGTCAAGAACGCCGCCGCCTCCGGGCACTTCAACCCGCTTATCGACTTCGACGGCGTGGCGCGGCGCGTGCCGATGATCCTGGAGTGGGAAGGGGCGTACTACGAGTCCCTCTCGCTCGCAGTCGTGCGCACGCTCTGGGCGCTGCAGAACGGCAAGTTCCCCGAGGTGGAGCCCGGCTATCCGCCCGAGCGGTTCCTGGGCAAGGGCTACACGGGGCTGGAGTGGCTCAAGGTGGGCTCGCTGCGGATCCCGGTCGACGAGACGGCGAGCGCGCTCATCCCCTACCGCGGCAACAAGTTCAGCTTCCCCTACATCTCGCTCGCCGACGTCCTGAAGGATCGCGTGACGGCGCAGCGGCTGAAGGGAAAGATCGCCCTGGTCGGCGCGTCCGCCCCCGGCCTGCAGGACCTGCGCTCCACGCCGGTCGACAGCGTCTATCCCGGCGTGGAAATCCACGCCAACCTGATCGCCGGCATCGTCGACCAGAGCTTCAAGCAGAAGCCGCCGTTCATGCTCGGCGCGGAAGTCGTGCTGCTGGTCGTCGGCGGGGTCGCCCTTGCGTTCTTCATCCCCATGCTCTCCGCGCTCTGGGCGACGGTCGCGGCGGGTGCGGGCTTCCTCGTGATCATCGCGTTCAACCTGCTGCTCTGGACGAACGCCGACCTGGTGCTGCCGCTCGCCGCCTCGATCCTGATGACCGCGACGCTCTACACCATGAACATGGCCTACGGCTATTTCGTGGAGTCGCGCTCGAAGCGCCAGTTCACCGAGCTGTTCGGCCAGTACGTCCCGCCCGAGCTGGTGGACAAGATGTCGCAGGATCCGGAGAAGTACAGCATGGAGCCGCGCTCCGCGGACCTGACGATCCTCTTCTCGGACGTGCGCGGCTTCACCAGCATCTCGGAGGCGCTCAAGCCCGAGGAGCTGCGCGAGTACATCAACGAGTACCTGACCGACATGTCGAACATCATCCGCGGCAAGCACCGCGGCACGCTCGACAAGTACATCGGCGACGCGATCATGGCGTTCTGGGGCGCCCCGGTCGAGGACGCGCAGCACGCGCGCAACGGCGTGCTCGCCGCCATCGAGATGCAGCGCGAGTGCGAGGTGCTGAACCGCAAGTTCGCCGAGCGCGGCTGGCCCACCTGCAAGATCGGCGTCGGCGTGAACTCGGGCACGGTGCGCGTCGGCGACATGGGCTCGCAGGTGCGGCGCGCCTACACGGCGATGGGCGACGCGGTGAACGTGGCCTCGCGGCTCGAGGGCCGCACCAAGGGCTACGGCGTGGGCATCCTGGTCGGCGAGCCGACGCGCAAGCTGGTGCCGGACGTGGTGTTCCGCGAGGTGGACCGCATCAAGGTGAAGGGCAAGGAGGAGGCGGTGACGATCTACGAGCCGCTCGGCCTGGAGGGCGAGATCGACCGCAAGGTGCAGGACGAGCTGAAGCTCTGGAACCAGACGCTGCGCGCCTATCGCAGCCAGCAATGGGACCAGGTGGAGGTCAACCTGATCAACCTGCAGCGCATGAACCCGGACTGCGGCCTGTACCAGGTGTACGCGGAGCGCGTCGCCGAGAAGCGCCGCAACCCGCCGCCGGCGGACTGGGACGGCGTCACGGCGTTCGACGAGAAGTAGCGGCGCCATGAAGCTGCGCATCCTCGGCTGCTCGGGAGGAATCGGCGGGCGGCACCTCAGGACGACCTCGTTCCTCGTCGACAGCGACGTGCTGATCGACGCCGGCACGGGGGTCGGCGACCTGACGATGGCCGAGCTCTCGCAGATCGACCACATCTTCATCACGCACTCGCACCTCGACCACGTGACGTCCATCCCGTTCCTGGTCGATACCGTGGGCGGCATGCGCACGAAGCCCCTCACGGTGTACGCGACCGGCGCAACCCTCGAGATCCTGCGCAACCACCTCTTCAACTGGGCGATCTGGCCGGACTTCACCGAGATCCCGACCGCGGAGGCGCCGTTCATGAAATACCAGGCGCTGGAGGTCGGCGCCTCCCTCGAACTTGCCG
Organism: uncultured bacterium; assembly: GCA_965233165.1. GTDB lineage: Bacteria > Pseudomonadota > Gammaproteobacteria > Burkholderiales > SG8-39 > SCGC-AG-212-J23. The sequence goes on along the minus strand of CBDDRX010000131.1, from coordinate 13,204 downwards.
GGCGCAAGATCACCGCGATCCCGGCCAGGCACACCGTGCCGGCCGTGGGCTACCACCTCGACAGCGGCGCGGCAAGCTTGGTCTTCACCGGGGACACCGGCCCCAACGAGGCGCTGTGGAAGGTGGTCAACCGCATCGCCAACCTGAAGTACCTGATCATCGAGACCGCGTTCTCCAACAAGGAGCAGAAGCTGGCGGAGATCTCGCGCCACCTCTGCCCGAACACGCTGGCCGACGAGCTGAAGAAGCTCGAGCGCAGCGCCGAGATCTACATCACGCACATGAAGCCGGGGGAGATCGAGCCCACCATGCTCGAGATCGAGGAAGTTGCCGGCGCGTTCCGTCCGCGGCTGCTCCAGAACAACCTCGTCCTGGAGTTCTGACGGTGAACGCGCCCGCCGCCAGCAAGGCGACGGCCGGGCAGCTGGCCGTCCTGGAGCCGCTCGCGGGGCTGTCGCCGGAGCGCCTGGCGGAGCTCGCCGAAGTGGTGGTCGTCGAGCGGGCGAAACGAGGCACCGACCCGCTCAAGGGGCGCATGACCCAATCGATCTTCATCCTGCAGGGGGAGATCCTGCTCGCGTACGACGGCGGCGGCACGCTGGTGATCGTCGGCGGCTCGGAAGAAAGCCGCCAGGCCCTGAACCGGCAGGCGCGCGGGCTCTCGCGCAGCAAGGCGATCACCGACCTGGACCTCGTCGCGATCGACGACGAGGTGCTCGACATCCTTTCGACCTGGGACCAGGTCACCGGCGTCGAGGGCGAAGTCTCGGCCATGGGCGATGCGGTGCGCAGCGACGCGCGCTTGATGACCGGCGCGTTCTCCCTGAGCGCGCTGCGCAGCGGCGCCTTCGCCCAGCTGCCGGCGGCGCACATCGACGAGCTGATGAAGCGCTTCGAGCGCGTCAAGACGGAGCGCGGCCAGACGATCATCCGCGAGGGCGACGAGGGCGACTACTACTACGTCGTGGAGACCGGCCGCTTCCAGGTGGAGCGCCTGGTCGGCGGGGCGAAGGTCGTCCTGGCCGACCTGAAGGGCGGCGACGCGTTCGGCGAGGAGGCGCTCGTCTCCGAGGCGAAGCGCAACGCGACGGTGGTCTCGCTCGGCGACGCGGTGGTGCTGCGCCTGAGCAAGCACGACTTCAACGAGCTCCTGCGCGAGCCGCTCCTGCGCCGCGTCCGCTTCGAGGAGGCGGCCGAGCGCGTGCGCCAGGGCGCCCTGTGGCTCGACGTGCGCTATCCCTCGGAGTACCAGTACGACAAGCTGCCCGGGGCGATCAACGTGCCGCTCGCCGAGGTGCGGAATATGTTCGCGGTGCTCGATCGGAACAAGGAGTACGTCGCCTACTGCCAGAGCGGCCGGCGCAGCGCCGCCGCCGCGTTCCTGTTCGCCCAGAGGGGGTTCAAGGTCTGGCTTCTCGAAGGGGGCCTGAAGTCGGCCGAGAAGGCCGGTTGAAAGATTGCAAAATTTTCCCGCTTTCATGCTTCCGGGGCGGGGAAAATTCGTTGTAAATCAGGGTGTCTGAGGCTAGCATTGAAAGTCTAGCAAGAAGCAGCAAAGGGAGGCAGTAGATGAGCGCAGTTCTCAGCCCGCAGGCCGCGGCGCAATCCGATGTCGGCGCACGCCTGGCGTTCCAGAAGCAGCTGCAGAACGTCACCAACAAGATCCACGCGACGAACAACATCGACGAGATCATGCTCGAGGTGAGCGCGGACATCTGCCAGCTCTTCAACGCCGACCGCCTGACCATCTACTCGATCGGCGAGGACAAGTCGTCGATCGTCTCCAAGGTCAAGACCGGCCTCAACTCGTTCAAGGACCTCAAGCTGCCGATCGCCGAGCATTCGATCGCCGGCTACGTCGCCCTGTCGAAGAAGATGGCCAACATCAAGGACGTCTACGACGAGGCCGAGCTCCGGTCCATCAACCCCAGCCTGCGCTTCCTGCAGGAAGTGGACAAGCGCACCGGCTATCGCACCAAGCAGCAGCTGGTCGCCCCGATCGTCGACCAGAGCAGCAACGAGCTGATCGGCGTCATCCAGATCATCAACAACAAGGCCGGGGTGCCGTTCGGCGCCCTGACCGAGGAAGGCGTCGCCGAGCTGTCCGCGACCCTCTCGATCGCCTTCAAGCAGCGCCAGAAGCCGCAGGTCGTCAAGACGAAGTACGACTACCTGATCGCCGACGCGGTGCTCTCGGCCGGCGAGTTCGAGCTCGCATCGCGCCAGGCGCGCAAGAAAGCGGTGGACGTCGAGCAGGTGCTGGTCGAGGAGTTCCAGGTCAAGATCCCGGCCATCGGCGCCGCGCTGTCGAAGTTCTTCGGCGTCCCGTACGAGCCGTTCAAGGCCGATCGCGTCAAGCCGATGGACCTGCTGAAGAACCTCAAGCGGGAGTACGTCGAGTCGAACCAGTGGCTGCCGATCGACGATAGCAAGGAAGGACTGGTGGTGATCTGCCTCGACCCGGAGCGGATCAAGTCCTCGCGCATCGCCTCCAACGTGTTCCCGAAGGCGCGCATCATCTACAAGGTCGCCACGCAGAAGGACTTCAAGGACACCATCGTCAGCTTCTACGGCGGCGAGACGGGCCCGGTCGACAGCGGCGACATCGGCGACATGCTCGCCGGGATGGACGACGAGAGCGAAGGCGCGCTCGAGGGCGCGGGCACCGACGAGGTCTCCGCGGCCGCCGACAACGAGCCCGTGAAGCTCGTCAACAAGGTGATCATCGACGCCTACAACCAGGGCGCCTCGGACATCCACATCGAGCCCTATCCGGGCAAGGCCAAGACCGAGATCCGCTTCCGCAAGGACGGCTCGCTCGGCGCCTACATCGAGGTCCCGGCAAGCTACCGCTCGGCGATCGTCGCCCGGATCAAGATCATGTGCGACCTGGACATCTCCGAGAAGCGCAAGCCCCAGGACGGCAAGATCAAGTTCAAGAAGTTCGGCCCGCTCGACATCGAGCTGCGGGTGGCGACCATCCCCACGGCGGGCGGCGTCGAGGACATCGTGATGCGTATCCTCGCCGCGGGCGAGCCGATCCCCCTCGAGAAGATGGGCTTCATCACGCGCAACCTCGACGAGCTGCAGAAGGCGGTATCGAAGCCCTATGGCCTGTTCTTCGTCTGCGGCCCGACCGGCTCGGGCAAGACGACGACGCTGCACTCGATCCTGAAGTACCTGAACACGCCGGACACGAAGATCTGGACCGCCGAAGACCCGGTCGAGATCACGCAGAAGGGCTTGCGCCAGGTGCAGGTCAACAAGAAGGCGGGCCTGGACTTCGCGGCCGTGATGAAGGCCTTCCTGCGCGCCGACCCGGACATCATCATGGTCGGGGAGATGCGCGACAAGGAGACCACCGGCACCGGCATCGAGGCCTCGCTCACCGGCCACCTGGTGTTCGCGACGCTGCACACCAACTCCGCGCCGGAATCCATCATCCGCCTGCTCGACATGGGCATGGACCCGTTCAACTTCTCCGACGCGCTGCTCGGCATCCTGGCGCAGCGCCTCGGCAAGCGCATGTGCAGCTGCAAGCAGTCCTACGTCCCGGAGCCCGCCGAGCTCACCTCCTTCCTGCGCGAGTATTGCGAGGAGCTGATGAACACCGCGCGCTTCAAGGCCGATCCCAAGGGGGCCATGGAGGCGGTCTACAAGGACTGGGTCAAGCAGTATGGCAACGACAAGGGCCAGCTGCAGCTGTACAAGCCGGTGGGTTGCGACAAGTGCGGCGGAAGCGGGTTCAAGGGCCGCTGCGGCCTGCACGAGCTGCTCATCGCGACCGACAAGCTGAAGAAGCTCATCCAGGAGCACGCGCGGGTCGCGGAGATGCTCGCCCAGTGCCTTGAGGACGGGATGCGCACGCTGAAGCAGGACGGCATGGAGAAATGCCTCACCGGCGTCACCCACATCAAGGAAGTCAGGGCGGTCTGCATCAAATAACGGCGTGAGCTCCCAGCTCGATACGTCGCACCCCAAGCTCCAGGCGATGGCCGGAACGCCGGCCGACGACCTGATGCAGCGCCTGGAGCAGCTCAATGCAATCGGCGCGTCCCTGTCCGCCGAGCGCGACATCGACCGGCTCCTCGAGCAGATCCTGGTCGCGGCCAAGAACATTACCCGCGCCGACGGCGGGACCCTCTACCGGGTCACGGAAGAGAAGACCCTGCGCTTCGAGATCGTCCGGACCACTTCGCTCAAGTACTACCTCGGCGGGACGACCGGGAACCCGGTGCCGTTCTACCCGATCCAGCTGTTCAAGGACGGCCGGCCGAACAACACCATGGTGGCGGCCAACGCGGTTCTCACCGGGGAGACGGTCAACATCGCGGACGCGTATACGGCGGAAGGCTATGATTTCGCGGGCACCCGCGCGTTCGACAGCAAGACGGGCTACCGGTCGAAGTCGTTCCTCACCGTGCCGATGCGCAACCACGAGAACGAGGCGATCGGCGTTCTGCAGCTGATCAATGCCACCGACCCGAGGACCGGCGAAATCGTCGCCTTCTCGCCTTCCGACCAGCGCCTGGCCGAGTCGCTTGCCTCGCAGGCCGCGATCGCCCTGACCAACCGCGCGCTCATCACCCAGCTCGAGAACCTGTTCGAGTCGTTCATCAACCTCATCAACTCGGCGATCGACGAGAAATCGCCCTACACCGGCGGGCACTGCCAGCGCGTGCCGGTGCTGACGATGCTGCTCGCCGAGGCGGTCAACCAGACCAAGTCCGGACCGCTCAGCGACTTCACCATGACCGAGAAGGATCGCTACGAGCTGAAGATCGCGGGGCTGCTGCACGACTGCGGCAAGGTCACCACGCCGGTGCACGTGGTCGACAAGGCCACCAAGCTGGAGACGCTCTTCGACCGCATCCAGCTGATCGACACGCGCTTCGAGGTGCTCAAGCGCGACGTCGAGATCGAGGCGCTCAGGCAGAAGCTCGACGAGCGGCACGTGCGCGAGCGCCTGCGCGAGCTCGAGGACGACCGCAGGTTCCTGCATGCCTGCAACATCGGCGGCGAGCGCATGCGCGACGAGGACGTGGCGCGCGTGAAGCGCATCGCGAAGCTGCGCTGGCGCGACGTCGCCGGCCACGAGGCAGACTTCCTGACCGAGGACGAGGTGAGGAACCTCACGATCCGCGCCGGCACCCTGACCGAGGACGAGCGCAAGGTCATCAACAACCACATCGTGGCGACGATCAAGATGCTGGAATCGCTGCCGTGGCCCCGGCATCTCACCAAGGTCCCCGAGTACGCGGGGGGGCACCATGAGCGCATGGACGGCAAGGGCTATCCGAAGGGCCTGACCCGCGAGCAGATGTCGGTGCAGGCCCGCTGCATGGGCATCGCGGACATCTTCGAGGCGCTGACTGCCCGGGACCGGCCCTACAAGAAGGGCAAGACGCTTTCCGAATCGCTCGAGATCCTCGGCCGGATGAAGCTCAACAACCATGTGGACCCGGACCTCTTCGACATCTTCGTCCGGCAGAAGGTATACCTGAAGTACGCGGAAATGTTCCTCGACCCGGAGCAGATCGACGTCGTAGACGAGACGCGCGTCCCCGGCTACGTGCGTTAGGCGCGTTGCTTGAGTTCTGCGCGGGACGACGCCCAGGCGCTCAATTCGCGCGGCAACACGCAACGTGCGGCGGGCGATTTCGCCGCGGCCATCGAAAGCTATCAAGCCGCGCTCCGGGCCGCTCCGGCGTACGCTTCCGCGCTCTTCAATCTCGGCCTGACGCTCGGAGAGGCGGGGCGGGCCGACGAAGCCGAGGCGTGCTTTCGGAGGGTTGCGGAGCTGGATCCCTCCGACGGCGAGGCGCTGCTGCATCTCGGCCTCGCCCTGCGGGCACGCGGTGCCCCGCCGCTGGAAGCGGTGGAAGCGCTCGAGCGCGCCGTGCTGCGCTTTCCCGATTCCACCGATGCGCACGAAGCCTGTGGGCTCGCTCTTCTGGACGCGGCGCGCGGCGAAGACGCGGCCTTCCACTTCTCCGAGGCGCAGCGCCTGGGCGCACGCAGCGCCGAGCTGTCCAACAACCTCGGCGCGGCCTTGCAGCTGGCGGGCCGCCCTGACGATGCGGTCCGCGCGTTCGAGGAGGCGGTCGTTCTCGATCCCACGCTGCTGCAGGCGCAACTCAATCTTGGCGATCACCTGGCGCAGAGCCGGGACTGGGTCGGCGCGGCCCGGCGCTTCGAGCAGGCGATGCTGCATCATCCGGACTTCCCGCCGCTGGTCGACCGGCTCCTCCTCGCCATGCAGCAGACCTGCGACTGGTCGCGCTTCGACGAGCTTTGCGAACGCAGGCTGGCGGCTCTTCGCAGCCATCCGAGCATCGTCACGCCGCCTTTCAGCCTGCTCTCCATCCCATCCACGTCGGAGCAGCAGCGCAATTGTGCCGCGGCGATGGCGCGCAGCGTCCAGGCGCGCACGCAGGCGTCAGGCGTTCCCGGCCTTCCTGCCGCCCCGCGCCGATCCGGCAGGCTGCGCATCGGCTATCTCTCCGCCGACTTCTACGAGCATGTGACCGCCTATGTCCTCGCGGAAGTCCTGGAACTGCACGACCGAGCCGAGTTCGAGGTCTTTGCCTATTCGTGCGCTCCGGACGATCGCAGCGCACTGCGCGCCCGCATCTCCGCCGGAGTGGAGCACTTCGTCGACCTTCACAGCATGAGCGATTTGGAGGCGGCGCAGCGCATCCACGCGGACGGGGTGGACATCCTGCTCGACGTGAATGGGTACACGCAAAACGCACGCAGCGGGATTGCCGCGCTCCGACCGGCGCCGGTCCAGGTCAACTATCTTGGCTATCCCGGCACCTTGGCGGCGCCCTACATCGACTACGTGATCGCCGACCGGTTCATTTTCTCCGCCGAGGTTGCGAAGGGATTCACCGAGGCGCCGGTACTGATGCCGGGCTGCTACGCGCCGAACGACCGCCGGCGCCGCAGCGGCGTCCCTCCCACGCGGGCAAGCATGCGGCTTCCGGACGCCGGCTTCGTCTTTTGTTCCTTCAACCAGGCGTTCAAGATCCTCCCCGCCGTCTTCGCCGCGTGGATGCGTATTCTGCGCGCCGTACCGGGATCCGTGCTGTGGCTGCTCGAGGCCAATGCTGCTGCCATGCATAACTTGCGCAAGGAGGCGCAACGCGCGAGCGTGGACCCCGATCGACTGATCATCGCCCCGCGCGTAACGCCGGCACAGTACCTGTCGCGCCTCCAGGCCGCCGACCTTTTCCTGGACACCTCGCCCTACAACGCGCATACCACCGCCGCCGATGCGCTCTGGGCGGGACTACCGGTACTGACCGTGTCGGGCGAGACGTTCGCGTCCCGCGTGGCAGGCAGCATGGCCACCGCCGCGGGATTGCCGGAACTGGTCACGCAAAGCCTTGCGGAGTACGAGCGGCTGGCCATCGGCTTCGCCCGGAATCCGCACGAGCTGGCGGCGCTCCGGAGCAAGCTGGTCGAAGGGCGCGGAACGGCTCCACTATTCGACACGCCATCCTATGTGCAAAGCCTCGAAGAGGCGTTCCGGCGCATCCACGCACGCGCCTCCGCCGGGCAGGAACCCGCGCGAATCGAGCTGTAGCTGTCGCAATCCGTAACCAAGGTGACCCAAATGGTCAGCCGGGCCCCGATCTGTCCTGTAAGTCATTGATATGCCAGTGAGAAATAGTTCACAAACCACTGGTATGCAGCTTGCGTGTAAGGCGCACGGGCAGGAAGTTGTGGCCCCAACAAAGGAGAGGGAACCAATGAAGAAGCAAATCCAGAAGGGCTTTACGCTGATCGAACTGATGATCGTGGTGGCCATCATCGGCATTCTTGCCGCAGTGGCGATCCCGGCTTATCAGGACTACATCGCGCGTTCGCAGGTGTCGGAAGCCGTCACGCTGCTCGGCGGCGCCAAGACGCCGGTATCGGAGTACATCGCCGACCGCGGCGAGGCGCCCACCGGCGCCGTGTGGACGGACGTCGTGAACACCACCGCCGGCAAGTACGTTGCCAGCGTCACTATCGCCGCCTCCTCGACGGCGACTAGCGTGGAACTGACCGCCACGATGAGAACCAACGGCGTGAACAACGCTATTGCCGGTTCGACGCTCCTTCTCGTCACGACGGATGGCGGACGCGTTTGGACGTGCACGGCGACCACGGGCAGCGTGGCTGCGAAGTACCGCCCGGCCGCCTGCAGGGCCTAAGCAGCGGAGTTCTTTGTCCGAGAGGGCCTGGGCGACCGGGCCCTCTTTATTGGTGGTGGGGGGGCGCAAGATGCGTTTAAAAAGGAAGCTGCAGAGGGGGTTCACGCTCATTGAGCTGATGATCGTAGTTGCGATCATCGGCATCCTTGCGGCGATCGCGCTCCCCGCATATCAGGATTACGTCGCGCGCGGACAGGTCGCCGAGGCGATGATGCTACTGGGGGGAGCCAAGACGCCGATCGCGGACTACGTTGGTAACCGCGGCGAGCTGCCGACGGGAGCCGCGTTCACGGACGTCGTGGGCACGACCAGCGGGAGATACACCGCCAGCATTACGATCTCCGGTGACGCCGAGGATATCGCGCTCACGGCAACAATGAGGACGAGCGGTATTTCGAGCCTTATCCAGGGTTCAACCGTGCTTCTGATGAGCTCCGACGGCGGACGCAACTGGACCTGCACTTCGGGAGGAACCCTTTCGATGAAGTACCGTTCGGCCTCCTGCAGGCCCTAGATCGCTTCGTCCGATCCTTTCCTCCCGGTGCTGTCTATTTGGCAGACATGCGCATGAGGAGGATGCCGGTGAGCTCGTCCGTCAGCGGACCCGGATATCCGAGGTCCTGCAGCTTGAGCTTGAACTCCGTGCCGAGCTTGGCCTTGCCGTAGACGCCCAGCTTGTGCTCGCGCTGGAATGCCTGCGCCTTGGCGCAAACGTCGTCCACCGCTCGTGCAAACGTTTTAGCCGAAGGGCCGTCCGCCGCGGTGCCCGGCGGCACGCGCCGGGCGAACTCCTGCGCCAGTTCGATGGCAAAATCGTCGCTTCCCTTTGCGGACAAGTGCAACCCTTTTTAAGCCCCGGATGACGGACGAAATCGTATCAGCTTTGGGAGTACGCGACTGAAGTGGCTGGAGAGGCTTGCTGGCCGCTCGCCCGGCGGAGCGCCGGTTGAGAGTGGCGGTCCGGAGGATTGGCTTCGGGAAGGCCACGAGCATGAGCTCGCCGGGGATTTGGCCGGCGCCGAGCAGCTCTATCGCAGGGTGATCGAAGCGGATCCTGGCCACGCCGAGGCGCCCTGGTTTCTCGGCCGGCTCGCGCAGCATGACCAGCGGCGCGAGGAGGCCCTCATGCTGTTCCAGACCGCCGCCGACCTCCACCCCTCCGAGATGCTCTACCAGTTCCAGCTTGGGAACGCGTTTCTCGTCCTGCGGCAGTACGACGAGGCGGCGCAGGCGTTCGCCAAGGGGTGCGAGCTCCAGCCGGAGTTCGCGGACGGACAGATCAATCTTGCCTCGGCGCTGATCGAGCACGATCGGCGCGAGGAAGCGCGCATCATTCTTGAGCGCCTGCGCGACTCGCGGCCCGACGTGTGGCAGGTGCATTTCAATCTCGGCGGCATCTACCGGGAATACGGCAGGATCGAGGAGTCCGCCGCATCCTATCGCCGCTGCCTGGAGACGGTCCGGGATCACGTGGCATCCCGGAGCAACCTGCTCCTCATCATGAACTATGGCGCCCACTACTCGGCGCTCGAGATCTTCGAAGAGCACAAGCGTTTCGGCGAGCAGTTCGCGCGACCCTATGTCATTCCGGCCCTGGACCGCACGTGGCCCAGGAAGCTTCGCATCGGATACGTTTCGCCGGATTTTCGCCAGCATGTCGTGGTGTTCTTCATCGAGCCGCTGCTCGCCAACCATGACCGGAACAGGTTCGAGACCTTCTGCTATCACAGTCATCCGATCAAGGATGAGACGACGGCACGCCTGAGGCCGCTTGTCGATCACTGGCGGGACTGCGAAGCCTGGGCCGACGCACAGCTCGAGCGGCAGATTCGCGAGGACAGGATCGACATCCTGGTGGACCTCGCCGGGCACACCGCGGACGCCCGGTTGCCGGTATTCGCCATCAAGCCGGCACCCATCCAGGTGACCTACCTCGGCTATCCGAACACGACCGGCCTTGCAGCGATCGACTATCACGTCACCGATGCGTATGCGGATCCGCCCGAAGACGATGCGCTTTCGGTCGAGCGCAAGGCGCGGGTCCCCGGCACATATTTCTGCTATCGCCCGCGCGCGCAGGGCACCGGCGAGCCCGGAGTCTTTCCCGCCGCCGGCCCGGGCACGATCACCTTCGGGTGCTTCAACAACTTTCCGAAGATTTCCCCCCTGTTCATCGCAGCTTCGGCGCGCGTGCTGAAGGCCGTGCCCGGCTCGCGCCTGCTGATGAAGGCGAGACCGCTTTCCGTGGAATCGGTTGCCACGGCGCTACGCGATGCCTTCGCGGTCCATGGGGTCGGCCCGGAGCAGCTCGATCTGCGGGGATGGGAGCCGTGGTACCACAACCACATGCAGATCTACCGGGAAGTGGACATTGCGCTCGATTCGTTTCCGTACAACGGCGCCACGACGACCTGCGAGGCCATGTGGATGGGCGTCCCGGTGGTTACGCTGGCCGGCGACCGTCACGCCGGGCGCATGGGAAGCAGTCTGCTGCATGCCATGGGGCTGGAGGAGCTTGTTGCCGCCGATATCGATGAGTACGTCAGTAAGGTCGTGGCGCTGGCAAGGGACCCGCAGAGAGTCCAGGAATTGCGCAGCAGCCTTCGCCAGCGCCTGGAACGCTCGGCCCTGCGCGATGAGGTCGGGTTCGCGAAAAGGATCGAGGCTTTGTACGACGACATGTGGCAGGCGGCGCTCGGCCGCGAGGCTGCCTCCCGGCGGCCGGGGATCGCCGACGAGGACCTCATGGAAATCGCGCGCCGTTGCAGGGCCGAGGGGCGCCTCGCCGATGCGGACGCCGCGGTTCGGCGCGCCCTGGCTGCGCAGCCCGATCATGAAGAAGCCCTGCGCCTGCTGTGCGACGTCAGTTTCGAGGCGGGGGCGCCCGGCGCGGCGATCGAGCCGCTGGTTCGTGCAATCGAGACGAGCGAGACGGTGCCGGCATTCCACTACTTGCTGGGTAGCGTGCTCCAGGACCAGGGCAAGCTGGACGACGCGAGTAGGTGCCTCCAGCGCGCGATCGAGCTCGACCCGGCTTTCGCGAGGGCGCACAACAACCTGGGCTGTGTCCTGGATGCTGCCGGGCGTCTACAGGAGGCCATCCCCTACTTCGAGAAGGCCACGACGCTCGATCCATCGATCCCGGAAGCGCACTACAACCTTGGCAACGCGTACCGGCAAATGGGCCTGCGCTACAAGGCGATGGCTGCCATAGAGAAGGCCGTCTCGCTGCGACCCCATAACGCCGAATGGAGGTCGAACCTCTCCGAGCTGCAGTACAGCGAGTGGAAATTCGACGAAGCGATCGACAGCCTTCGCGTTGCCACGCGGGTGGATCCAGGTCATCGGCTCGCCCACATCAATCTCGGCGCATCGCTTCTCCTGACCGGCGGCCTGGACGAAGCGTTCGACGCCATCCGCAAGGCGGAAGCGCTCGCGCCGGAGCCGTTGACCGCGGCGTGGCTGCTCTTTGCCGAGCACTACCGGCAGCACGATCCGCGGCTATTGTATGAGGCCCATGTCGAGTGGGCGCGCCGCCATGCCGCAGGCGTTCCCCGCATGACGGGCGACGCGACGCGGCGGCGGCGTGGCGGCGGGCGGCGCCTGAACGTCGGCTACATTTCTCCGGATTTTCGGACCCATCCGGTCGCGCACTTCTTCGAGCCGGTGATCGCCGCGCACGATCGTCGCCGGTTCCGCCTCTTCTGCTACGCGACCCTGGGCATGAGCGACGAGACCACGGGACGCCTCCGGAAGGCCTGCGATTTCTGGCGCGACGCCTCGGGCCTGAGCGACGACGCCGTGTCGGAGCACATCCGCGCCGACGGCATCGATATCCTCGTGGACCTCGCCGGGCACACGACCGGCGGCAGACCGCTCGTCCTGGCGCGCAAACCTGCGCCGATCCAGGCGGCGTGGATCGGGTACCCGAACACGACCGGGCTCTCCGCCATGGACTACCGGCTGACCGACGCGATCGCGGACCCGGAGGGACGGAGCGACGAGCTTCACGTCGAGAAGCTCGTGCGTTTGAAGGGAGGATTCCTGTGCTATCGCCCGCCGCACAACGCGCCGGAGCCCGGCGAGCTGCCCGCCCTGGCAGCCGGACACGTGACCTTCGGATCCTTCAACACCGTCCCGAAAATCAGTGACCAGACAGTCGCCCTTTGGGCAGAGCTCCTCAACGCCGCGCCCGGGTCACGAATCGTCCTCAAGGCGTTCGGCTTTGCCGCTGCCAGCGCCCGCGCGCGCCTGCATGAAGCGTTCGGCCGTAGAGGCGTGGACGCGGGGCGCGTCGTTCTGCTCGCTCCCGAGGATTCGATGGACCGTCACCTCGCGCGTTACGCGGAAATCGACATCGCCCTGGACACGTTCCCCTACAACGGGACCACAACTACCTGCGAAGCCCTGTGGATGGGTGTGCCGGTGGTGACGTTGGCCGGAAGCACGCACGTGTCGCGTGTCGGCGCAAGCCTCCTTTCCGCAGCGGGGCTACCGGAGCTCGTCACGGCCACGCCGGGCGATTATGTCTCCAGGGCATTGGGCCTCGCCGCGGACCTGCGGCGACTGGCCGAGCTGCGCGGCGGGATGCGCGAACACCTCCGCAAGAGCCGCCTGCTCGATGCGCAAGCTCTTACGCGGGAGCTCGAGGCGCAGTTCGAGCGCATGGCGGAGGACGCCGGGTTGCGACAGACCGCCTAGCTGGTGAGGAACCGCTCTGCCGGGGGCAGCATGGCTTCCGTGAGCTGCGCCGCCTCGACGATCGTGCGTACCCCTGCCAGGTCGCAGTTCACCGTGGCGAGCATCGTCCCGTCCTGCTGGCGATCCGGTCCCCACGAGCGCACGCGCCGCATTTCCTGCTTCGCCGCGATGGCGCCCGGCGAGAGTTGCACCCCGAGCCGCGCGGCCAGTGCCCGGACGTCGGCGAGGTTCTCCTCGTAGGCGTCCGGGTCGGCATTGAGGCTATTGACCATCTCGTCCAGCACCTGACGCAGGTCCAC
>CBDDRX010000130.1:0-10445 GCA_965233165.1 uncultured bacterium | reverse complement strand
AGCACCGTCAGCGCGCCGGCCGGGAAGTCGGGCAGCGCGAAGGAGTGCTGCAGCCACGCCTCGGTTGTGCGCGACTCGCCGCGCGTCGCGCGGCCGCGCCCGAGGAGGAGCTCCAGAGAAGGCGCGCGCGGGGCGTCCGGCATCCGGAGCAGGCCCGGCACGAGCAGCTCGCAGTGCATCAGCGCCGCAGCGGGACGGCGCGCACGCCGCGCTTGCCGAGATGGCGAGCGAGGATCCGGTAGTGATCGAAGTCGAAGGCCGCGCGGCGCCCGCCCGCGAGCAATTCCTCGACCTCCGCGTCCGAGCCGGCGGTGCCGAGGTAGCACCAGCGGTCGACGACGTGCACCTCGGCGGCTTCCCGCTCCGGGTCCCGCTCCACGATGCCGAGCGCTCCGGGATGCGGCCATTGCGCCGCCGCCGGGAAGCGCGCCAGCGCCGCGGCGACGCGCGCGAGATGGACGTGGGGATTTTCCCTGCCGGCACAGACGCCTTTGCAGCGCGCGATCTGGTGGCGGAAGCAGGGCCCCTTGCGCGTCGTGTCGAACCCCAGCGTCTGCAGGCAAAGGCCGTCTTCGTCGGCCAGGTGGCGCAACGCGGCGGTGGCCGCGCGGCGCGAGCGGAAGAGCCCGCGAACGAGCGGCAGCGTCTCGGCATCGATCTCGCCCGGGTCGGCGAGGCGCAACCGGGTGCCGTCGAACACGAAGCCGCACAGGCCCTCGGGCCGCTGCAGCCGCCGGTTGTAGGACGGGGCGAGCTCCTTCACCAGGCGCGCCTCGCGCAGCAGCGCGCCGAGCTCGCCCGCGGTGCGCTGCCATTCGATGCGGCGCACCTCCTGCGCGAGGCGCAGCGACTTGCCCGAGCGCAGGCTGGCGGAAAAATGCGACAGCACCCGGGTGCGCAGGCTCTTGCTCTTGCCGACGTAGAGGGGCGTGCCGGCCTCGCCGAAGAAGAGGTAGACGCCCGGCGCTTCCGGGATCGCGTCGACGAGCGCGCGGTCGATGTGCGGCGGCAGCGCCGGCTGCTTCGCGATCTGGCGCGCCGCGACCGACAGGATCTCCGGGCCATGCTCGTCCGCGGCGATGCGCAGGAACTGCCACAGCGCGTCGGCATCGCCCAGGGCGCGATGGCGGGCGCGGCAGGTGATGCGGTGGCGCTCGATCACCGAGTCGAGGTGGTGGCGGGCGTGCTCCGGGTACAGCCGGCGGGAAAGCCGGACCGTGCACAGCGTCTTCGCGCTGAAGCTGCGGCCGGTGCGCTCGTACTCCCGGCGCAGGAAGCCGTAGTCGAAGCGCGCGTTGTGCGCGACGAACACGCGCCCTTGCAGGCGCTCGAGCAGGTCGGCGGCGAGCTGGGCGAAGCGCGGCGCGCCCGCGACCATGTCGTTGGTGATGCCGGTCAGGGCCTGGATCGCCGCCGGGATCGTGCCCTCGGGGTTGACGAGGGTCGACCACGCCGAGCTCACCTCGAAGCCGTCGACCTCCAGGACCGCGATCTCGGTGATGCGGTCGAAGGCCGGGTGGCCCCCGGTGGTTTCGAGGTCGACGATGGCGAGCGGCGCGTCGAGGTGCATGCGGCGCCGCCCGGGCGGCTACTGCACTTTGACGCCGGCTTTGCGGATCACCTCGGACCAGCGCGCCGCGTCGGAGCGGATGCGCTCGACGAACTCGCCCGGCGTGCTGCCGACCGGCTCGGCGCCGACGTTGGCGAAGCGCTCGAGGAGATCCGGCGCCTGCAGCGCGGCCACGACTTCCCGCTGCAGCCGGGAAACGATCTCGGCGGGCGTGCCGGCCGGGGCGAACATGCCGAACCATGTGTAGCGGTCGAACTGCGGCATCCCGGCCTCGCTGAACGTCTGGGTGTCGGGCAGCAGCGCCTGGCGCTTGTGCGCGTTCACCGCGATCGGCCGCACCTTGCCCGACCGGATATGCGGCATGACGCTCGCCAGGCTGTCGAAGACCATCGCCACGTTGCCGCTCGCGACGTCCGGGATGGAGAGCGCCGTGCCCTTGTAGGGCACGTGCACCATGTCGACGCCGGCGAGCATCTTGAAGAGCTCCGCGTTGAGGTGGACGATCGTCCCCACGCCGCTCGAGGCGAAGTTGAGCTGGCCGGGCTTTGCCTTGGCGAGCGCCACGAGCTCCTGCACGCTCGACACCGCCAGGGTCGGGCTCACCACGAGCACGTTGGGCACGTTCGCCACGTGGGTGATGGGGGCGAAGTCCTTGATCGGATCGTAGGGCAGCTTCTGCAGCACCGGGCCGATCGAGTGGGTGCTGGAGGTCGCGATCAGGATCGTGTAGCCGTCGGCCGGGCTCTTCGCCACGAGGTCGGAGCCGATCGCGCCGCCGGCGCCCGGCTTGTTGTCGACCACCACCGGCTGGCCGAGCCGCTCGCCGAGCTTCGCCGCGACGATGCGGCCGACGATGTCGGTCGCCCCCGCCGGCGGGAACGGCACGACCAGCTTGATCGCCCGGTTCGGGTATTGCGCGCAGGCGAGGCCCGCGGAGAGGAGCAGGAGAAGACCGAAGGTCAGGCGGCGCATATGAACATCCATCCAGTACCCGGCAAAGCCGAACTCTATCCCAAAGGAATGTGGCGCGCCTGCGATTTCACGCGCGCGAGCCAGGCGCCGACCGCGGGATAGCGGCCGAGCGCGAAGCCGCCGTCGCCGGCGCAATGCGTGTAGGCGTAGAGCGCGACGTCGGCGACGGTGTAGCGGCCGGCGGCGAAGAACGGCTCGCGGGCGAGGTGCTGCTCCATGACCGCCAGCGCCTTGTCGCCGCGCTCGCGCAGCTTCGGCAGCTCCGCGCGGCGCGGCGAATCCGGCGGCTGGTAGCGCACGATGGCACGCGCCACCGCGATGCACGGCTCGTGGCTGTACTGCTCGAAGAACATCCATTGCAGCATGCGCGCGCGCCCGAGCCGGTCCGCGGGCACGAGCGGCGAGCCCTCGGCGAGGTAGGCGAGGATGGCGTTCGACTCGGCGAGCACGTTGCCGTCCTCCAGTTCGAGCGCCGGAACCTGGCCGTTCGGGTTCTTCGCCAGGAACGCCGGCGTCTTCGTCTCGCCCCGGGTCGTGCTTACTTCGACCCAGCGGTAAGGAAGCCCGAGCTGCTCCAGGGCGAGCTTCACCTTGTAGCAATTTCCGGAGTCCGACATGCCGTACGCTGTGAACATGCGCGGGATTCTAGCGGTCTAACCCCGGATGAGACCCGTACACCTGGCAGGGCTTTCGTCCCTCTTCCTCGCCGCGGCCTGCACGCCGATGCAGTGGGTCCGGGAAGACGCGACCCCGGCGCAGCTCGAGGCCGACGCCGCGCATTGCCAGCAGGAGGCATGGCGCGAGGCGCGCTTTCGCAGCTGGGCGTTCGGCCCGCCGCTGCCGGTCGTCCTGCGCGATCCGGCCGGCCGGCCCTTCGTGAGCCATTACGGGATGTTCCACGACCCGTTCCACGACGCCTTCATGGAGGAGACCCGGCTCGCGCAGTTCTGCATGCGGGCGAAGGGCTACCGGCTCGAAGCCGTCGAGAAGGCGCCGGCGGGCTAGCTCAGGCGGAGACGATCCAGCCTTCCAGGGGATCGACGTCGGCGGGAAGGCCGTAGTTGGCGTGGGCGCGCTCCCAGCCCCATGCCGCCTGTACCGCGCAGATCGCCGCATCGAGGAGATCCGCCGAGCCGTCGGCGACGAGCGCGCCGGCGAGCTTTGCCGGCATGCGCAGGCGCGTGCCCAGCGGCCGGCCTTCGGCGAGGGCGTCGACGATGCGCTGCCGCGTCGCCGCGCGCTCGGGGGTATTGCGGCGGACATCATCGCTCTTGTAGGAATCGGCGAGGCCGAGCTGGCGCCGCACGAGGAGTCCCGGATACGCCTCGAGCGCGACGCGAGCGCGGTCGCCCTCGTGCAGCCCCGGAACGTGCAGGCCCGCCTCGCACAGGCGCCGCGCCCCTTCGAAGAACATGTAAGCGACCGGAGGATTGACGAACTTCACCGAAGGATGCGCGCCCGAGGCCTGGTCGCCGCGCCGCGTCGCGTAGCGCCGCCCGGCCGGGCGGGTCTTGCGGTAGGCGTCGAGGATGCGCTTGAACTCCACGCGCCCGAGCGCCGCGCAATGGCCGAGCAGGTCGCGCCAGAGAAGCGGCCAGCCGAGGTCGGCCACCGCCTCGCGCGACAGCCCGAACGGGAAATCGAAGCCGGCCACCCACGGGCCGGGCTGCGCGAGGAAGGCCTCGAAGGCGGCGAAATCGGCGAGCACCTCGACGCGCGAGAGCTCGAGCGCGCCGCCGTGCGCCTCGCCCACTGCCACCGTGATCCGCTTGCGCGGCGTCGGCGCGGAGGTGAAATCGACGCCGTAGACCCTCACTTCAGGACGCGACCCGGACCGGCGGCGTGTTGCGGATGGTCTGCAGGACCACGCAATAGCGCTCGGTAAGCTCGATCAGCTTTTTCCTCTGCTCGGCGCTCGCGTCGGTGTCGAGGTCGAAGCGCAGGCGGATCTCGCGGAAGCCGACCGGCGCGTCCTTCGCCACGCCGAGGGTGCCGCGGAAGTCGAGGTCGCCCTCGGCGCGCACCACGGCATCGTTGAGATTGATCTGTAGAGCCGTAGCCACCGCTTTCAGCGTTACTCCCGCGCACGCCACGAGCGCCTCGAGCAGCATGTCGCCCGAGCAGGCCTGCTGCCCGCTGCCGCCGGTCGCCGGGTGCAGACCGGCTTCCACGACGGCGCGGCCGGTGTCGACGCGGCAGGCGATGCCTTCGCCGATCTTCCCCTCGGCTTTCAGCGTCACGACCGCGGCGGAGGGGTCATTGCGGTAGCGGTCCTTGATGGGGGCCTGCATGGCTTTCAGCTCGTCGGCGTTCATGGTCACTCCAGGTATTGGGCGTTCCATTTCCGGTACATCCCGTACACGGCGTCCTTCATCGCGTACTTGTCCTTGAAATCCTTCGGGTCCACCGGATCGTAGACGTAGAAGTTGGCGCGGTTGTTCACCGTGCCCATCATGTGGCGGATCTTGTCCGGCAGCGAGTAGGGCGGCTGCCACTCGAAATCGTCCTGCGCCTCGTAGTGCAGGAATACCGGCAGGATCGGCACGCCGGTGCGGATCGACACTTCGAAGGCGCCGGACTTGAACTTTTCGAACAGGCGCCGGCCGGTGCAGCCGCCCTCCGGGTAAAGCGCGATGTTGGTGCCGGCGTTCACCGCCTTCACCATGGTCTCGACGACCTGGTCGCGCGAGGCCGGATCGTCGCGGTCGACGTACAGCGTGCCCGCCGCCCTGCTGATGCGGCCGACGACGAACCAGTCCTGCACCTGCAGCTTGGCGAGGGAGACGACGTCGAAGAGCGCCGGGATGCCGATGTCCTCGAAGGCCGCCGGGTGGTTGGCGACGAGGATGAAGCGCTCCGGCAGGCGCCGCAGGTTCTTCTGGTGCAGGCGCAGATCGACGCCGATCGCGCGCACGAAGCAGCGGCACCAGGCGTTGAACAGCACGGCCACCGGATGCTTCCCCCGCCAGGGCAGCCACGACAGCAGGTAGAGCAGCGCGGTGAACGCGACGAAGTCCGCGATCGCCACGGCCCGGACGAGGAGCTTCAGCAGGACCAGCATCTACTCGCCGTCGTGGCAGGCCGCTTCGATGCGGTTGCCTTCCGGGTCCTCGAGGAACGCCGCGTAGTACTTCGCGTGGTAGTGCGGCCGCAGCCCCGGCGCGCCGGCGTCGCGCCCGCCCGCCGCCAGCCCCGCGGCGTGGAAGGCCCGCACCTCGGCCGCGCTCGCCGCCCGGAAGCAGCAGTGGCGGCGCGGATCCACGCTGGCTTGTCCGGATTGATAGATGCTGAGGTAGCTGTGGCCGTCGTCGCCGGGCCGGTTGCGCTCGCCGTAGCCGACGGCGTCGTCGCGCTCGTACGCCTTCACCATCATCAGCGCCTTGAAGACTTCCTCATAGAACCGGCGGACCTTCTTCAGGTCGCGCACGGTCAGCGAGACGTGGTCAATGGCTCGCACGCTCGAGCTCGGCGGGCGACAGGTTATGGATCGAGCCGTAGCCGGCGACGAAGCGCGCGTCGCGGGGCGCGAGGCGCCAGAACGCGAAGTCGGCGAGCGCGAAGGTGTTCTGCTGGCGCGGAAACCGGCTGATCCATGCGACCTTGAGGTCCGGCACCATCTCGTCGTGGTTCGCGATCTCGCTCGCCTCGCCGCGGATGGTGACGCGCGGCAGGCTGAACGGGTCGGGCCGCCCGTCGTCGGTCTGCGCGATCGACAGCGCGCAGCGCGGGTCCTGCAGGAGGTCCTGGGTGTGCCACGCGAGGCGGCTGATGTGCAGGTAGAACACGGAGAAGTCGCTCTCCGGGACGAACAGCGTCATCGACACCATCGGCGCCGCATCCTTCCCGGTCCCGCGCAGCGTGCCGAGGTGCGCGATGCGCTCCTTGTGGATCAGCTTGTTCAGCAGCTTGGCGGCGTCGGTATCCATGGCCTCGCTCCGGGATCGTTGCGACGATTGTAGTATTCTCGCGCCGGATCCCCCTTATCGATGCGCTACGAGCTCCTCGTCGGCCTGCGCTATACCCGCGCCAGGCGCCGCAACCGCTTCATCGGCATCAACTCCCTGGTTTCCATGATCGGCATCGGCGTGGGCGTCTGGGCGCTGATCGTCGTGCTATCGGTCATGAACGGGTTCCAGAAGGAGGTGCGCACGCGCATCCTGGGCGTCGTCTCGCACGTCCAGATCAGCGGCCCCAATAGCCGCCTGCCCGAATGGCGCGAGGTGGCGGAGCAGGCGGCGAAGCACCCACGGGTGATCGCCACGGCGCCGTTCGTCCAGGGCCAGGCGATGCTCTCGGCCGGCCAGGCGGTGCGCGGCGCCCTCGTGCGCGGGATCGAGCCGGCGCAGGAGGAGCGGGTGGCGGAGTTCGCCAAGCACATGCGCGCAGGCTCGCTCGATGCGCTGAAGCCGGGCGAGTTCGGCATGGTGGTCGGGGGCGATCTCGCGCGCGCGCTGGGCGTGATCCCCGGCGACAAGGTGGCGCTGATCGCGCCGCAGGGCGTCGTCACCCCGGCGGGCCTCATCCCGCGCCTCAAGCAGTTCACGCTCGTGGGAACCTTCGACGCGGGTTTCGGCGAAGCCGACGGCGGGCTGGTGCTGGTCCACATCGAGGACGCGCAGGCCCTCTACCAGCTGGGCGACGCGGCGACCGGCGTGCGGCTGAAGCTGGATGACCTGTTCGCCGCGCGCACGGTCGCGCGCGAGCTGATGGCGAGCCTGCCGCAGGACGTGTTCGCCGCCGACTGGACGCGCAGCCACGCCAACTTCTTCCGCGCGGTGGAGATCGAAAAGCGGCTGATGTTCATCATCCTGTCGATCATCATCCTCGTCGCGGCGATCAACATCATCTCGACCCTGGTCGTCGCGGTCGCGGACAAGCAGGCCGACATCGCGATCCTGCGCACCCTCGGGGCCGCGCCCGGCTCGGTGATGCAGATCTTCATCGTCCAGGGCATGGTCATCGGCGTCGTCGGCACGCTGGCCGGCGTCGGCGTCGGGATCGTGACCGCGCTCAACATCGACGTGATCGTCCCCGCGATCGAGCGCGCGCTGAGCATCAAGTTCCTGTCCAAGGACGTCTACCTGATTCCCGACCTGCCTTCGGACCTGCAGCTCGGCGACGTGCTCGCGGTGTCGCTGATGGGGCTCGGCCTGTCCTTCCTGGCGACGCTCTACCCGAGCTGGCGCGCGGCGCGCGTCAACCCGGCGGAAGCGCTGCGCTATGAGTGAGCCGGTCCTTTCCTGCCGCGGCCTCGCGAAGACCTACGAGGGGCCGCAGCCGGTCCCGGTGCTCCAGGGCGTGGACCTCGACATCCACCCCGGCGAGCGGGTGGCGATCATGGGGCGCTCCGGCTCCGGGAAATCGACGCTCCTGCACCTCCTCGGCGGCCTCGATGCCCCGAGCGCCGGGTCCGTTTTCGTGCGCGGCAAGCCGCTCGGCGAGATGGGGGAAGCGGAGCGCGGCCGCCTGCGCAACGAGACACTCGGCTTCGTCTACCAGTTTCACCACCTGCTGGCCGAGTTCACCGCGGTCGAGAACGTGGCCATGCCGCTCCTCATCCGCCGCATGGAGCGCGGGGCGGCCTTCGAGAAAGCAAAAGGCACCCTGACGGAGGTCGGCCTCGGGCATCGCCTGCAGCACCAGCCGGGCGAGCTTTCCGGCGGCGAGCGCCAGCGCTGCGCGTTCGCGCGCGCGCTCGTGACCAGCCCGGCGTGCGTGCTCGCCGACGAGCCGACCGGCAACCTCGACGCGCATACCGCGGACGAGGTGTTCGACGCGATGGTGCGCCTCTCGGCCTCCCATGGCACCGCCTTCGTCATCGTCACCCACGACGCCGGCATCGCCGCCCGCGCCGAGCGGGTTTTCGAGCTGCAGGACGGCAAGCTGTCCAAGAAATAGGGACGCACCACGATTTCCAGCAGGGAAATCGTGGTGCGTCCCTGATTAGGTTGCGCTGCGGCGGGCTTCGTCGGCCGTGAGGGTGCGCGCGAGCTCGTCGCGCAGCTCGTTCGAGACCGTGATGTGCGCATCCGGCGCGCTGCGGTGTACTTCGTAGAGCTTCGACACCACCTCGCGGTCGTGCTCGGCGAAGGCTTGGGCGGCGCGCGCGGCGCGCCCGGCGTCGCCGCTTGCCGCGGCGAGCGCCGCCTCGCCGAGCTTCATCGCCGAGAGCCAGGTCTCGCGCTCGATCAGGTGCGCGCCCAGGTCGCGCAGCTGGAACATGTGCCGCATGTCGTGCGCGCGCGCGACGATCTTCAGGCTCGGGAAATGCTTGCGCGCGGTGCGCACCAGCGTCGTCGCCGCCTCGGCGTTGTCCAGGGCGACGACCAGCAGGTGCGCGCTGTCGGCGCCCGCAGCATGGAGGAGATCGAGGCGCGTGGCGTCGCCGTAGAAGGCGCGGAACCCGAACTTGCGGCTTTGCTCGACGTGGTCCGGGTCGTCGTCGAGAACCGTCGGGTTGTGCCCGCTCGCGGCGAGCAGGCGCGCGACGACCTGGCCGACGCGCCCGAGCCCGGCGACGATGACCAGCCCCGGCTGCGGCAGCCCCGTGGAACCGCGGACCGCCTCCCGCGCAGCGGCGGAAGCGAGGCGCGGCGCGAGGACGCGGTCATGCAGGGCGAGGAGGAACGGCGAGAGCAGCATCGACAGCGCGACCGCCAGCGTGACCGCGGCCGCCGTCTGCGCGGGCATCAGGCTCGTGGTGGCGCCGTGCCCGAGCAGCACGAACGCGAACTCGCTCCCCGGCGCGAGGAGCAGCACGAAGAGCGGCAGCTCGGATGCCGGCAGATTCGCGCGGCGCGCAATGACCCACAGCAGCGCGCCTTTGACGAGGAAGAGGCCCGCCACCAGGCCGATCACCATGAACGGGCGCGCGAGGAGCACGGAGAAATCCGCGCCCATGCCGACGGAGATGAAAAATAGGCCGAGCAGCAAGCCCTTGAACGGCTCCACCGCGGCCTCGATCTCGTGCCGGTACTCCGATTCGGCGAGCAGCACGCCGGCGAGGAAGGCGCCGAGCGCCATGGAAAGCCCCACCGCCTCGTAGCCGAGCGCGATGCCGAGCACGAGGAGCAGCGCGAACGCGGTGAAGACCTCGCGCAGCCGCGTGCGCGCGATGTGCCGGAACACCGGCCGCACGAGGTAGTGGCCGAAGACCAGCGTCGCGGCGATCGCGGCGCCGGGATAGGCGACGTCGTGCCAGTCGAAGCCGCCGGTGGACTGTGCCGCGGCGAGCAGCGGCAGCAGCGCGAGCATCGGGATGACGGCGAGGTCCTGGAAAAGCAGGATCGCGAACGCGGACTGGCCGCCGTGGGTGCCGAGGGCACCGCGCTCCGTGAGCGGCTGCAGCGCGATCGCCGTGGAGGACAGCGACAGCGCCATGCCGGCGATGATCGCCACGCGCGCGTCGACGCCGAGGACCCAGCCGAGGAGGGCGATGGCCGCGATCGTGCCGAGGACCTGCGACAGGCCGAGCGCGGCGAGCTTGGTGCGCATGCTCCACAGGCGGCGCGGCTCGAGCTCCAGGCCGATCACGAAGAGCAGGAACACCACGCCGAGCTCGGCGAACGCGCGGATGTCCTGCACGCTGCCGACCACCTTGAGGCCCCACGGCCCGATCGCCACGCCGGCGAGCAGGTAGCCGGCGACGGAGCCCAGGCCCAGGCGTTGCGCGATCAGCACCGCGACCACTGCCGAGGCGAAATAGATCGCGGCCTGGACGAGCAGCGGATTGGCGTGGTGTTCCATCGGCCGCGAGTATAGGGCTAGCTGTGTAAAGCCGATAGGTTGTTCACGGACAGGCTGAGGCGGCGGATGGGCGGTTTGTAGTTGAGGCTGGCGTGAGGGCGGTGCCAGTTGTAGCGATGAATCCAAGGCAACCAAGCCTTTCGTCGCTCGTAGCTAT
>CBDDRX010000129.1:0-40303 GCA_965233165.1 uncultured bacterium | reverse complement strand
CAGGCTGTGGCGCACGCGCGCCGGGTGCGAGAGCGTCCACTGCATGGCCTGCATCGCGCCGAGCGAGCCGCCGATCACCGCGGCGAACGTCTCGATGCCGAGCTGGTCGGCGAGGCGCGCCTGCGCCTCGACCCAGTCCTCGACCGTCACGACCGGGAAGTCGGCCCCCCACGGCTTGCCGGTCGCGGGGTTGGTCGAGGCCGGCCCGGTCGAGCCGAAGCAGCTGCCGAGGTAATTCGAGCCGACGACGAAGAAGCGCCGCGTATCGAGCGGCTTGCCCGGCCCGACCAGGTTGTCCCACCAGCCCACGTTGCTTTCCTCGCCCGCGTAGAACCCGGCGACATGGTGCGAAGCGTTCAACGCATGGCACACCAGCACCGCGTTCGACTTCGCCGCATTCAGCGTGCCGTACGTCTCGTAGGCGAGCTCGTAGGAAGGGAGCGTGCCGCCGCCGCGCAGCTTGAGCGGCTCGTCGAAGCGTGCCTTCTGGGCGACGACCGGACCTGCGGACAAGGGATCGTGCGGCGGTGCGTTCATCTCTTTAGCGGTATTTGTTAGGCGCCCGCAAGCTGATTCAAATCGGCGCGCTACGGATTATAGAGTCAGTCCGCGGTCTTTGCGGCTCCTGCGTCGATGAGCTGCTGGATGCGCTCGGCGGACAGCCCGGCTTCCTCCAGGACCTCTCGGGTGTGCTCGCCGAGGCGCGGCGCATGGCGGCGGTACTCCGGCGTCGACTCGGACCACTCGGAGGGCACGGCGAGCGTCTTGATGCGGCCCTCGGTCGGGTGCTCGACGCTCTGCAGGTAGCCGATCGCCGCGAGGTGCGGGTCGGCGACGATGTCGTCCAGGCTGTTCATGCGCTGCACCGGGATGTCCGCCCGCTCGAAGGCCGCGATCCACTCGGCGGTGGTGCGCTTCTTCAGCTCCTCGGCGACCATCCGGTAGGCCGCGTCGTAGTTCTGGCTGCGCGCCTCGTGGGTGGCGTACTCGGGCGTCGCGAGCAGCGCCTGCCGGCCGATCACCTCGAGGAAGCCCTTCCATTGCTTGTCGTTGTAGATGAGCGCGCAGACATAGCCGTCCTTCGTCTCGTAGGGCCGGCGGTCGGGGGAGAGGATGCGCACGTACCCCGGCGGGCCGTGCGGCGGCTCGAAGGTGTAGCCGCCGAGGTGATCGCCCAGGATCATCTGCAGCAGGTGCTCGTACATCGGCACGTCGATGCGCTGGCCGTGGCCGGATTTCTCGCGGTAGTAGAGCGCCGCGCTCACCGCGCTCGCCACCTGCTGGCCCACCGAGCGGTCGGCGACGATCATCGGCGCGTAGCGCGGCTCGGCCGCGCCCTGGCGCTTGAGCAGGTACGGAATCCCGGCGGCGCCCTGGATCATGTCGTCGTAGGCGGCCTTCGCGGCGTTCGGCCCGCGCTGGCTGAAGCCGAAGCAGCCGACGTAGATGATTCGCGGGTTCGCCTTCTTCACGTCCTCGTAGGAGAGCTTGAGGCGCGCCATCGCCGCCGGGCGGATGTTGTAGACCAGCACGTCCGCCTTCGCCGCGAGGGCGAGGCAGGCCGCGCGCGCCTCGTCCTTCTTCAGGTCGAGCACGACCGAGCGCTTGTTGCGGTTGGTGTTGAGGAAGATCGTTCCCATGCCCGGGTTGCGGAACGGCCAGGCGTTGCGGATCACGTCGCCCTCGGGCGACTCGACCTTGATGACGTCGGCGCCGAAGTCGCCGAGGATCTGCGTGGCGTACGGGCCCATCACCACCGTGGTGAGGTCCAGGACCCGGACGCCGGAAAGGGGGCCGCTCATGGCCCGATTCTATTGCGCCTACTGCGGCTCGATGCCGGCTTCCTTCGTCATCTTCGCCCACTTGGCGATCTCGGACTGGATGAAGGCGGCGAGCTGCTGCGGATTCATCGGCGCCACGTCCGTGCCGAGCGCGGCAAAGCGCGCCGCGATCTCGGGCTTGGCGAGCGATGCATCCACGATCTTGTGCAGTCGCGCCACCGTGTCGGGGGACGTGCCGGCAGGCGCCATGAGCGCGAACCAGGCGATCAGCTCGTAGCCGGGCAGCTCCTCCGCGAGCGCGGGGATCTCGGGCGCGAGGCGCGAGCGCTTCTCGGAGGTGACGGCGATCGGCCGCAGCTTCTCGCCCTTCATCTGCGCCAGGCCGTTGGCCAGGTCCGCGAAGGTGAAGGTGATCGAGCCGCCGAGGACGTCGGTGATCGCCTGCGGCAGGCCTTTGTAAGGCACGTCGATGAAGTCGATCTTCGCCATGGAGCGCAGCATGGCCTGCGAGACCTGCGAGCCGGCCGAGCCGTAGCCGCCGGAGAGCTTGCCGGGGTTCGACTTCGCGTGGGTGATGAACTGCTTGAGGTCCTTCGCCGGAAAGTCGGGCCGGACCATGAGCACGAACGAGATCGTGCCGAGGCGCGCGACCGGCGCGAAGTCCTTGACCGGGTCGTAGTTCAGCTTCTTGAACAGGCTGACGTTGGCCGCCTGCGGCGTGTTTGTCGTGACCATCAGCGTGTAGCCGTCCGGGGCCGCCTTGGCGACCTCGGCGGCGGCGATCGAGCCCGACGCGCCGGCCTTGTTGTCGACGACGAACGGCTGGCCGAGCGCTTCCTGCAGCTGCTGGCCGACGACGCGCGCGATCTGGTCGGTCGCGCTGCCGGCCGGGAACGGCACGACGAGCTTGACCGGCCGCGACGGCCAGGCCTGGCCGAAAGAGCTGAGCGAATAGACGAGCGAAGCAAGGACCAGGGCAATTCTCATGGAAGGCTCCTCAGGAGTTGAGCTGCGCGAGCAGCTCGCGGGTCTTGACGGGGTCGGTGGCGCGCAGCACGCGCTGCGCGAGCGTCTGCATCTCGCCGAGCTTCGTGCCGAGGATCCGGTCCTTGATCGCCAGGAGCTGCGAGGGGTGCATGGAGAAGTTGCGCAGGCCGATGCCGAGGAGCAGGCGCGTGAGCTGCAGGTCGCCGGCCATCTCGCCGCACACCGCGATCGGCATGCCGCCGCGCGTGGCGGTCTGGATGGTGCTCGCGACGAGCGAGAGCACCGCCGGGTGCAGCGGGTCGTACAGGTGGGCCACCGCGTCGTCGGTGCGATCGATGGCGAGCGTGTACTGGATCAGGTCGTTGGTGCCGATCGACAGGAAATCGAGGCGGCGCATGAAGATCGGCAGCGCCAGCGCCGCCGCCGGGATCTCGATCATCCCGCCCACCGTCACCGCGCGGTCGTAGGGCTGGCCGCGCTCGTCGAGCTGCTGCTTCGCCTCGCGCAGCAGGGTGAGCGTCTGCTCGATCTCGTGCACGTGCGCGACCATCGGCAGGAGGATGCGCACCTTGCCGTAGTGCGACGCGCGCAGGATCGCGCGCAGCTGGACGAGGAACATGTGCGGCTCGGCGAGGCAGAAGCGGATCGCCCGCAGGCCCATCGCCGGATTGGGCTTGGCGCTGCTCAGCGATTCGCTGATCGCCTTGTCCGCGCCGACGTCGAGCGTGCGCAGGACGACCGGCCGGCCCTCCATCGCCTGCGCCACGCGCCGGTACGCCTCGAACTGCTCGTCCTCGCCCGGCAGGTCGCTGCGGTTGAGGAACAGGAACTCGGTGCGGAAGAGACCCACGCCCTGCGCCCCGGACTCGAGCACGTCCGGCATGTCCTCCGGCAGCTCGATATTGGCGAACAGCTCGACCGGGGTGCCGTCGAGGGTGGCCGCGGGCGTGCTCTTCAGTTGCTTCAGCCGCTGGCGCTCGGCGCCGAGCTTCGACTGGCGCGCCTTGTACTCCGCGAGCACCACCGGGTCGGGGTTGACGACCAGCACGCCATGCTGGCCGTCGACGATCAGCAGCTCGCCCTCGCTGATCGTCGGGTAGGCGTGGTGCAGGCCGACGATGGCCGGGATGCCGAGGCTGCGCGCGACGATCGCGGTGTGCGAGGTGACGCCGCCGAGGTCGGTGACGAAGCCGCCGAAGTGGTGGCGCTTGAAGAGGATCATGTCGGCGGGCGAGAGGTCGTGCGCCACGACGATCAGCTTCTCCTCCTCGGTGAGCGCCGCTTCCGGGAGGGCGTGCCCGCCCATCAGCGCCTTGAGGACCCGCTCCACGGCCTGCTGGACGTCGGCCTTGCGCTCGCGCAGGTAGGCATCCTCGATCTCGTCGAAGCGGTCGGCGAGCTTTTCCATCTGCTGCACGAGCGCCCACTCGGCGTTGCAGCGCCGGCTGCGGATCAGCTCGCGCGGCGCCTCGGCGAGCGAGGCATCCTCGAGGATCATGCGGTGCAGGTCGAGAAAGGCGGCGAACTCCGCCGGCGCGTCCGCGGGAATCTGCGCCTTCAGCGCGGCGAGGTCGGCGCGCGCGCTCTTCAGCGCGGCGTCGAAACGCTCGACCTCGGACGCGACATCCTCGGGCGGCACCTCGTAGTGGCCGACCTCCATGCGCGCGGTCGAGACCAGGTGCGCGTAGCCGATCGTGATGCCGGTCGAGACCGCGTGGCCGTGCAGGACGAAGTTCATTCCCCCTCGCCGAACCGGTCCGCGATCAGCCCGAGCAGCGCCTCGAGCGCCTGGTCCGCGTCGGCGCCGTCGGCCTCGACCAGCACCGTCGAGCCCTTCCCGGCGGCGAGCATCATCACGCCCATGATGCTCTTCGCGTTGACGCGCCGGCCGCTGCGCGAGAGCCAGATCTCGCTCTGGAAGCTGCTCGCGAGCTGCGTGAGCTTGGCCGAGGCGCGTGCGTGCAGCCCGAGCTTGTTGACGATCTCGGCTTCCCTACTGGCCATCGCAGCAGCGGTCCGAATTCATGTGCACGACGCCTTCGGAGCCGCCGGAGATGGCGCGCTCCACCGCATTGCGCAGCGCGCCGCTGCGCGCGCTGAGCACGCGCAGCAGCATCGGCAGCGACAGCCCGGAGACGCCCTCGACGCGGCCGTCCTCGAGCAGCCGCGCGATCACGTTGCCCGGCGTCGCGCCGAAGATGTCGGTGAGCACCAGGACGCCGTCGCCGGCATCGAGCTGCTTGATGAGGCGCCGCGCGCGCAGGCGCAGGTCGTCGGGATCGTCGTCGCGCGACACGCCGAGCGTCGCCACCTGGGGGGGCGGCTCTCCCAGGATCTGCCGCGCGCTCTCGAGGAGCGAGCGGCCGATCGCGCCATGCGAGACGATGAGGACGCCGACCATGCGCTAGCCGGGCTTGCGCTGCACGTTGCGCTCCAGCGCGGCGACGAACAGCCCGGCGACGTCGAGCCCGGTCTGGTCCTGGATCTCGCGGAAGCAAGTGGGGCTGGTGACGTTCACCTCGGTCAGCCAGTCGCCGATCACGTCCAGCCCGACCAGGAGCAAGCCTCGCTTCGCGAGCACCGGGCCGAGCGCCGCCGCGATCTCGCGATGCCGCGCCGTGACCGGCTGCGCCACGCCGGTGCCGCCGGCGGCGAGGTTGCCGCGCGACTCGCCCGGCTTCGGGATGCGCGCCAGGCACTGCGGCACGAGCTCGCCGTCGATCAGCAGCACGCGCTTGTCCCCCTCGCGGATTTCCGGGATGTAGCGCTGCGCCATGACGCTCTGCGTCCCGTGCCCGGAAATCGTCTCGACGATGGAATTGCGGTTCGGGTCGTCGTGGCGCACGACGAAGATGCCGGCGCCGCCCATGCCGTCGAGGCGCTTGAGCACCGTCGTGCCGTGCGCCTCGACGAAGGCCTGCAGCTCCTCCATCCGCCGGCAGACGAGGGAGGGCACCGTGAACCCGGGGAACTCCGCGATCGCGAACTTCTCGTTGTGGTCGCGGATCGCCCGCGGCGAATTGAACACGCGCACGCCCTCGCGCTCGGCCGCGGAGAGCAGCCAGGTGCGCGCCACGTACTCCATGTCGAAGGGCGGATCCTTGCGCATGAGCACCGCGTCGAAGTCGCGGAGCGGATGCGTCCCGCCCGCGTGCGCGCGGTACCAGTCTTCGTCGTTGTCCGCGAGCTCGAGGCGGTGCGCGAGCGCCCCGGTCCGTCCCCCCAGCCAGTGGAGGTGCGCCTGCTCGGCGACGAAGATGGCGTGGCCGCGCGCCTGCGCGGCGCGCATCATCGCGACGGTCGTATCCTTGTACGCCTTGAGCGAATCCAGCGGATCGATGATGAACAGAAGCTTCATCGGCACCCGCCGCGGCGCGCCGCGCCTACTTGCCGCTCTTCTTGGCCGCCGGCTTGCGCTCGGCCGGCTCCTTGAAGCTCGCGCCGGCCTGGTTGGCCATGAACACCACCGCGCGCGCGACTTCGGCGTCGGTCAGGCTGGCGTCGCCGCCGCGCGGCGGCATCGCGCCGACGCCCTTGATCGCATTGGCGACCAGCGCGTTGAGGCCTTCCTTGATGTGCGACGCCCAGTCCGCCTTGTCGCCCAGCTTCGGGGCGTTGGCGACGCCGGCCTGGTGGCAGGCCGCGCAGGTCGTCTTCACGATCGCTTCGCCGCTGCGCGCCCCCGGCGGCGCGGCCGGGGCACCGATCTCGACCGCGCCGACCGGCTGGATGCGCGCCGCGACGGCCTCCGGCTTGAGCGCGCCCGGATCCGCGGACGGCTTGCCGACCACGAGCTGCACGACCAGGATGATGCCGATGATCGGCACGATGAAGGACAGCAGGACGACCACGATCAGCTGCTGCGGCGTCTTGATGAAGGAGGAATGTTCGTCGTGGTCTGCGGAGATGCGGGTATCGGCCATGCGCGCGAGTCGTGTGTTTTGTTTGAGATGAGTTAAGCGTATGATTCTAGCCCGGAATACGCGCCCGTAGCTCAGCGGATCAGAGTATTGGCCTCCGAAGCCAAGGGTCGTGGGTTCGAATCCCGCCGGGCGCGCCAGGACCCCCAGCCACATACACCCCCAGGAGACGAGAGATGAGAAGCCTGTCCCTCCGCCTTGCGGCCTGCGCCCTTGCGCTCGCCGCGGGCGGCGCGTTCGCGCAGAACTATCCGACCAAGAGCGTGACCATGACGGTGCCGTTCGCCGCCGGCGGCCCGACCGACACGGTGGCGCGCGTCGTCGCGCAGGCGATGACCAAGCCCCTCGGCCAGACGGTGATCGTGGAGAACAAGCCGAGCGCCGGCGGCATCCTCGCGCCGGAGCAGGTGAAGAACGCGAGGCCCGACGGCTACTCGATCCTCATCCACCACATCGGCATGGCCACCACGCCGACGCTGTACCGCAAGCTGCGCTTCGATCCGCTGAGCGATTTCGAGTACATCGGCCTCATCAACGACGTGCCGATGACCATCATCGCCAAGCCGCAGATGCCGGCGAAGGACTTCAAGGAGTTCCTCGCCTACCTCAAGGCGAACAAGGACAAGGTGTCGTACGCGAACGCCGGCATCGGCGCCGCCTCGCATCTCTGCGGCATGCTGTTCATGAGCGCCATCGAGACGAGCTTCCTCACGGTTCCCTACAAGGGCACCGGGCCGGCGATGAACGACCTCCTGGGCGGCACCGTCGACTTCATGTGCGACCAGACGACCAACACCACGGCACAGATCAAGTCCGGCAAGGTCAAGGTCTACGGCATCACGTCGGAGAAGCGCGTCGCTTCGTTGCCGGACGTTCCCACGCTCCAGGAGCAGGGCCTCAAGGGCGCCAACGTCGGCATCTGGCACGCGCTCTATGCGCCGAAGGGAACGCCGAAGCCGGTGATTGACAAGCTTGTCGGCGCGCTGCAGACGGCGCTCGCGGACGAGACGGTCAACAAGCGCTTCGCCGACCTCGGCGCGGTGACGTTCCCGAAGGACAAGCAGACCCCGGCCGCGCTGCAGGCGCACCTGAAGGCCGAGATCGACAAGTGGGCGCCGCTCATCAAGAAGGCCGGCCAGTACGCCGATTGAACGAAAAAATCTGATCCACAGAAATCCGAAAGGCCGCCCGAGGGCGGCCTTTCTCTTTCTGCGGCGGCCTTATGCGGCGACTTTACGTTACTTCAGCGCCGCGCCGAAGAACTTGTCCGCTTCGGCCTTGGACTGCTTGTCCGCTTCCGGGTGGTAGGCGAGCGGGATGTTGTACTGCTTGCCCTTCTCGGTCGCCTCCGGGTTGGTAAAGGCGTGCACCGCGCCCGGGTAGTTCACGAACTTGTAGTCGGCTTTCGCCGCTTCCATGTCCTTCTTGAACGCCTCGATCTGCTCCGGCTTGTTGAACGGGTCGTCGGCGCCGTTCAGCACCAGCACCTTCGCCTTGAGCGCGCCGTCGCCCGGCTTGTAGCCGCCGAGACTCGGGTGGAATGCGGCCACGCCGGCGAGCGGCGCGCCGCTGCGCGCCATGTTGAGCACCACGGTGCCGCCCATGCAATACCCCGAGGCGCCGACCTTCTTCGCGTTCACGGTGGCATGCCTGGCGAGCTGCGAGCGCGCGGCGTTGAAGCGCGACTGCACCGCCTTGGGGTTGCCCATCAGCGAGTTCATCAGGCCGCTCGCGTCCTTCGGGTTGTCGGCGCTCTTCGCCCCGCCGTACATGTCGGCGACGAACGCGGTGTAGCCCTGCTCGGCGAAGCGGCGCGCCTCGGCTCGGGTGTGCTTGGTGATGCCCCACCATTCGTGGATCACCAGCATGCCCGGGCGCTTGCCCTTCTTCGCGTCGTCGTAGACCACGAAGCCCTTGAGCGTCGTGTCGCCGTCCTTGTAAGTGACAGGCTCTTCCTTGAGGGCCGCGTGCGCCGTGAACGACACGGCGAGCAGCGCGGTGGTGAACAGGTGTTTCATGGATGACCTCCTGAGTGGGTGCTCTATCATAAACACCTCATGCGCTATCCCATTCCCGACCTGAAGGACCTGCCCGAGGATATTCGCGACAGGATTGCCGCAGTGCAGGAGAAGTCCGGCTTCGTGCCGAACGTGTTCCTGGCCTTTGCCGGGCGTCCGGCCGAGTTCCGCGCCTTCTTCGCCTACCACGACGCCCTGATGGAGAAGGACAGCGGGCTGACCAAGGCGGAGCGCGAGATGATCGTCGTCGCCACCTCGGCCGCCAACGACTGCCAGTACTGCGTGGTGGCGCACGGGGCGATCCTGCGCATCCGGGCGAAGAACCCGCGCATCGCCGACCAGGTCGCGGTGAACTACCGCAAGGCCGACCTTTCGCCGCGCGAGCGGGCAATGCTCGACTTCGCGATGAAGGTGGCCCTCGACTCGGGGCGCATCGCGGACGAGGACTTCCCGCCGCTGCGCGCGCAGGGTTTCTCCGAGGACGACATCTGGGACATCGCCGCGATCGCGGCGCTCTTCGCCCTCTCCAACCGCATGGCCAACTTCACCGGCATGCGGCCGAACGACGAGTTCTACCTGATGGGGCGCCTGCCGAAGGCCTAGTCGCGCGCAAAGTCGTACTTGCCGCCGCGCTCGAGCGCCTTCCGGTAGGCGGGACGCGCGTGGATCTTCCTCAGGAACGCCATCAGCCGCGGCCGCCGCTCGTCCAGGCCGGCGCGCATGCGCGACGCCTCGACCGGGAAGCTCATCTGCACGTCGGCGGCGCTGAAGGCGTCGCCGGCGAACCACTCGCTCTTCCCCAGCTCGCCTTCCATGAAGTCGAGGTGGCGCTCAAGGTTCGGCACGACGAACGACTTCAGTACGCGGTCCGCGATGGCCCGCGCAATCGGCCGGATCAGGAACGGCGCCGACTTCTTCACGCGATCGAAGATCAGCTTGAGGAGCAATGGCGGCATCGCGGTGCCTTCCGCGAAGTGCATCCAGTAGGCATAGCGCAGCCGCTCCGACGTGCCTTCATCGCGGCGATCTAGGCCCGGCGCCGCGGACGAGGGCGGCCTTCACAGGAAGCGCGCGCTCGCCAGCACGACCGAGGTCTCGACCTGCCGCTCGGGGATGCGCCAGTACTTCTTCAGCAGGCGCACGGTGTCATCGCGCGACAGCAGCCGGTAGCCGTTTCTCTCGTAGAAGCGGATTGCCCAGGTCGCCGCCGCCCACGTTCCGATGAGGATGGGCTTGTCGCTCGCGGTCTCGAGGTATTCCAGCAACTGCCTGCCGATGCCCTTGTTGCGCAAGGCGGTCCTGACGTAGGCGTGGCGGATGAGGTCCACCTCCCCGCGGTCCTGGATGCCCATGACGCCGATCAGCCGCTCATCCTCGTAGCCCCAGAACTTCACCCCGTCGGCCATCTCGGCCTGGAGATGGTCCATCGGCATGTACGGGTCGTGCCAGCGGTCAGCGGGGATGATGCCCTTGTAGGCCTGCGCCGCATCGTTGACGATCTCGAAGATCTGCGGCGCATCCGCCGCGGTGCAGGCGCGGATCATTGGACCACCGGCGGGCGGCGCTTCCAGTGCTGCGTGGCCTGCTCGAAGGCGTGCGCGAGCTGCAGCACGCCGAAGTCGTCGCGGTAGCGGCCGACGATCTGGATGCCGACCGGCAGGCCCTCGGGCGTGAAGCCGGCGGGGACGGAGATCGCGGGATGCCCGGTCAGGGTGATGTAGTAGCAGCTCTTCATCCAGTCGAGGTAGTTGTCCATCTTCACCCCCGCGATCTCCCGTGGCCATTCCGTGTCGATGGAATAAGGCGGCAGCTGGTTCACCGGGCAGACCAGGAACTCGTACTTCTCAAGGAAAACGCGCATGCGCTGGTACATCTGCGCGCGCTTCGCCTCGGCCGAGGCGAGCTGCTCGGTGCTGAGCTTCAGGCCCTGCTCGACGTTCCAGACGATGTCGTCCTTCATCCGCGCGCGGTGCTTCTTCAGGTTCTCGCCGTTGCGGTGCACGAAGACGAACGCGCGCAAGGTTTCGAATGCTTCCTTCGCGCCGGAGAAATCCGGCTCGGCATCTGCGACGCTGCAGCCGAGCGCCTTGAACGTCTTCCGGTGCGGCTCGAGGACCGCCGGCACGCGCGGATCCATCGGCAAGCCGCCCAGGTCGTGGCTCCAGGCGATCCGCGTTTTCCGGAAGCTCCTCCCCAGAGGCCGGAGGAAGGTTCCTCCCGGCTCCGGGAATGAGACCGGCGAGCGGGGATCCGGGCCGGCCATGGCGGCGAGGAGGAACGCGGCGTCCTCCACGGTGCGGCCCATCGGGCCGAGCTCGCTCATGTTGCTCCAGGGATTCGCCTGCGGCCAGGAAGGTACGCGCCCGGGACTGGGGCGGAAGCCGACCACGTTGCAGTAATTGCCGGGATTGCGCAGGCTCGCGGCGAAATCGCCGCCGTCGGCGAAGGGCAGCATCCCGCAGGCGACGGCGACCGCCGCGCCGCCTGAAGAACCGCCACAGGTCTTCGTCACGTCGTAGGGATTGAGCGTCGCGCCGAACACCCGGTTGAAGGTCTGGCTGCCGGCGGCGAACTCCGGCGTGTTCGTCTTGCCGAGGGTGATCGCGCCGGCTGCCTTCAGCCGCCCGACCAGCAGGTTGTCCTCGGCAGGGACGTGGTGCTCGTAGATCGGCGAGCCGAAGGTGGTGCGGATGCCTTTCGTCGCCATCATGTCCTTGAACGCGATCGGCAGCCCGCACAGCAGCGGCTTCTCCTTCTTCCGGTCGAGGGCCCGCGCGGCCTTGAGCGCCTGCTCGGGAAGGAACGTGACCACTGCATTGACCTTCGGGTTCACCCGCTCGACCTGCGCGATGAACGCCTGCATGACCTCGGCCACCGACAGCTTGCGCCGGCGGATCAGGCCGGCGAGCTTCTCCGCGGGAAGGAAGCAGGGATCCATCACAGCAGCACGATGTCGTACTGCTCCGGGCTGTAGCTCGCCTCCACCTGCACCGAGACCGGCTTGCCGATGAAGTCGGAGAGCATCGCCAGGGAGCCCGACTCCTCCTCGAGGAGCAGATCGATGACGCGCTGCGCGGCGAGGATGCGGAACTCCTTCGCCTTGAAGGCGCGCGACTCGCGCAGGATCTCGCGCAGGATCTCGTAGCAGACCGTGGGCGCGGTCTTCACCTCGCCGCGCCCCTCGCAGGTGGGGCAGGGCTCGCACAGGACGTGCGCGAGCGACTCCCGGGTGCGCTTGCGCGTCATCTCGACCAGGCCGAGCGCGGTGAAGCCGTTGACCGTGACGCGCGTGCGGTCCCGCGCGAGCGCGCGCTTCAGCTCGTCGAGCACCGCGCCGCGGTGCTCCTGCGAGTCCATGTCGATGAAGTCGACGATGATGATCCCGCCCAGGTTGCGCAGCCGCAGCTGGCGCGCGATCGTCTGCGCCGCCTCGAGGTTGGTCTTGAAGACCGTGTCGTCGAAGCTGCGGCTGCCGACGAAGCCGCCGGTGTTCACGTCGATGGTCGTGAGCGCCTCGGTCTGGTCGATGATCAGAGTCCCGCCACTTTTCAAATCGACGCGGCGCGAGAGCGCCTTCTCGATCTCCGGCTCGACGTTGTGCAGGTCGAAGAGCGGCCGCTCCCCGGTGTAGTGCGCGAGCTTCGCGTGCACCTTCGGCATGTACGTCTGCGCGAAGGCGGCGAGCTTCTGGAAGTTCTCGCGCGAGTCGACGACGACGCGCTGCGTCTCCGCGGTGACCATGTCGCGCAGGACCCGCTGCGCGAGCGACAGGTCCTGGTAGAGGCGCTGCGGCGCCGCCCCGGCGGAGGCGGAGCGCTCGCGGATCACGCGCCAGAGGTGGCGCAGGTAGTCGAGGTCGGCGCGCAGCTCCTCCGCGGTCGCTTCCTCCGCGAGCGTGCGCACGATGAAGCTGCCCTTCTCGTCGGCGGGCACCAGCTCCTTCAGCCGCTCGCGCAGCTGCTGCCGGCCCTCTTCGCCGCCGATCTTCTGCGAGATGCCGATGTGCGGGTCGCCCTGGGCGGAGGCGGCCGGCAGGTACACCAGCAGGCGCCCGGCAATCGACACCTGCGTGGACAGGCGGGCGCCCTTGGTGCCGATCGGGTCCTTGATCACCTGCACGAGGATCGGCTGGCCCTCCGCGAGCACCTTCTCGATCGGCCGGGGCTCCTCGCCGTTCTTCTTCAGCTCCCGGATGTCGGCCACGTGCAGGAACGCCGCGCGCTCGAGCCCGATGTCGACGAAGGCGGACTGCATGCCGGGCAGCACGCGCGCGACGCGCCCCATGTAGAGGTCGCCGACCAGGCCGCGGCTCGCCTCGCGCTCGACCAGCAGCTCCTGCACCACGCCGGCGGCGGCCACGGCGACGCGCGTCTCCTGCGGCGTGACGTTGATGAGGATGTCCTCGCTCATGGCGCGCTCACGGGAGCCTCGGCGCGCGCCCCTGGGCGATGCGCTCGAGGAGCTGCCCGGTTTCGTAGAGCGGCAGCCCCATGACGCCGGAATAGCTGCCGCGCAGCTCGACGACGAAGCGCCCGGCCCGGCCCTGGATGCCGTAGGCGCCGGCCTTGTCGTCGGCTTCGCCGGTGGCGACGTACTCGCGGATCTCCGCCCCGGAGAGGTCCTTGAAGCGCACTTCCGAGCGCGACAGCGCGCTGTGCAGCGCATCGTCCCACTTGATCGCCACGGCGGTCAGCACCTCGTGGCTCCTGCCGGAGAGCGCGGCGAGCATGTCGCCGGCTTCCTTGCGGTCGGCCGGCTTGCCGAAGATGCGCTCGTCGAGCGCGACGGTGGTGTCGGCCGAGAGCACCGGCGCGTGCGGCAGGTTCCGCTGCACCATGCGGCCCCAGCCGGCTTCCACCTTGCTGCGGGCGAGGCGCACGACGTAGGCGTCCGGCGATTCCCCCGCGAGCGGGTCCTCGTTGACCTCCTGCGGGCTGTCGGCGCGCTCGCGGAACAGCAGCAGGTGGTAGCGCACGCCGATCTGCGTCAGCAGCTCGCGCCGGCGCGGGCTGCGGGAAGCGAGGTAGATGCCGCGATCCTGGGGGGCCGCCATGCCCGCCCGAGTGTAGCTTACGCGCGGTGGTACGGATGCCCGGTGAGGAGCGTCGCCGCGCGGTAGATCTGCTCGAGCAGCACGACCTGCGCGAGCGCGTGCGGCAGCGTCAGCGAGGAGAGCCGCACGACCCGAGCGGCGCCCTTCTTCACGTCCCCGGGCAGCCCGTCGGCGCCGCCGATCAGGAACAGCGTCTCCTCGCCGAGCAGCCTGGCGAACTGCGCGGTCGTCAGGTCTTCGCCCTTCTCGTCCAGTGCGACCAGGCGGCCTTTGCTGGGCAAGGATGCTTTCAGCTTCTCAAGTGAAGGAAAGGCCTTTCGAGAAACCGCATAGCCGCGCGGCATGCGGCGCGCGTAGTCGGCGCAGGCCGCCTCGGCCCAGGCCGGGAGCCTACTTGCGACGGCGAGGACGTGCAGCCTTGCCACGGGTTGCGCGCTTCGCGGGTTTCTTGGCGGCGGCCTTCTTCGCTTTCGCCGGCGCCTTCTTCCGGGCCGCCGGCGCCTTCCCCGCCACCGGGAGCTTGACGCTCTTGCCGCCCCAGATCTCCTCGAGCTTGAAGAAGCCGCGCACCGTGGGATGCATGACGTGCACGACCAGGTCGCCGAAGTCCACCAGCACCCATTCGCTCGCGTCGGTTCCCTCGACGCCGTAGACCCGGGCGCCGAGCGCCTCGAGCTTGTCGCGGACGTTGTCGGCGAGCGCGCGCACCTGCCGGTTCGAGTCGCCGCTCGCGATCACCACGCGCTCGAACATCGTCGGCAGCGCCGCGGTGTTGTAGACCACGATGTCGTAGCCCTTGATGTCCTCGAGGGCGTCGACGACCGCCCGCTCCTTGGTGCGCAGATCCATCAGGTGTAGAGCCTTTCGCGCTGGATATAGTTCTGTACCGCCGGCGGGACGAGCCCGCCGAGGTCCTCGCCGCGCGCCGCCCGCGCACGGATGTCGCTCGCCGAGACGGCCATCGCCGGCATGGAGATCTGTTCCACGGAGAGATCGGGCGCCGGCGCGCCGGGCCGGGCGAACACCGCGATGCGGGCGAGCTTTCGCACCTCCTGCGGCCGGTGCCAGGCGTCGAGCTTCGCGTACTGGTCGGCGCCCATCAGGAAATAGATCGGCACGCGCGGGCCGAGCTCCTCGCGCAGCTCGGCCAGGGTGTCCGCGCTGTAGCCTGACGCCGCGGGCGAGAGCTCGCGCGGGTCGATCTCGAAGCGCGGCTCCCCGTCGAGCGCGAGCTTCAGCATCGCCAGGCGCTGCTCCGCCGAGGCGACCGCGGGCTTGCGGTAGCGGGTCGTGCCCGTCGGCATGAAGATCACCTTCTGCAGCGGCAGGGCGCGCAGCGCGGCGTTCGCCATCGCCAGGTGCGCGTTGTGGACCGGATCGAAGGTGCCGCCCAGGAGGCCGACCGGCGTCAAGACGAGCGGATTTCTCCGTGCCCGAGCACGACGAACTTCTGCGTGGTCAGCCCTTCCAGGCCGACCGGGCCGCGCGCGTGCAGCTTGTCGGTGGAGATGCCGATCTCGGCGCCCAGGCCGAACTCGAAGCCGTCGGCGAAGCGCGTCGAGGCGTTCCACATCACCGAGGCCGAGTCCACCTCGCGCAGGAAGCGCTCGGCGCGGGCGCGGTCGCCGGTGACGATGGCGTCGGTGTGCTGCGAGCCGTACTTCGCGATGTGCTCGATCGCCTCGTCGAGGCCCTTCACCACCCGGATCGACACCACCGGGGCGAGCCATTCGGTGTAGTAGTCCTGGTCCTCGGCGCTTCTCGCGCCGGGAAGAATGTTCTTCGCCAAGGCATCGACGCGCATCTCGACGCCCTTCGCCGCGAAGATTTTTCCGATCTGCGGCAAAACCTGCGCGGCGATCCCCTCGGCGACGAGCAGCGTCTCCATGGTGTTGCAGGTGCCGTAGCGCTGGGTCTTCGCGTTGTCGGCGATGCGGATGGCCATTCCCGCGTCCGCCTGGTCGTCGATGTAGACATGACAGACGCCGTCGAGGTGCTTGATCATCGGGATGCGCGACTCGCGCGACAGCCGCTCGATCAGTTCCTTGCCGCCGCGCGGCACGATGATGTCCACGTACTCGGTCATCGTGACCAACTCGCCGACCGCCGCGCGGTCCGGCGTCTGCACGAGCTGCACGGCGGTCTCGGGCAGTCCGGCTTCGCGGAGCCCGGCGCGCGCGCATTCGGCGATCGCGCGGTTGGCGTGCAGCGCCTCGGAGCCGCCGCGCAGGATGCAGGCGTTCCCGGACTTGATGCACAGCGCGGCCGCGTCCGCGGTCACGTTCGGGCGCGACTCGTAGATGATGCCGATCACGCCGAGCGGCACGCGCATGCGCGCCACCTCGATGCCGCTCGGGCGGGTCACGCGCCCGGTCACCTGGCCGACGGGATCGGCGAGCGCGGCGACGGCTTCGAGGCCTTCGGCCATCGGCTCGACGCTCTGCAGGGTCAGCCGGTCGACGAAGGCGCCGTCGCGTCCTGCGCTACGCGCCTGCGCCACGTCGCGCGCATTCGCCTCGAGGATCTCGGCGGCGCGCTGGCGCAGCGCGCGGGCGATCGCGCGCAACGCCCGGTCCTTGGCGGCGGTATCCGCGCGCGCGAGAGCGCGCGAGGCGGCGCGCGCGCGCCTTCCCATCTCGCGCATTTCCTCGCGGAGGTCCTGGGTTTGCAGGGGCTGGGTCGCGGCCATGGCCAATCTTAGCCCAACGCCGCAACGGTACGGCGATTGCTAGCTCAGGCTGCCCCGCAACCGAACCGAGGAGATCCCCATGGCTTTTTCCCTGCTGCGCGAGAAAGGCGCCGCGCTCGACAAGCAGAAGTTCACCTGGCGCGAGCTCGTGCAGCCGCCGATCAGCAAGCTCGACGACGACGCCTTCACCCGGATCCGCGTCATCCTCATGAACGGCATCGAGGAAGAGGCGAAGCGCTTCTCGCACAGCTTCGCCCGCATGTGCCCCGACCCGGCGCTGCAGCGCGTGCTCGCCGAGGTGCGGCGCAAGGAAGTGCACCAGCAGGTGATGGTGAACTGGCTGCTCGGCGCCGACCACTCGACGCTGGAGACGACCATCGGCTACGAGCAGGTCGCGATCGAGGTCACCGCCGCCGTGGCGCAGAAGGAGCCCGACCCGTACCTCGCGCAGGTCTACCGCTACGGCCTGCTGGAGGACTTCGACCACATGTACCGCTACTCCGCCCTGATGGACCGCCTCGAGGGCAAGGACGCGAACAACATCCTGCAGAGCTACACGGACATCCTCCCGGGCCGCCCGACGATCGACGAGCACCGCGCGCCCGAGCACGACCTGCGCCGCCCCTACGACCGCGCGAAGGCCGATCCGCTCACCAAGCTGCACGCCCTCACGATCATGTCGGGGGAGCAGCAGACGCACAACTTCTACATGAACGTCGGGCCGACGTACGCCGACCCGGTGGCGCGCCAGCTCTACGCCGAGATCGGGCACATCGAGGAGCAGCACATCACGCAGTACGAGTCGATCATCGACCCGCGCGAGACCTGGATGGAGAAGTGGCTGATGCACGAGGCCTGCGAGGTCTACAACTACTACAGCTGCGTGCAGTCGGAGACCAACCCGCGCATCAAGGCGATCTGGGAGCGCTTCCTCGACTACGAGCTGGGCCACCTGCGCATCGTCGCGGATCTGTTCAAGGAGCACGAGAAGCGCGACCCGGCGGAGTTCCTGCCCGAGACGCTGCCCGATCCGATCGAGTACAAGAGCCAGCGCGACTTCGTGCGCGGCGTGCTCGAGAAGGAAGTGGACCTGCGCGCGGACGGCTTCGACTTCGTCGACAAGAAGGACGAGCCCAAGTCGAGCCTCGACTATCGCCGGCAGCTCAACTCGGAGGGCTCGCCGTCGCAGGCGGTCTCCGCCGGATATACCTGGGCCCCGGGCACGGAGCTCAAGCTGAAAGTCGTCAACCTCTAGGAACGGAACCCCACCATGGCAAAACCACAGCAGCGCGAGGCCGGACTCGGCCCGAACAAGACCGGCATCGCCACCTCGCCGGTCGACATCGAGAAGATGCTCGCCGGCATGGATGCGAAGTTCTCCATGCCCACCTCCGAGGGCGACGAGCGGGCGATGGCCAGGCTGCGCAGCGGCTATATCGGCGAGGCGGAGCCGGTGGGCGCGCCGCCGCGCGTCTTCCTCGACAAGCTCGGCGAGCGCCTCGCCTTCGAGCGCACCGGGACGCGGCTCTACGACGCCTTCATCGCCAAATGCCGCACCCAGAAGCCGGGCGCGATCGAGGACGAGGAGCTGGTGCGAATCCGCAACGAGGAGGCGAAGCACTTCGCGCTGGTCGGCGAGTGCATCGAGTTCCTCGGCGGCGACCCGACGGCGCAGACGCCCTGCGCCGACGTCGCCGGCGTCGCCTCCGCCGGCCTGATGCAGGTCATCACCGACCCGAAGACCACGGTCGCCCAGTCGCTGGACGCGCTCCTGATCGCGGAGCTGACCGACAACGCGGCCTGGGAGG
This sequence comes from uncultured bacterium, assembly GCA_965233165.1. Classification (GTDB taxonomy): domain Bacteria; phylum Pseudomonadota; class Gammaproteobacteria; order Burkholderiales; family SG8-39; genus SCGC-AG-212-J23. The sequence continues at coordinate 22,047 of CBDDRX010000129.1, read as the reverse complement.
ACCTGATCGCCCTGGCGCGGAAGATGGGACACGAGGACATGGCGGGCCAGTTCGAGCAGGCCCTCGAGCACGAGGCCGAGCACCTCGCGACCGTGCGCAAGTGGCACGAGGTGCTGCTGATGGCGGAATCAGACCTGGTGAAGGCGAAGGCCTAGCTTCACGAACTCCTCCCACGGATCGCCGTCGGCCACGCCCTTCGAGGCCTGGTCGATGCGCGAAGCGTGGGCGAGGGCGGCCGCGATGGCCGGCGCGCCGAAGCGCCGGCCGGCGGCTTGCACGGCCGGCTGAAGGCGCTTGTTGAAGAACCGGTGCTGGAGGAAGAGCGCGTCGGGCGAGCCGCCGCGCTGCAGCCCTTGCAGGACGAACAGCGCGCCGGCGAGGACGAAGAGCAGGAGCTGCGGCGCCTCGCCCTCGGCGCGCAGCCCTTCGATGACCCGGACATAGCGCGCCGTATCGCGCGCGAGGAGCGCCTCGACCGCGGCGCCCGGCTCGAAGCGCGCCACGTCGGCGACCGCGGCCTGCACCTGCTCGAGGGAGAGCTCGCCCGGCGGCGCCAGCAGGGCGAGCTTCTGCACCTCCTGGTGCGCCGCGAGCAGGTTGCCTTCGACCCGCGCGGCGAGGAACTCGAGCGCTTCGCCCTGCGCGCTCTGCCCGTTCAGCGCGAGCCGCTGCGAGAGCCAGGCCGGTAGCTTCGTGCGCGGCACCGGCTCGACCTCGACGACCGAGCCGAGCTGCTCGAGCGCGGTGAACCAGTCGGCCTTCCACCACTGCCCTTCCGGGCGCGGCATGGTGACGAGCAGGACCACGTCCGGATTCGGCCGCCCGGCGTAGGCCGCGAGCGCCTGCGAGGCGGCGGCGGCCGGCTTGCCGGTCGGCAGCCGCAGCTCCACCACCTTGCGATCGCCAAAAAGCGAGGCGCTACCCGCCGCGTGGGTGAACTCGCTCCAGTCGAAGGCGCGGTCGGCTTCCAGGACCTCGCGCTGCGTGAAGCCCTGCTTGCGCGCGGCGGCGCGGATGGCGTCGGCCGCCTCGAGCGCGAGGAGCGCCTCGTCGCCGTGCACCAGGTATGACGGCGCGAGCTTGCGCGCGAGGCTTGCGTCGAGCTGCTCCGGCTTCAGCCGCATCGCGCGCGGCTCATTGAACCCTGGCCACCGGCCTCTTCGAGGCGGCGAGGCGCCGCATGATCTGCTGCACCATGTCGGTCTGCATGTCGCGGAAGAGCAGCGCCTCCTCCGCTTCCTTCGCCAGCACCTCGGAGTCGTTGAACGTCACGTCGCGGCTGAGCACCAGCGCGCTTTGCGGCAGGTAGTCGCCGCCCTTGCCGTCGTGCAGGCGGAAGCCGACGCGGTAGTTGAGGCGGAACTCGCGCACGCGCCCGGTGCCGGTGAGGGAGAGGATCTCCTTCTCGCGCAGCTCCTGCGTGAACAGGAGGATCGCGTCGGCCCCGCGCGGCTCGTCGAGCACCTTCGCGTTCGTGCCGGCCTGGATCTGCCGCTTCAGGTCGAGCGCGATGCCGCCGGTGGCGCCGGCGACATGGATCGTCTGGAAGGGCACGTCCGCCGTGCCGCGCAGCTGGAAGCCGCAGCCGGCGAGCAGGAGGGCGAGAAGCGGGGCGGCGAGGAAGGCGAGGGCTCTCACACGACGATGTTGATGAGCCGGCCGGGCACCACCACCACCTTCTTGATGGGCTGGCCTTCGATGTGCTTCTTCACGTTGCTGTTCGACACTGCCAGATCCTGGATCGCCTTCTTGTCCGCGGCCTTGGGGACCCGGATCGACCCGCGCAGCTTGCCGTTCACCTGCACCACGAGCTCGATCTCGTCGAGCTCGAGCGCCGCGGCGTCGGGCTGCGGCCAGGGCGCAACCATTACGTCCTCGCCGAAGCCGCACTGCTGCCACAGATGGTGGCTGATGTGCGGCGTGATCGGCGAGAGCAGCCGAACCAGGATCGACAGGCCCTCGTTCGCGCTCGCGCTCGCCGGGCCGGCCTTCTCGATCGCGTTCAGGACCTTCATGCAGGCGGAGGCGACCGTGTTGAACTGGTGGCGCTCCATGTCGTAGTTCGCCTGCTTCAGCGCGGCGTGGATCTCGTGCCGCGCCGCCTTGTCGTGCACCGTCGTCTTGTGCGAGGCGGTGTAGGCGAGGGCGAAGGCCCAGACGCGCTTCAAGAAGCGGTACGAGCCCTCGACGCTCTCGTCGCTCCACTCGAGCGTATTGGTCGGCGGCGAGGCGAACATGGTATAGAAGCGCGCCGTGTCGGCGCCGTACTTGTCGATGAGCGCCTGGGGGTCGACGCCGTTGTTCTTCGACTTCGACATGGTGCCGATGCCGTCGTACACGACGTCGCGGCCTTCCTTGGTCTTTGAAGTAAGAATCTTCCCCTTCGCGTCCCTCGTGACCACCACGTCCGCGGGGTTGATCCATTCCCGCCGGCCGCCGGCGTCGGTGTAGTACGACTCGGCGAGCACCATGCCCTGCGTGAGCAGGTTCCTGAACGGCTCGGAGACGCCGGGCATCAGGCCCTCGTCGCGCATCGCGCGCTGCACGAAGCGCGAGTAGAGCAGGTGCAGGATCGCGTGCTCGATGCCGCCGATGTACTGGTCGACCGGCATCCAGTACTTCGCGCGCTCGTCGACCATTGCCTGGTCCTGCCCCGGGCAGGCGAAGCGCGCGAAGTACCACGACGAGTCGACGAACGTGTCCATCGTGTCGGTCTCGCGCTTCGCCGGCTTGCCGCACTGCGGGCAGGTGGTCTCGTAGAACGACGGCATCTTCGCCAGCGGGTTGCCGGTGCCGTCGGGCACGAGGTCCTCGGGCAGCCGCACCGGCAGCTGGTCCTCGGGCACCGGCACGTCGCCGCACGCCGCGCAGTGGACGATCGGGATCGGCGTGCCCCAGTAGCGCTGGCGCGACAGGCCCCAGTCGCGCAGGCGCCACTGAACTTGCTTTTCCCCGAGCTTTTTCGCCGCCAGGTCGGCGGCGATCGCGTCCACTGCAGCATCGAAATCGAGGCCGTCATACTTGCCCGAATTGATACAAACCCCGTATTCGGCGTACGCGGGCTGCCACGGCGGATCGACCTTGTCGCCCGCGGGATGGCGGATCACCGGCTTGATCGGCAGCCCGTACTGGCGCGCGAACGCATAGTCGCGCTCGTCGTGCGCGGGCACGCCCATCACCGCGCCTTCGCCGTAGCCCATCAACACGTAGTTGCCGACCCAGACGGGCAGCTTCTCGCCGGTGAGGGGATGGGTAGCGTACATGCCGGTCGGCATGCCCTTCTTCTCGATCTGCGCGAGGTCCGCTTCCTGCACGCCGCCCTTCTTGCACTCCTCGATGAAGCCTTTCAGCTTCGGATTGCCTTGAGAGGCAAAAACCGCGATCGGATGCTCGGCGGCGACGGCCATGAACGTGGCGCCCATCAGCGTGTCGGCGCGGGTCGTGAAGACCCACAGCACCGATTTTTGGTTTTGGATTTCATATTCGAAACCAATCCTTACGCCTTCCGACTTGCCGATCCAGTTCTTCTGCATCAGCTTCACCTGCTCGGGCCAGCCAGGCAGGTCGTCGAGCGCCTTGAGGAGCTCCTCCGCGTAGTGCGTGATGCGGAAGAAGTACATCGGGATCTCGCGCTTCTCGACCACCGCGCCGGTGCGCCAGCCGCGGCCCTCGATCACCTGCTCGTTGGCGAGCACCGTCTGGTCGACCGGATCCCAGTTGACGATGCCGGTCTTCTTGTAGGCGAGCCCCTTCTTGAAGAGCCGGGTGAACAGCCACTGGTTCCACTTGTAGTACTCCGGCCGGCAGGTCGCGAGCTCGCGCTCCCAGTCCAGGGCGAAGCCCAGGCCCTGGAGCTGCTTCTTCATGTACGAGATGTTGTCGTAGGTCCACTTCGCGGGCGGCACCCTGTTCGCCATCGCCGCGTTCTCCGCCGGCAGGCCGAACGCGTCCCAGCCCATCGGCTGCAGCACATTGAATCCACGCATCCGGTAGTAGCGCGTGAGCACATCGCCGATGGTGTAGTTGCGCACGTGCCCCATGTGCAGCTTCCCCGACGGATAGGGGAACATGGACAGGCAGTAGAATTTCTGCCGGGAGGGATCCTCGACGGCGCGGAAGGAATGGCGGGCTTCCCAGAACTTCTGGGCTTCCTGTTCCACCGCTCGGGGATCGTAGGCGTCCTGCATTTGTGACTTTTTGCGCGAAAGCGGGGGATTATAGCTTTCGCTGCATCCGTTCCCGGCGCCTTCGCGTATCACGCTGCACACTCTCGGGAGACAAGGAATGAAAGCGCTTCGACACTTCCTCGCGGCCGCGCTCGTCGTCGCGCCGGCCCTTGCCTGGTCGCAGGCCGCCGTCGTCGAGGGCGTGCAGATGCCCGCCTGGGTGGAGCGCGGCGGAGCGCGCACGCCGATCGCGCCCGGCATGGCGCTGCGCCAGGGCGACCAGGTGCGCACCGGCGGCGGCTCGCGCCTGCTCCTCAGGCTCTCCGAGGGCAGCCTGGTGAAGCTCGGCGAGAACGCGAGCATGAGCATGACCGAGCTCTCGCCCGCGAAGGACCTCTTCAAGGGCGCGCTCAGCATCCTGGAAGGGGCGTTTCGCTTCACCACCACCGCGCTCGGCGCCAACCGCCGCCGCGACATCAACATCAACGTGGCGACGGTCACGGCCGGCGTGCGCGGCACCGACCTGTGGGGCAAGTCGATGCCCGCCCGCCAAGTGGTCTGCCTGATCGAAGGGAAGATCGAGGTCGGCGCGCCGGGCGAGACGCCGGTGGCGCTCGACCAGCCCCGCCAGTTCTACCAGCGCGTGAACGACCAGACGCAGCCGGTCGGCTTCGTCGACCCGGCGCGGCTCGGCGAATGGGCGAAGGAGACCGAGATCGAGGCCGGCAAGGGCGCCGCGCGCCTGGGCGGCCGGTTCCGCGTCGAGCTCGTAGCCGCGGACAACCAGAACGACGCGCTCGCGGTGTACGACCAAGTGCGCGCCGCCGGCTATGCCGCCGAGATCCGTCCCGCGAAGGTCGAGGACAAGCTCGTCTATCGCGTGCAGATCCGCAACCTGCCCTCGCGCGCCGAGGCGCAGGCGCTCGCGAACCAGCTCAAGGGGCGGTTCGGGGCTGCGGAGCCCAGGGTCGTGGGTTGATCGTGTAGGTGTAAAGCAGTGCCAGCAGCGCCAGGTTGATGACGCCGGCGAAGGAGGCGTTCGAGAAGGACTGGTAGTAGTCGCCGCACAGGTCGTAGAACAGGCCGCCTTGCCACGCGCCGGCGGCCATGCCGACCCAGCCGGCGAACATCACCACGCCGATGGAAAGCCCCGAGCGGCCGGCCGGCGAATACTCCCGGCCGCACGCGATGAGGGAGCTCATCGCGCCGCTGAAGACGAGCCCGAACGTCGCCGCGAGGGCGTAGAGCGCGACCCCCGACCCGGCATACGGGAACAGGAACGCGAGGGACGTCTGTCCCGCCGAGGCGACGATGTAGGAGCGCAGGCTGCCGAAGCGATCGGCGACGCTGCCGAACGCGATGCGCCCGACGATCCCCGCCACCATCATGGTGGCGAGCAGCCCGGCCGACGCGCGGCCCCCGAGCCCGAGGTCGGAGCCGAGCGCCACCACGTGCATGATGGGCGTCGCCATGCAGACGCAGCAGAACACCACGGCGACGCACAGGATCGCGAGCACCTGGATCCGCGAGCGCGCGTAGCTGCGCTGGCCGGCGGCCGCCGCGGCCGCCGCCGCGGCGGCGGGGCGCGGCGCATCGCGGATGAGCAGCGCGAGCGGCAGCATCACCGCCAGGTAGAGGATCCCGAGGACGAGATAGGCATGGCGCCAGCCGTCGAGGATCAGGAGGTGGCGCGCGAGGAACGGCAGCAGCCCCTGGCCGGCGGCGCCGCCCGCGGACACGATGCCGATGGCGAGCGCGGGATTGCGCGCCAGCCATTGCGCCGCGAGGCTGTTGAGCGGCGCGAGGATCGCCCCGACGCCGAACAGGCCGAGCAGCGCGTGGTAGGCGTAGAGCTCCCCGAGCGAGCTCATCCGGGAGAGCAGGACCAGGGCGATGGCGGGGACCACCGCGCCGCACACCGCGACGCGCCGGATCGGCATGCGATCGGAGAAGTGGCCCATGACGATGCCGCCGATGCCGGTCCCGATCGTCGCCACCGCGTACGCCAGCGACACGTCGGCCCGCGGCCAGCCGAACTCGGCGGCGAGCGGCGTGAGAAACACCGCCATCACGAACAGCACGCCGAACCCCATCGCCGCCATGACGGTGCAGATGCCGACCATCGGCCATGCGGAGCGCACAAGGGGATTCTATAATCGGGGCGCCTTGTCGCTTCATCTCGAGTTACTCAATCCGGAGCAGCTTGCAGCGGTCACGCTGCCGGACGAGCACGCGCTCATCCTGGCCGGCGCGGGCAGCGGCAAGACGCGGGTCCTGACCACGCGCATCGCCTGGCTGGTGAAGGCGGGCCGGGTGTCGCCGGCCGGCGTGCTGGCGGTCACTTTTACAAACAAGGCGGCGCGCGAGATGCTGACGCGCCTCACCGCGATGCTCCCGGCCAACCCGCGCGGGCTTTGGATGGGCACCTTCCACGGGCTGTCGAACCGGCTGCTGCGCGCGCACCACCGCGACGCCGGCCTGCCGCAGAGCTTCCAGATCCTCGACTCGCAGGACCAGCTCTCCGCGATCAAGCGCCTGCTCAAGGCGAACAACGTCGACGAGGACCGCTTCGCCGCGCGCGAGGTGATGTACTTCATCAATGGCCAGAAGGAGGAAGGCCTGCGCGCCGGCGACGTCGCGCTGACCGACGAGACGGTGCGCGGCTTCGTCGACCTCTACGCGAAGTACGACGAGCAGTGCCAGCGCGAAGGCGTGGTCGACTTTGCCGAATTGCTGTTGAGATCCTTCGAATTGCTCAAGAACAATGAAATTCTGCGGGCGCACTACGCGCAGCGCTTCCGGCACGTGCTGGTGGACGAGTTCCAGGACACCAACCGCCTGCAATACCGGTGGCTGAGGCTGTTCGCGTCCGCGGGCGCCAGCCTGTTCTGCGTCGGCGACGACGACCAGAGCATCTATCGCTTCCGCGGCGCGAACGTCGGCAACATGGCCGACTTCGAGCGCGACTACAAGGTGAAGCACGTGGTGCGCCTGGAGCAGAACTACCGCTCGCACGGCAACATCCTCGACGCGGCGAACGCGCTCATCGCCAACAACCAGAACCGCCTCGGCAAGAACCTCTGGACCTCCGCCGGGCCCGGCGAGCCGCTGCGCGTCTTCGAGGGCGAGTCGGACAACGACGAGGCGCGCTGGCTGGTCGAGGAAGTGCAGGCGCTCTCGCGCGAAGGCACGCGCCTCTCGCAGGTGGCGGTGCTGTACCGCTCGAACGCGCAGTCGCGCACCATCGAGCACGCGCTCTTCTCGCAGGGTATCGCCTACCGCGTCTACGGCGGGCTGCGCTTCTTCGAGCGCGCCGAGATCAAGCATGCGCTCGCCTACCTGCGCCTGGTCGCCCTGCCCGACGACGACAACGCCTTCCTGCGCGTCGCCAACTTCCCGCCGCGCGGCATCGGCGCGCGCTCGATCGAGCAGCTGCAGGACGCGGCAAGGCAGTCCGGCCTTTCCTTGTTCAAATCGGTACGGGAAGGGAAAGCCGCGACGTTCGTCCGGTTGATCGAAGAGCTGCAGAAGGAGACGGCGGGTTTGCCGCTCCCGGAGCAGGTGGAGGTCGTGGTCGCGAAGAGCGGCCTCGCCGAGCACTACAAGACCGAGCGCGAGGGCCAGGACCGGATCGAGAACCTGGCGGAGCTGACCAACGCCGCGGCCGCGTTCATCGCCGAGGACCGTGAGACCGAGCCGGGCGAAGCCGCCGACCCCCTCACCGCGTTCCTCACGCATGCCGCCCTCGAGGCGGGCGAGCACCAGGCGGGCGAGGGGCAGGACGCCCTGCAGATGATGACCGTGCACTCGGCCAAGGGCCTCGAGTTCGACGTGGTGTTCCTCACCGGCCTGGAGGAGGGTCTCTTCCCGCACGAGCAGAGCGCGGCGGAGAAGGACGGCCTGGAAGAGGAGCGGCGCCTCGCCTACGTCGCGATCACCCGCGCCCGCAACCGCCTGTACCTCTCGCACGCGCAGACGCGCATGCTGCACGGCCAGACCCGCTACAACGTGCCGTCGCGCTTCCTGGAGGAGATCCCGGAGGGCCTGCTGAAGTGGCTCACGCCGCGCTTCTCCAAGCAGAAGGCCTTCCTCACCCCGGACTTCTCGCGCCAGACGAAGACGGTGTTCGCCCGGCCGAAGGAGCACGAGTCGGGCTTTCGCATCGGCCAGAACGTCGTGCACCCGAAGTTCGGGCCGGGCGTGATCGTCGACCTGGAAGGCCAGGGCGCCGACGTGCGCGTGCAGGTCAACTTCAAGAGCGCCGGCCTCAAGCTCCTCGCCCTTTCCGTAGCCAAGCTGCAAGCCGCCTGAAGGGCTGCGGCGGCGGCGCCGCTTCGGCGCGCGCGCGGCACTCCGCCATTACCCGCGACGGCACGAACCGGCGCGCGAAGCCGAGCGCGAGGGGGACGAAGACGAGGTCGTCCACGACGCCGAGGATCGGGATCACGTCCGGAACGAAGTCCGCGGGCGTCACGGCGTAGACCACGCAGCCGGCGACCACGAGCTTCGCGTACCAGGGCGTGTCCGGGTGGCGGACCGCCAGGCCGAGCGCGATCGCATCCAACCTCAGGCGGCGCGCGCGTTCCCGAACGGAACTCAGGAAGCCCATGCGACGACGACGTAGCGCGCAAGGCGCCCGGCGGTCATGAACGCGAGCGCCGCCCACCAGCGGATGCGCAGCCAGCCCGCCGCCGCGCACAAGGCGTCGCCGATGACCGGCAGCCACGCAAGGAGCGTCAGGGGTGCCCCGTAGCGCTTCACATAGGCGAGGGCGCGGGGATGGAAACTTTTTTTCTCGGGAAGAAAGCGGCCGATCAGGTAGGTCGTCATCCCGCCGGCGGTGTTGCCGAGCGTCGCCACCGAGACGGCGAGCACGCGCTCGTCCGGGTGCGCCTGCAGGTAGGCGAAGAGCGCGGCCTCGGAGGGAAGCGGGAAGAGCGTCGCGGCGGCGAAGCTCGCGCCGAGGAGCCCGAGCAGTTCCAGCATGCTAAATTCCGACGCTTCCAGGGGATGTCCGCGGTGAAGAAGACCGATTATCTCGAGCGTATCCTAAAGGCGCGCGTCTACGACGTCGCCGAGGAGTCGCCGCTCGAGCTCGCGCCGGCGCTCTCGAAGCGCCTCGGCCAGCGCCTCCTCCTGAAGCGCGAGGACCTGCAGCCGATCTTCTCCTTCAAGCTGCGCGGCGCCTACAACAAGATGGTCTCGCTGCCTGCGGCGCGGCTGAAGAAGGGCGTGATCGCGGCGAGCGCGGGCAACCATGCCCAGGGCGTGGCCCTCGCCGCGCAGCGCCTGCGCTGCCGCGCGGTGATCGTGATGCCGGTGACCACGCCGCGCATCAAGGTGAACGCCGTGGCGGCGCGCGGCGCCGAGGTCGTGCTGCACGGCGACTCCTACAGCGAGGCGTACGTGCACGCCCTGCGCCTGAAGCGCCGGCGCGGCCTCACGTTCGTCCATCCCTACGACGACCCGGACGTGATCGCCGGCCAGGGCACGATCGGGATGGAGATCCTGCAGCAGCACGCCGGGCCGATCGACGCGATCTTCGTCCCGGTGGGCGGCGGCGGCCTGATCTCCGGCATCGCGGCCTACGTGAAGCGGATGAGCCCGCGCACGCGCATCGTCGGCGTGGAGCCGGTGGATGCGGACGCGATGACGCAGTCGCTGAAGAAGGGCCGGCGCGTCCGGCTGGAGCAGGTCGGCCTGTTCGCCGACGGGGTGGCGGTGAAGGAGGACGGCAAGGAGACGTTCCGCCTCTGCAGGACCCTGGTCGACGAGATGCTGGTGGTCGGCACCGACGAGATGTGCGCGGCGATCAAGGACGTCTTCGAGGACACGCGCGTGGTGCTGGAGCCCGCGGGTGCGCTCGCCATCGCCGGGGCGAAAGCGTGGGTCGAGAAGCATGGCACGAAGAAGAGAACCCTCGTGGCGGTCGCCTCGGGCGCGAACACCAACTTCGACCGCCTGCGCTTCATCGCCGAGGAGGCCGAGCTCGGCGAGCACCGCGAGGCGGTTCTCGCCGTGACGATCCCGGAGCGGCCGGGGAGCTTCAAGAAGTTCTGCGCGACGCTCGGCCGGCGCAACGTCACCGAGTTCAACTACCGCATCGCCGATGCGCAGCAGGCGCACATCTTCGTCGGCGTGGAGGTGCAGGGGCGCGAGGAGACCGGGAAGCTGGTGCGCACGCTGCGCCGGCACGGCCTGAAGACCCTCGACCTCTCCGACAACGAGATGGCGAAGTGGCATGTGCGCCACATGGTCGGCGGGAGGGCCCCGGCCCCTCGAGCCAACGGCGAGCCAAGAAATTTTGAAATGCTGTACCGCTTCGAGTTTCCGGAGCGGCCCGGCGCGCTCGGGAAGTTCCTGACCAGCATGCGCAGCGACTGGAACATCAGCCTGTTCCACTACCGCAACCATGGCGCGGACTATGGCCGCGTGCTGGTGGGCATGCAGGTGCCGCGCCGCGAGATGCGCGAGTTCCGCGCCTTCCTGAAGAAGCTCGGCTACCCCTTCGCCGACGAGACGCGCAATCCGGCGTACCGGCTGTTCCTCGTCTGATGGCCGGCCGCGCGCCGTTCCTGCCGGAAGCGATCTCCCGCTACATCTCGGAACACGCGGTGCGCGAGCCGGCGGTCCTGCGCGAGCTGCGCGAGGCGACCCGGGCCGTGCCGCACTCGGGCATGCAGATCGACGCCGACCAGGGCCAGTTCATGGCGATGCTCGTCGCGCTCGCCGGAGCGAAGCGCTGCCTGGAGATCGGTACCTACACGGGTTACAGCGCGCTGGCCGTCGCCCTCGCGCTCCCGCCCGAGGGCAGCATCGTCTGCTGCGACGTCAGCGCGGAATGGACCGCGGTCGGCAAGCCCTTCTGGAAGAAAGCGGGGGTGGAGAAGAAGATCGACCTGCGCTTCGGCCCGGCGCTGGAGACCCTGCAGGAGCTCGACGGCCCCTTCGACTTCGCGTTCATCGATGCCGACAAGGAGAGCTACCTCCAGTACTACGAGCGCTGCCTCGCGCTCCTGCGGCCCGGCGGCCTGATCGTCGTGGACAACGTCCTGTGGTCGGGCGAAGTGGCCAACGAGGGCACCACGGACGGCGCGACGGTCGCGCTGCGAGCGTTCAACGACCACGTGCACCAGGACGAGCGCGTCGATCTCGCCCTGCTCTCCATCGGCGACGGCGTCACGCTGCTGAGGAAGCGCTAGCCTCCGAAGTGGCGCTCGTCGGCGTAGCAGACGGGCGATGACAGGACGCCTGAGCCGCCCGGCTCAGGCGCGCCCAGAAAGACCAGGGCGCCATCGTCACGTCGGTAGACGCCGCGCTCGGTGACCACATAATCGGCCGGAACATCCCAGGACTGAGGATGAATCGTTTCCAGGCGCGCAAGCTCGTAGGAGACGCCGATCACGACCGGCCGCTGCGGCAGGCTCGCGAGCGTCCGGTCGAAGAAGCCCGCGCCGTACCCCAGGCGGTACCCGCCCGCGTCCCAGCCGTTCATCGGCAGGAGCACGGCGCTTGGCACCACCTCCCGCGAGTCGACCGGGTACGGGATCTCGAGCGGTCCGACCGCGAGCGCGACGCCCGGATGCCATTCGCGGAAGACGAGCGGCTGCCGGGGCGCGACGACCACGGGAAGCGCGGTCAACGCGCCCTGGTCGCGGAACGTCCTTGCTACGTGCCGCGCGTCGTACTCGTTCCTGATCGGCCAGCAAAAACCGAGGCGGCTGCGGGCGAGGCCCGGGAATGAGCGCAGGAGCGCGGCATCGATGCGAAGGCGCGCACTTTCTACAAACTCCGGCGCGAGGGCGACGCGCTCGGCAACGAGTCGTTCCCGCTGCGACTTCCGCCAGGCCTTCAGGTCTTCAAAAGTCATGCCCATGCTAGACTTTAATCGATGATCCTCAAGCAATTGCGCAGGTGTCTGGTCGCTGGCGCCGTCGTGTTTTTCGCGACCGCTTCCGCCGCCACGACCGGCGACGAGGCGCTCCTCGCAGCATACGACGCGTGGCGCGCGGGCGATGCGATGAAGCTCGCGCGCGCGGCGAAAAAGCTCGAAGGAAATGCGCTCGCCCCCTGGCTCGAGTATTGGCGCGCCTCCCTGCGGCTGGAAGACGCGTCCGCCGCCGACGTGCAGGCGTTCTTCTCCGAGCACGGCAATACCTATCCGGGAGAGCTGCTGCGCCTCGAGTGGGTGAAGGTGCTGGGCAAGCGCGAGGCCTGGGAGGAGCTCGAGCGCGAGCTCGCCTTCGTGCCGCGCCCCGACCTCGAGGTGCGCTGCCTCGCGCTGAACGCGCGCCTCGCGCGCGGCGACGACGCGGCGATTCCGGAGGCGGCGGCGATCTGGTTGCACCCGGAAGAGCTGCCGCGTGGCTGCCAGCACCTCGCCGATACGCTCGACCGCAAGGGGCGCCTGACCATCACCGACGTCTGGCATCGCGCGCGGGTGCTGTTCGAGCACGGCCACATCACCGCGGCGAAGACGGCGCTCGGCTACCTGCCGCGCTCGGAGTCCCCCGACGAGCGGTTGCTCGCCGAGGCGGCGCGCACGCCCAAGCGGCTCCTCGACCGCCTGCCGAAGGACCTCGAGCATCGCGCGACGCGCGAAGTGGTCGTGCTGGCCACGATGCGCCACGCGCGGAACGACCCCGTCGCGGTCGCCCAAGCGCTGGCGGGCACGCTGGAGGACCGTCTTCCCGAGCGGGAAGTGAAGTTCCTCTGGGGCCGCCTCGCGCACGAAGGCGCGCGGCAGCACCACGAGCATGCCCTGCGCTGGTATGCCCGGGCGGGCGATGCGCGCCTCGACGCTCAGCAGCTCGCGTGGAAGGTGCGCGCCGCGCTGCGCCGGGGCCACTGGAAAACCGTGCGCGCCACCATCGACCGCATGCCCGCCGAGATGCGCCAGGAGCCGGGCTGGACCTATTGGTACGGACGCGCGCTCGCCGCCGCGGGCGACGAGGCCGGCGCGCGCGCGTATTTCCTGCGCATCGCCGGCCAGACCGAGTTCTACTCGCAGCTCGCGAGCGAGGAGCTCGGCTACGTGCCGGCGATCCCGGAGGGGACGTACCTGCCCGCCGAAGAGGAAGTGAAGGCCGCCGGCGAGGTCGCCGGCCTGCAGCGCGCGCTCGCGCTGATCCGGCTCGGCATCCGGACCGAGGGCGTGCGCGAGTGGCTCTTTACCGTGCGCGGCTTCGACGACGCGCGCCTGATCGCCGCCGCAGAGCTGGCGCGCCGCGCCGAGGTCTACGACCGCACCATCCAGGCGGCCGACCGTACCGAGCGGCTGCACAACTTCGCCTTGCGCTATCCGGTTCCCTTCCGCGAGGTGTTCCAGGAGTACGCGAAGGCGCAGGGGCTCGACGAGGCCTGGGTGTTCGGCCTGGTGCGCCAGGAAAGCCGCTTCATCACCGAGGCGCGCTCGAGCGCCGGCGCCGCCGGGCTGATGCAGGTCATGCCGCGCACGGCGAGGTTCGTCGCGCAGAAGATCGGCCTGCGCAACTTCAAGCCGAAGAGCGTCATCGACGTCGAGACGAACGTGAACCTCGGTACCGGCTACATGCGCCTCGTGCTCGACCAGCTCGGCCACCCGCTCCTTGCTTCCGCCGCGTACAACGCCGGGCCCGGCCGGGCGCGCCGCTGGCGCGACGCGCGCCCGCTCGAGGGCGCGATCTACGCCGAGACCATCCCGTTCTCCGAGACGCGCGACTATGTGAAGAAGGTGATGGCCAACTCGGTCTTCTACGCCGCGCTGCTCGACCAGCCGATCGTGCCGATCAAGACGCGCCTGGGCACCGTCCCGGCCCGCGAGGCCGGCGAATCCGTCGAGGACGACGACCTGGAGTAAGGCCTCCCATGCCCTAGAATCCGGGCGGCATGAAGGTCAACGATGTACTGGTGGTGGGCGGCACGGGGTTCCTCGGCCGCCATCTCGTGGCGGCGCTCGTGCGCGAGGGCATCCGCGTGACGGTGCCGACGCGCCGCTACGAAAGCGCGAAGCACCTGATCACGCTGCCGACCGTCGAGGTGGTCCAGGCCGACGTCTTCGCGCCCGGGGTGCTCGGGCGCCTCGCCGCGGGCAAGCAGCTCGCGGTCAACTTGGTCGGCATCCTGCATGGGCGGCGCGGCCGCAAGGACGAGCGCGGGCCGAACGACTACGGGCCCGATTTCGCGCGCTTGCACGTGGAGCTGCCGCAGGCGATCGTCGCCGCGTGCCGGGGCGCCGGCGTGCGCCGCCTCCTCCACGTCAGCGCGCTGGGCGCCGCCGCCAGCGCGCCCTCCGAGTACCTGCGCTCCAAGGCGATCGGCGAGCAGGCCGTGCTGGCCGCGGAGGACGTCGCGCCCACGGCCTTCCGCCCTTCGGTGATGTTCGGCCCCGAGGACCGCTTCCTCAACCAGTTCGCCGCGCTCGCGCGCTTTTTGCCCGTGCTCGCCGTGCCCTGCCCGAAGGCGCAGTTCCAGCCGGTATTCGTCGGCGACGTGGTGGGGGCGATGCTCGCCTGCGTGAACGATCCGGAGACGCATGGCAAGGCCTATGAGCTCGCCGGGCCGCGCGTGTACGCGCTGGAGGACCTCGTCCGCTACGTATGCGCGGTCACCGGCCGGCGGCGGATCGTGGTCGGGCTGCCCGAGCGCCTTGCCATGCTGCAGGCGTTCGCCCTGGAGCTGCTGCCCGGCGCGCCGCTCATGAGCCGCGACAACGTGCGCTCGATGCGCGTGCCGAACGTCTCGCGCAGCACCTTCCCGTTCGGCCTCGTGCCCCGCGCGCTGGAGGGCGTGGCGCCTTTCTACCTCTAGGCGCAGCTCAGGGCCTGGACCGCGAAGCTCGCCAGCCAGTGCTCGCCGGCATAGCTGCCGCTCGCCACGTGGCCCAGGCCTGCCGCGAGGTGCGCTTCTCCCGCCTTCGCGAGATCTTTCCTCGCCGGCAGCGCGCGGGCCAGGTTGAAGAAGCACCAGGCGCGGCTGAGGTTCAGGCCGTCGAGGTGCGCGAGCTGCCCGTCGCTGCGGTCGCTGACGGCCGCCGGGCCGAGCAGGGCGCCGGGAAGCTCGGGAAGGAAGGCGCCGAACCAGCCGGCGAAATCGGGCGCGATGCGGCGCATCAGGTCGGCTTCGACGAGGCAGGGCGAGAGGAAATCGTTGCCGCCCGGCTCCCACGCCGCGGGGTACGCACGGTCGGCGCCGTACCAGGCAAGGCCCTTCTCCCGCAGCGCGGCTTCCAGGTCCTTGCGCTTCAGCGCCTGCGCGTAGTCCAGGGCGAAGGCGAGCCCGAACGCGGTGTTGCCATGGGTGCCGCTGCGGATCGGATAGCGCTGGCGCGGCAGCCAGTCGAGGTACAGCTCCTCCACGAGCGCCGCGAGCGGCTTCAGCGCGGCGCGCCAGCGCGTCGCGTCCGCGTCCTTCCATCCGGCGAGCTCGTGCGCGAGCCTGAGCAGCCAGGCCCAGCCGTACGGCCGCTCGAAGGCGCGGTGCTCCGCGAGGTAGGCCGTTTCCTGCTTGAGGCTGCGCTCATCGAGATGCGCGTTCAGCACCTTGCGGATCGCGCTCGCCTGCGGCAGCGCCGGGAAGCGCCTGAGCAGGTGGGCGAGCAGCCAGTGCCCGTGCACGGCGGAGTGCCAGTCGTAGCAGCCGTAGAACGATGGATGCAGGGCGCGTGGCCGGTGCACGTCGGCCGGGCTGCGGATCGCATGCGAAGGCTGGTAGGGAAACTCGCGCTCCACGCAGGCGAGCGCGAGCGAGGCGAACTGCTGCGCGAGCACGGCGTCCAGGCGCGGGCTCACGGCGCGCGGAAGTGGGCGAGGAAGTGCAGCAGCGCGCGCGCGCCGGCTCCGGCGTCCGCTTCGGTGATCGCTTCGGCCGGGTTGTGGCTCACCCCGCCGCGGCAGCGCACGAAAAGCATCGCGATGTCGGCGATGGCCTGGAGCGCCATGCCGTCGTGGCCGGCGCCCGAGGGCAGCCGGCGCACGCGCAGGCCCTGCGCCGCGACCGCGGCATCCATCTGCGCCATCAGCCATTCCGCGCAGGGCGTGACGCCCAGCGACTGGAGCGGCTCGACGCTCGCCTGGAGGTTGCGGCGCGCGGCCACCGCCTCGACCGCGGCGATCGCCTCGGCGACCGCCCGCTCTCGCAGCGCGTCGCGCGGCGCGCGGAAGTCGATGGTGAACATCACCTCGCCGGGAATGACGTTGATCGCGCCCGGGCGTGCTTCGAGCCGCCCGACGGTGCCGACGATCTCGGGGTTCGCTCTTGCGATGCGCTCCACCGCGAGGACGCATTCCGCGGCGCCGGCGAGCGCGTCGCGGCGCAGCGGCATCGGCACGGTGCCCGCGTGGCCGGCCATGCCGGTGAGCGTCGCGCGCAGGCGCGAGAAGCCGTTGATCGCGGTGACGACGCCGAGCGCGAGGCCTTCCGCCTCGAGCACCGGCCCCTGCTCGATGTGCAGCTCGGCGTAGGCCAGGACCGCGCCTTTCCTGCGCGCTACCTTCGGCAGGGCGTCCGGGTCCAGCCCGGCGGCGCGCAACGCCTGCGCGATCGACACGCCCTGCGCGTCCTTCGTCTCCAGCACCGCAGGGGCGAGGGTTCCGGCGACCGCGCGGCTGCCGAGCAGCGTCGTGCCGAAGCGCACGCCTTCCTCGTCGCCGAAGCCGACCACCTCGATCGCGAAGGGCAGGCGCTTGCCGGCGGCCGCGAGCGCGTGCACGCATTCGATGGCGGAGATCACGCCGAGCATGCCGTCGTAGCGTCCCGCATCGCGCACCGTGTCCAGGTGCGAGCCGAGCATCACGCAAGGCGCGCCGGCGCGCTCGCCCTCGTAGCGTCCCGAGACGTTGCCGATCGCGTCGATGGCCGCTGCCATGCCCGCCTCGCGCATCCAGCCCAGCACCTGCTCGGCTGCGGCGCGGCACTGCGGGGAAAGGAACACGCGGGTCAGGCCGCCGGGGAGCTCCGAGTGGCGCGCGAGCGCGTCGCAGCGCTCCATGATGCGGGCGGCATCGATCATCCGGCCGCAGTTTACAATCGATCCTCCATGCGCCTGGTGATCGGCAACAAGAACTACTCGTCGTGGTCGCTGCGGCCGTGGCTCGCCATGAAGTGGCTCGGCCTGTCGTTCGACGAGGAAGTCATCTTCCTCGACAAGCCGGACACGCAGGAGAAGATCCGCCGGCACAGCCCGGCGGGCAGGGTGCCTTGCCTGATCGACGGCGACCTGGCGGTCTGGGATTCGCTCGCGATCCTCGAATACCTCGCCGAGAAGCACCCGAAGCTGTGGCCCGCCGATCCGATGCAGCGCGCGCGCGCCCGAAGCGTCGCCGCGGAGATGCATTCCGGGTTTCCGGCGCTGCGCAACGCGATGTCGATGAACGTGCGAAAGCGCTTTCCGGGCAAGGGCCGCTCGCCCGAAGTCGACGTCGAGATCCGGCGGATCTCGGAGATTTTTGATTCTGCATTGAAACCATTTCTCTTCGGATCGTTTTGCGCCGCGGACGCAATGTATGCCCCGGTCGTGCTGCGCTTCCGGACTTATGAGCCGCCGCTCAGCAAGGCCAGCCGGGCTTACATGGACGCCATGCTCGCGCTGCCGGCGATGAAGGCGTGGATCGCGGCCGCCGAGCGCGAGGGCGAGCCGATTGCCAAGTACGACGCGCTGTACGGGTGAAAGCGTACGTCGTAGGCGGGGCGGTGCGCGACGAGCTGCTCGGCCTGCCGGTCCGGGATCGCGACTGGGTGGTCGTCGGCGCGACGCCCGAGGAGATGGTCGAGAAGGGCTTCCGCCCGGTCGGCAAGGACTTTCCCGTGTTCCTCCATCCGCAGACGCACGAGGAATACGCGCTCGCGCGCACTGAGCGCAAGAGCGGGCGCGGCTACAAGGGCTTCACGGTGCACGCCGCGCCGGACGTCACGCTCGAGGACGACCTGCGCCGCCGCGACCTGACGATCAACGCCATCGCCAAGGATCCGGAGAGCGGCGCGCTGATCGATCCGTTCGGCGGCAAGGCGGACCTCGAGCGCAAGCTGCTGCGCCACGTGAGCGAGGCGTTCGCCGAGGATCCGGTGCGCATCCTGCGGGTGGCGCGCTTTGCCGCGCGCTTCGGCTTTGCGGTCCATCCCGCCACCGCCGACCTGATGAAGCACATGGTGGCGTCCGGCGAAGCGGATGCGCTCGTGCCCGAGCGGGTCTGGCAGGAGTTCTCGAAGGGGCTTGCCGAGAAGCATCCGCAGCGGATGTTCGACGTGCTGCGCGCCTGCGGGCTGCTCGCCCGAGTGCTCCCGGAGCTCAAGGATTTCCCTGCCACGCTGGAGGGGAGCGTGCCCGTGCGCTTCGCGGTCCTTACGTGGCCCCTCGACGAGGCCGCGGTCGAGGCGGTCGCGGAAAGGCTGAAGGTGCCGAACGAGGTGCGTGACCTCGCACTGACCGCCGCGCGCAGCCGCAGCCTGCTCCTGAAGAAGGACGCGAGCGCGCCGGAGCTCCTCGAGCTGCTCAAGCGCGCCGACGCGTTCCGCCGCCCGGAGCGCTTCGCCGAGGTGCTGCAGGCGGCGCGGCTCGCGGCGCCCGGCTTCGCGGCGCAGCGCATCGAGGCGGCGCGCCGGGCAGCCGAAGGCGTGGACGCGGGCGCGATCGCCCGGGCGAGCAGCCCGGAGGGCGTGGGCCGGGCGATCGACGAGGCGAGGATCGCCGCCATCGTGCGCAGGGCATGACGGCGGGCGCCGTCGGCTTCGAGGCCGCGCAGCTCGCGCGCAACGTCGCCGCCGGGGCGCGCCTCGCTTTCTTCCTTCCGCTGCAGGCCGACGCGTTTCGCGCCTCGCCGGTCCAGTTCGCGCTGCTCGTCGCGTTCAACATGCTGTGCTGGATCGGCGCGGCCGCGGCGGGCGCCGGGTTCGCCGGCGACTTCGATCCGTCCGCGATCCCGGTGTACCTGTCCGCCGTCATGCTGGTGCTCGCGACCGCGCTCCTGGCATCGCTGCTGTACCGGCAGCCGGAGCGCCTCGTGCTTTTCGCCGTCGCGCTTTCCGCGAGCGACCTGGTGTTCGAGCTCGCCGGGCTCGCGCTGCCGGGAATCGCCGCCGCCACCGGCACCCCGGCCCCCGTCTTCTACGGCTACCTCGCGTGGAGCGTGCTCGTCACGCTGCGCGCGCTCCTCGTGTGCGGCGGGCGGCAGCGGCCGCAGGCCTGGCTTGCCGCCGTGCTCGTGGTCGCGATGAGCGTGCTCGCGTGGGTCTGGCTGCCGCGCGCGAGCCCGTGGAGCACGCCGGAGGAAGAGGAGGCCCCGCCGGCGCTGACGGAGGAGCGGCTGTTCCACCGCCAGGGCGAGCTGATCGAGCGCGACCTCGCCGCGATCGAGCGCGGCCGGCCGGGCGCCGAGCTCTATTTCGTGGGCTTCGCGCCGGATGCCAGCGTCGACGTGTTCCTGCGCGAGATGCGCTTCGTGAAGGGGCAGTTCGACGAGCGCTTCGGCACGGCGGGGCGCTCGATCGCGCTCGCGAGCAGCGAGGACGCGCTCGACCAGCTCCCGGTCGCGAGCGTCACCAACCTGGGCCGGGCCCTCGCGAGGATCGGCAAGGCGATGGATCCCGAGGAGGACGTGCTGTTCCTCTTCCTCTCGGCGCACGGCGAGCGCGATCATCGCCTCTCGGCGGTGCAGCCGCCGCTGCAGCTCGCTTCGCTGACGCCGACGGCGCTTGCGCGGATGCTCCAGGAAAGCGGCATCAAGTGGCGTGTCATCGTCGTCTCGGCCTGCTACGCGGGCGGGTACGTCGAGCCGCTGCGCGACGCGAACACGGTCGTGATCGCCGCCGCGGCGGCCGACCGGAACTCGTTCGGCTGCGAGCACGGGCGCGATTTCACGTACTTCGGCGAGGCGTACTTCAAGGAGGGGCTCGGGCGCACGCCGTCGTTCACCGCCGCGTTCGACGTGGCGAAGGAGGCGGTCGGGAAGAAGGAGGCCGCGGAAGGGCTTACGCCGTCGCAGCCGCAGATCTGGGTCGGCCCGGCGATCGCCGGGCAGCTAGAGAAACTTCCCCAGTAGCCAGACGCCGAGGGTGAGCAGCACGGTGCTCGCGAGCGGAATGTAGTACGTCCGTCCGCGCACGGGAACCTGGAAGTCGCCCGGGATGCGCCGCTTGCCGAGCCACGGCGCGAGCACCGCTAGAATCACCAGCACGACGAAAACGGATACCAGCCACTTCACGGGAAGGCCATGATCGATCTGTATACCTGGAGCACGCCGAACGGGCGGAAGGTGAGCATTATGCTGGAGGAATGCGCGCTGCCGTACCGCGTGCACAAGATCAACATCGGCACCAACAGCGAGCAGTTCGCGCCCGACTACCTGAAGATCAATCCCAACGGCAAGATCCCCTCGATCGTCGACCCGGAAGGCCCCGACGGCAAGCCGATCGCGTTGATGGAGTCCGGCGCGATCCTGGTCTACCTCGCGGAGAAGACGAACAGGTTTTTCGAGAAGAAGAACCGCTACGTCGTCCTGCAATGGCTGATGTTCCAGATGGGCGGCGTCGGGCCGATGTTCGGCCAGGCGCACCATTTCATGCGCGCGAAGAAGGACGAGGTTCCCTACGGCAGCGAGCGCTACGGGACGGAGGCGAAGCGCCTCTACGGGGTCATGGAGCGCCGGTTGCAGGAAAGCCGGTACTTCGCCGACACGTATTTCATCGCGGACATCGCCCTCTATCCGTGGGTGGCGCGCCATGAGTGGCACCGCGTCGAGCTCGCGCAGTTCCCCGCCGTGAAGCGCTGGTACGACGAGCTCGGCGCGCGCCCCGCGGTCGCGAAGGGAATGGCGGTCCCGGCCTAGGGCGCGGCGGCGAGCACGCGGCGCAGCGCCGCCTCGTCGACGGGCTTGACGATGTGGTCGTCGAACCCGGCTTCGAGCGCCCGCTCGCGGTCTTCCGGCGCGCCGTAGCCGGTGACCGCGACGAGGTAGGGTCTTGCGCCCGGGCGCCCGCCCCGCAAGCGGCGCGCGACCTCGTAGCCGTCCATGTGCGGCAGGCCGATGTCCACCAGCGCGATGTCCGGCGGCGCGGCGAGCAGCGCGTCGAGCCCGCCCTGGCCGTCCGCCGCGACGCGCACCCGGTGGCCGGCGAGCTCGAGCAGCTTCTGCAGGCTCTCGCGCGCGTCGGCGTTGTCCTCGACGACCAGGACGTCCTTTGCGACGGCGGCCGCCGGCGCCGGCGCCGGCGCGTCGATGGGCGCCGGGCGCTGGATCGCCGGGGAGCGCACGGTGAACCGGCTGCCGCTTCCGGGGCCGTCGCTGTGGGCTTCGGCGCTCCCGCCGTGCAGCTCGGCGAGACGCCGCACCAGCGTCAGGCCGATGCCCAGGCCGCCGTGCGCGCGGTCCAGGTCGCGCTTGCCCTGGACGAACAGCTCGAACACCTGGGCCGTCAGCTCCGGCGGCATGCCGATGCCCTCGTCGGCGACGCGCAGGACGGCCGCGCCCTGCTCCTGCCGCACGCCGACGCGGATCGTGCCGCCCTCGGGGGTGTACTTCACCGCGTTCACTACGAGGTTGGTGACGACCTGCTCGATGCGCGTCGCATCCGCATCGACCCACGCCGGCTCGAGCGTGGCGATGAGCCGGTGCCGTGCCGTGCGCTCGTGCAGCGTGGCGAGGGTCTCGCGGACCGCCTCGGCGAGATCGAGCGGCCGGCGGTGCAGGGAGATCTTCCCCGTGATCGCCCGGCCGGCGTCGAGCAGGTCGTCGGTCATGCGCGCCAGGTGATCGACCTGGCGGCGGATGATGCCGCGCGCGAGCGCGGCGCCGGTCGCATCCGCCTTCGGATCCTGCAGCAGCAGCGAGGCGTTCGAGATCGCGCCCAGGGGGTTGCGCAGCTCGTGGCCGAGCATCGCGAGAAACTCGTCCTTGGCGCGGTTCGCGGC
>CBDDRX010000128.1:0-4226 GCA_965233165.1 uncultured bacterium | reverse complement strand
GCCCGAAGAGAAGCCGACGAGCGTCGCCTTGCCGCCGATGCCGGTCGCCTTCACGAAGTCCTCGATGTCCTTCTCGAGGTGGCCGATGCTCTTGAGGCGGCCCTTGTCCTTCGATCCGCCGTGGCCGCGCATGTCGACCGCGAAGGCCTGATAGCCGGCCCCGGCGATGGCTTTCCCCAGCGCGTGCATGCTGCTGCTGTGGCCGGACGACCCGTGGATCAGCACCACGGTGCCGCCCGGGGTGCCGGATGCGGGCCGGTACTCGCGGAACGCGAGAGGGTCGCCGCCGCGGCAGAGAAACGTCTCCAGCGGCGGCTGGTCGGAGAAATCGACGGCCTTGAACGGATCGGAGATGCTCTGGAGCGGCGCCGGCGTGCCGGGCCCGCCGAAGCCGATCGCCGCGGCGAAGGCGCCCAGCACGGCGGCGAGAGCGATCGCGACGGCAAGCACGCTTTTCTTCACAGCATGCATCCTAGACTAAGATTGCGCCACGATGGAGCTCTCCGAACCGGCGGCCGCTTCGATAACGGCGGTCCGCCGGCCGATCCGCTGGAAGATCTTCGGCATCGCGGCGACGCTGCTGCTGATGATGATCTTTGTCACCTTGTCCTCCTCGCTCAGCCTGCGCCGGGTCGGGCAGCAGCTCGAGTTCCTGTCCAGCTTCTACATCGCGCTCGACCAGAACATGGGCGACGTGCGCACCTACACCCTGCGCGAGCTGGTGATGATCGAGCGCCTGCTCGACAACCGCCCCGACCTGCCCTTCGCCGAGGCGCGCAAGCTCGCGGCCACGGGCGTAAGCGACGCTGCCGACTGCGAGAACGGCTCGGTGCGGGCCACGCTCGAGAAGGCCGGGCGCGCCGACCTGCGCGGGCCCAACCGCCAGCTCGTGAGCTACGAGTTCGTCAAGCTCTGCGCGATCCGCAAGCTGGAGGCCGCGGCGAAGCTGATCGACGACGCGCTCCAGCGCGAGCTCGTCCTCTCGGACCCGGCGCAGCTCAAGCTCCTCGCCGGCCTGCAGCAGCAGGTGAAGGAGATCCCGCGCGACCACGCGCGCCTGCATGCGGCCTTTGAGAGCTACTTCGCCCAGGCCCAGACCGGAGACAAGCCGGTCCTCGAGACCGTCCGCGCGCAGCTCGAGGACAACCGGCGCGAAGTGTCGCGCAGCATCCGCCAGGTCACCCGCGCCATCCATTCCGGCACGCGCGACTCGGCCGTGCACGCCCGCACGCTCGAGCGGCGCGCGCAGTGGCTCTCCTGGATCGTCACCGCCATCGCCTGCGCCCTCGGCCTGATCTTCGCCGCCTGGGTGTCGCGCAACCTGGTGCGCCCGGTCCTGGAGCTCCTGCGCGGCACGCGCGCCATCGAGCGGGGAGACCTCAGCGTGAACATCGAGGTGCGCTCGCGCGACGAGATCGCGCAGCTCGCCGGCTCCTTCAACCACATGGTGGGCGAGCTGCGGCAGAAGGAGCAGATCAAGGAGATGTTCGGCAAGTACGTCGACCCGCGCGTGGTCCAGGGCCTGCTCGACAAGAAGCAGTTTGCCGACAACGGCGAGCGGCGCCTGATGACCGTGTTCTTCTCCGACCTGCAGGGGTTCACCACCCTCGGCGAGCGCCTCACCCCCGACGGGGTCGTGAAGCTCCTAAACCACTACTTCACCCTCATGGCGGACGCCATCCGGGCGCAGAACGGCATCATCGACAAATACATCGGCGATTCCGTCATGGCCTTCTGGGGCCCGCCGTTCACCGGCGAGACCGAGCACGCCCGCCTCGCCTGCCTCGCGGCGCTGGACCAGCGCAAGCGCATGGAAGCCTTCGTCAAGCAGGTCCCCGACATCCTCGGCCTGCGCAAGGACATTCCCGTCCTTCGCGTGCGCATGGGCATCTCGACCGGCGACGTGACCGTCGGCAGCATCGGCTCCGACGACGCGCGCAGCTACACCGTCATCGGCGACACCGTGAACCTCGCCTCGCGCCTGGAGGGCGTCAACAAGCAATACAAGACCGAGATCATCATCTCCGAGGACACCCACCGCCTCGCCCAGGACATCGTCGAGACCCGGGAGCTGGACTCGGTGCGCGTCGTCGGCCGCTCCGAGCCCGTCCGCCTCTTCGAGCTCATGGCCGCCAAGGGCCAGCTCACCCCCGAGCAGAAGACCTTGCGCGAGCGCTTCGAATCCGGCCTCGCCGCCTACCGCGCCGCCCAATGGGACGCCGCCGAGTCCGCCTTCAAGTCCTGCCTCGAAACCGTCCCCACCGACGGCCCCGCCGCCATCTTCCTCGAGCGCGTCACCAAGCTGCGCTCCGGCGGCTCCGCCCAGTGGGAAGGCGTCTGGAATCTTTCCGAGAAATAGCCGGGTGAGCGCCGTGGGAGGGCTCCCCGCTTGAACGACGGCGAGCTGCGCGAGACGCTGAACCGCATCCAGGCCATCATCGCCGACGAGACCGGCGCGCGGCTGGGCGCCAGCGGCGAGAGCACGCTGGCGAAGATCCTGCGCAACGTCGCGAGCGGCAATCTTTCCGGGACGGAGGGCTTCGCAACGCACGACGCGACCATCCTCCTCGCCGACCTGCGCGGGTTCACCTCGATCTCGGCCCATCATCCCGCGGCGACGGTGCTGAAGCTCGTGAACCGCTGCCTGATCACGATGAGCGAGGTCGTCTTCCGGCACCAGGGAACCATCGACAAGTTCATGGGCGACGCCATCATGGTCGTCTTCGACAAGCAGCCCTCGACCCTCGATCCCGCCAAGCGCGCCGTTGCCTGCGCGGTCGACTTGCAGCTCGCGATGGACGAGCTGAACGCGCACTACCGCCAGTTCGACCTGCCGGAGCTGTTCCTCGGCATCGGCATCAATACCGGCCCGGTCTTCGCGGGCACCCTGGGATCCAATTTCTATTCCGCCTATACCGTCATCGGCAACGACGTGAACCTCGCCGCGCGCATCGAAGGGTTCAGCCTGCGCGGGCAGGTGCTCATCAGCGCGACGACGTTCGAGCGCTGCGGGGACTTCGTCCGGGTCGGGGAGCCGATGCCGGTCCAGGTCAAGGGCCGGAACGACATCGTCACGCTTCGCGAGGTGCTGGAGATTCCCTCCCTGGAGAAGAGCGTTCCGCGCCGGGAAGTCCGCCGCAGCCCCCGCGTCAAGGTGCGCACGCCCTTCTCCTACCAGGTGATCGACATCGACGTCACGGTGTCCGGGGCGCGGCGCGGGATGATCGTCGACATCGGCTATCACGGCATCCTGGCCGAGATCGACTGGCCATGCCCGCCGATGACGGAAATGAAGCTCGAGATCGACCTGCCGCTGGTCGGCCACAAGGCCACCGAGGTCTACGCGCGCACGCTGAAGATCGTGCAGGACGGCTCGAGCTACCTGTGCGGAATCGAGTTCACTTCCGTGCCCGCGGAAACCAGCCGCAACATCAGCGCCCTCGTGCAGCTCCTGCTCCAGGGCGCCGAGCGAACCTAGCCGCGCCTACCGCTTGGCGAGCTTTAGATTCGCCTGGGTGAGCCGGTCGATGAGGACGCGCATGAAGGCCTTGTTGAAGGCGACCTGGCACTGGTCGGTGGCGGCGCGCAGGGCGTCGGCCTTGATCTCGAGGACGGTGATCCTGCTGACGGAGACGATGGTGGTGGTGCGGCGGGCGGCGGAGCCGGGGAAGTAGAGGACTTCGCCGAAGCAGGCGCCGGGCTTGAGGGTGTTCAGGGGCTTGCCGAGGAGGGTGACGCCGACTTCGCCGTCGATAAGGAGGTAGACGCTCTCGCCCGCCTCCCCTTCGCGGATGACGACCTGCTCGGCGGGGAGCTGCTTCCAGCTGCCGATGCGCAAGGTTTCCCAGAGGGCGACGTCGCCGAAGTCCTGGAAGAATTCCATCGCGCGCAGGCGGGTGAACTTCTCCGACTCGCTGGCGATCGCGCCGGGGGACTGCAGGCTGGTGAAGGCCTGGGTGAGGTCCTTGCCGAAGTCGAGCCAGGAGGCGTAGCGCTCGCCCAGGTCCTTGCGCATCGCCTTCAGGGTGATCTTGTCCAGGATCGGCGGGATGGCGGGGCGCAGGTTGGAAGGCGCCGGCGCCGGGGTGTTCAGGATGGCGTAGGTGAGCGCGGCCTGGGTGGCGGCCTCGAAAGGCAGCCGCCCGGTGAGCAGGCGGTACAGGACCACGCCGAGCGAGTAGATGTCGGTCTGCTGGTTCAGGTTCTCCATGCGCACCTGCTCCGGC
>CBDDRX010000127.1:0-48045 GCA_965233165.1 uncultured bacterium | reverse complement strand
GCCATGCTGCCGCGCCTCTGTAACCTGGGAATTGCCGGAGCGAGAGCGCCGGTTACCGATGAAATGGGCAAAAAAACTCCCGACGCCGCGGGCCTCTTGTCTCGGGGGGAGACGGGGAGGAGGAGGAGAAGGCCCGCGGTGGGTGTCGGGAGCGAGGCCAGTATGGAAGCCGGCCTTCACGCGCGCGTTTCAGCGCGCAGGGGCCTGCGTTACACCTGCAACGAAGAGGAGCGGCGCAGCGCGCGGGCGAGGGCGGCGGCGAGCTCGCGCGACTGCAGGGGCTTGCGCAGGATCTCGTCCACGCCGGCGTCCGCGGCGCGCTCGGAGATCTTCGGCCCGATGTAGCCGCTCACCAGGAGGATCGGCAGGCCCGGGCGCAGCCGGCGCAGCGCCGCGGCGAGCTCGGTGCCCGAGAGGCCCGGCATCACTTCGTCGGTGACGACGGCGTCGAAGCGCTCCGGCGCCGCCTCGAACGCGGCCAGGGCGCGCACGCCGTCGGCGCAGGCTTCCGCCTCGTAGCCCAGCCGCTTCAGCGCCTCGGTGGTGACGGCGACGAGCGCCTCCTCGTCGTCGACGATCAGGATCCGCTCCCCGCGCCCGCGCTCGACCGGGCCGGCGGCCTCGTCGGCGGCGAGGCCCGGCGAGGCGACGCGCGGCAGGTAGATGGTGAAGGTGCTGCCGGCGCCGGGCCTGCTCTCGACCTCGATCGCGCCGCCGGAGTCGGTGACGATGCCGTAGACGAGGGACAGGCCGAGGCCGGTGCCCTTGCCGACCTCCTTGGTGGTGAAGAACGGCTCGAAGACCTTGGCGAGGGTGGCCTCGTCCATGCCCGTGCCGGTGTCGCGCACGGCGAGGCGCGCATAGGAGCCGGCCTGCAGGACGCCGTGCGCGAGGATCCGGTCGGCGGCGACTTCGTGCGCTCCCAGCTCCACACGCAGCACGCCCTGCTCGCCCATGGCATGGATGGCGTTGGTGCACAGGTTCATCACGATCTGGTGCAGCTGCGTCGCGTCGCCGACCACGAAGAGCGGCTCGTCGGGCAGGGTCGTGTGCAGGCCGATGCGCTCGGGAAGCGACCCGCGCACCAGCTCGAGCGTCTCGGCGGCGACGCGATCGAGCTCGACCGGCGCGCGCTTGCCGCGCTGGCTGCGGCTGTAGGAGAGGATCTGCTCGACCAGCGCGGCCGCCCGGTTGGCGCCGGTGAGCACGTTCTGCGCGTAGCGGCGCTGCGGCGTGCCCTCGGGGGCGGACTCGACCAGCATCTCCGCATAGCCGAGGATTCCGCCGAGGATGTTGTTGAAGTCGTGCGCGATGCCGCCGGCGAGGCGCCCGACCGCCTCCATCTTCGCCGACTGGCGCAGCCGCTGCTCGAGCCGGCCGCGCTCCGCCTCGGAATGCTTGCGCTCGGTGATGTCGCGGAAGTTCATGACGATCGCGCCGACCGCCGGGTCGTCCACGAGGTTGCTGAACGTCGCCTCGACCCAGACCCAGGAGCCGTCCTTGTGGCGCACGCGGATCTCGGTGGTCGCCACCGCCCCCGGGCGCTCCATGACGCCGCGCAGGAGCTTGCGCTCCCGCTCGCGGTCCTCCGGGTGGAAGAACTCGCGGCTGGTGCCGCCGATCACCTCCGCGGGGGGCGAGCCGACGACCCGCGCGACCGACGGGCTGGCGTAGAGCGCCTCGCCGGTGCGCGGGTTGGCGATGATCACCGCGTCGGACGCGTGCTCGATCATCGCCTGGAAGCGCTTTCGGTTGCGATCCAGCGCGCGCTCGCGGCGGCTGAGGCCCCAGGCGGCGAGCCCGATCAGCATCAGGATCGCTCCGGAGAGGAGCACCGTGCGGACGAGGATGCGGCCCGCCTTGTGGCGCCACGGCGCAAGCACCGCCGCCTCGGTCGCGCCGGCGGCGACGAACATCGGCACCCCGGGCACCGCGGCGGAGGAAAGCAGCACGCGCTCGTTGATGATCGGGCTCTGCGTCCAGTCCTCGAAGCGGCCGGTCGCGCGCACGCTCTCGATGATGGTGCTCTCCGTGAACTGGCGGCCGCGCGCGCTGCCCGGGTCCGGGACGCGCGCGTACACGTAGCCGTCCATGGAAAGCAGCGTCAGGAAGCCGCCGTCGCCCAGGTCGATGGTGCGGTACAGGCGCTCGAAGCGCTCGAGGTCGATCACCGCGGCCATCACGCCGCCAAAGCGCCCGCCCGGCCCGGTGATGCGCCGCGAAAGGATGAAGCGCCAGCTCGTGCCGTCCGGTCCGCCCTGGTAGGGCCGGCTGACGAATAGCTGGTCCGGCGGGCCTTCCCTGTGCGCGCGGAAAAACTCGAGCTCCGCGACTGAGGCCGGGACGGCGCTGGCGTCGCTGGAGCGCTTCAGCACCTTGCCGAGCGGGTCGATGAGCGCGAAGGCCGCCATCTGGTGCATGTTGTCCTCGCCCGGCCCGGGCAGCAGCGCGGCGATGCGCTCCACACTGCCGTGCCGGGTCACGTTGCGCAGGACGAGGTCCGCCGCCTCGATCGAGGCGGCGGTCTGCCCGGCGAGCAGCCGCGTGAGATTGGTGAAGTCGCGGCGCGCGGTCTCCTCGTTCGAAGCCGCCTCCATGCGGATGGCCCAGATCGCGCCCGCGAACTGGAGCGCGACCACGACCGCGCCCAGCGCCACCAGCGCCCAGGTGAGCGTGATGCGCTGGAGAAAGCTAGGCGGCCGCAGTGCCAAGGAGCTCGGAGGCTGCCTGCAGCAGCTCGGCGCGGCGGATCGGCTTGCCGAGCGCGCGGTCGGCGCCGGCGGCGAGCGCTTCCTGGGCGCTCATGCCCTGCCCGGAGTTGAAATGGCCGGAGACGGCGATCAGGCCGGCCTTGGGATGCTTCTTCTTCAGGCTGCCGATCGCCTCGACCCCGCACGGGCCGGGCATGAACATGTCGGTGATGATCAGCGCCGGCGACTTCACGCCGAAGAACTGCTCGATCCAGGCGCGGCAGCTGGTCGCCTTGCGCACGCGGTAGCCCGCGGCCTCGAGCCAGTCGGCAACGAGGTCGCGCATGATCGCGTCGTCGTCGATGACGAGGATCTCCGCGGCGGCCTGGGGTTCGTTGTTCACCTGTGCATTCCACACTTCTGCGATTGCGTGTAATTTACATGGGCGCGGGGGGTCTATTACAGGTGTAACGGCCTGATTCGACCGGTCTTTAGACTCCCGGCCCATGAACACCGACGCAATGACCACGCCCCCGCAAGCGCCGCTCCTCCCCGCCCAGCCGCACGTCCTCGTCGTCGACGACGATCCCGCGATCCGCGAGCTGGTGACCGACTACCTCGGCGGCAACGAGCTGCGCGTCAGCGCCGTCGCCGACGGGAAGGGCATGCAGGCGGTGCTGGCCGACCAGGTCGTCGACCTGATCGTCCTCGACCTCAAGCTGCGCGGCGAGGACGGCATGGCGCTCGCGCGCAAGCTGCGCGACGACTCCGAGATCCCGATCATGATGCTCACCGGCCGCGCCGAGGAAGCCGACCGCGTGATGGGCCTCGAGCTCGGCGCCGACGACTACCTCACCAAGCCCTTCAGCCCCCGGGAGCTGCTCGCGCGGATCCGTACGATATTGCGGCGCCGTCGCAGCGAGATCCGCCAGGGCCGCCCCGACGGCGTGCGCGCCTACCGCTTCGACGGCTGGGAGCTCAACCTCAACACGCGCAAGCTCACCGCGCGCGACGGCCGCGTGGTGACGCTCAGCAACGGCGAGTTCAGCCTGCTCGTGGTCCTCCTCGGCGCGCCGAGCCGCATCCTCTCGCGCGACCAGCTCCTCGACCTCTCGCGCCTGCACAACGACGAGGTCTACAACCGCTCGATCGACGTGCAGATCATGCGCCTGCGCCGCAAGATCGAGGTCGACGCCGCGAAGCCGCGCTACATCCGCACCGAGCGCGGCGCCGGCTACCAGTTCGGCGTCCCCGTCGAGACCGTCTACTAGGATCCGGTGTCAGGCACCGATTCGAAAAACTGAAGCAGGAGCGCCGAGACGCGCTCCGGCTTTTCCTGCTGCACCCAGTGCCCTGCGCCTTCGACGAGGTGCACCCCGCGGAAATCGCTGCACGCGGTGCCCTGCATGCGCTCGAGCTCGCCCGGCTTCTGGTGGATACCCCAGTCGGCGGCGCCGGCGATGAAGCACGCGGGAATGGGAATTTTCTTTCCCGCCGCGGATTTCATGGAGGCGGCGCTCAGCCCGCCGGTCGCGCAGCGATACCAGTTCAGCCCGCCCTGGAAGGTCGTCTTCGCGAAAGCCTGCGCGTAGACGGCGAGCTCGTCGTCGGTGAGCCACGCGGCGGTATGCGAAGGCGCGAACAGCAGGACGGTCTGCGCCATGTCGCTGGCGAAGTCCATGACGTAGTAGCGCGGCAGCTTCGCCATCTCTTCCGCGGTCCAGGCCTTCAGCACGTGGGGCCGGTTTTCCTTCCAGTCGGCGCTTTTCACGTGGTAATAGGCGCGCAGGAACGCGTGAAGGCCCTGGGCGCACTCGCGCATGTCGCGATCGGCGTGCGGCGTCGAGAAATACCACTGGTAGTGCTTGCGCGGCGGGTCGAGGCTTGCGAGCGCCGCGTGAAGGTCGTCGCCGGCACGCGAGACTGCCGGCTGGGCGCCGCCGAATGGCGCGCTCATGAACGTCACCGAGCGGAAGCGCTCCGGATGCAGGAGCGCGCACGCGCCGGCGACCGGCGAGCCGAAGTCGTGCCCGACGAGGTGCGCCTTGCCGACCTCGAGCTTCTTCAGCAGTCCGGTGACATCGGCGACCAGGTTCGAGAACGCGAACGATTCGAGCCTGGAAACATCCCATCCGGTGGTTTCGCCGAAGCCGCGCTGGTCCGGCGCCACGACGTAGTAGCCGGCGGTCGCGAGCAGCGGCATGACCTTGCGCCAGCTGTAGGCGAGCTCGGGAAAGCCGTGCAGAAGCAGCACGCACGGGCGTGCCGGGTCGCCCGCCTCGAGCAGGTGCATCGAGAGGCCGTTGACCCCGTCGACGCGCCGGGCGCGGATGCCTAGAGCCTGAAGATCCGTTGCGCGTTCCAGCCGCGCACCTGGTTTCTGACGCCGTGGGGAAGCGCGTCGACGCGCGACAGGCATCCTGCCATGTCGCCGATGGTGTGCGGGTAGTCGGAGCCGTAGAGCACGTTGTCGGGGCCGCAGACCGAAACGCACATGGCGAGGACATCCTGCCGGAACACCACGCTGTCCACGTAGATCCGGCGCATGTAGTTGCGCGGCGGCTCTTCGGTCTTCGCGCTTGCCGCGGGGATGTTGTCCCAGCAGATGTCCAGGCGCCCGACCAGGTAGGGCAGCGCGCCGCCGCCGTGCGAGGCGATGAGCTTGAGGCTCGGGAAGCGGTCGAGGAAGCCGTCGAAGATGCAGCGCGCGATGGCGAGCGAGGTGTCGAAGGTGAAGCCGATCGGCGCGGTCAGCTGGAACTCGTGCATGCCGAGCGCCTTCGAGCCCGGCGGCGCCGAGGGATGGACGAGCACCGGCAATCCTCTTGCATCAATGGCTTTCCAGATTTTCTCGAATGCGGGATCGGTCAGCGCCTTTCCGCCGATGTTGGCGAGGACCATCACGCCGACCGCCCCGTCCTCGCAGGCGCGCTTCAGTTCCTGCAGCGCGAGGGCTTCATGCTGCCAGGGCAGGGAGGCGAAATAGCGGATACGGTCGGGCCAGGTGCGCTGCGCCTTCGCCATGTCCTCGTTCATGAGGCGTGCGGCTTTCAGGCTCACCTCCGGGCTTCCCCAGTAGGCGTTCGGGCAGCTGAGCGAGGTGATCGCGACGTCGACGCGCGCCTTGTCCATGTTGGCGATGCGCGCCTCCCAGTCGAACATGTTCGGCACCGGGGTCATGAACGGCGCGCCGTCGAGGTGGATCGCCCGCAGGCCGCCCTTGACCTCCTTGATCTCGTAGGTCGGCTGGCCGTGCTGCGCCAGGAGCTCGAACCACTCCTTCGTCAGCATGTGCGTGTGGACGTCGATGACGGGGGCGCGATCGTGCACGTCTTACTCCAGCTTGATGTTGCCGGCCTTGATGACGTCGGCCCACTTCACGGTCTCGGCCCGGATCATCGCGGAAAACTCCTGCGGCGACGTGCTGAACGGCTCGTTGCCCGAATCGATCGCGATCTTGCGCACGTCGGGCGCCTTGAGCGCGGCGGCGATCTCCTGGTTGAGGCGCTGTACGATCTCGGCCGGCGTGCCGGCCGGCGCGACCACGCCGAACCAGCCGACCGCCTCGTAGCCGGGC
Source organism: uncultured bacterium (assembly GCA_965233165.1). Classification (GTDB taxonomy): domain Bacteria; phylum Pseudomonadota; class Gammaproteobacteria; order Burkholderiales; family SG8-39; genus SCGC-AG-212-J23. Next base: position 41,778 of record CBDDRX010000127.1, on the reverse strand, counting down.
ACGCCCGCCTCCTCGAACGTCGGCACGTCCGGCGCGGCGCTGATGCGCTGCTTCGAGGTGACGGCGAGGGCGCGCAGCTTGCCGGCGCGCACGTTCGAGATCGCGGAGGTGACGTCCACCACGCCGAGCGGGACCTGGTTGCCGAGCACCGCCGCCGACACCGGCCCGCTGCCCTTGAAGGGGATCGACTGGATCTTCAGGCCGGCGAGCATGTTGAACAGCTCGCCCGCCAGGTGCATCGTCGAGCCGTTGCCGCCCTGGCCGTATTGCAGGCCCTCCGGCTTCTTCGCCGCGGCGATGATCTCCTTCACCGTCCCGGGCTGCGAAGGATGCGCGACCAGGAAGAACGGCACCATCGCGAGCGGCGTGATGTGCACCAGGTCCTTCTCCGGATGGAACGGCATCTTCGGGTAGAGGCTGATGTTGGACGAGAGCGCCCCGGCGGCGGCGAGGCCGATGGTGTAGCCGTCCGGCGCGGCCTTCGCCACCCGGTCGACGCCGAGCATGCCGCCGGCGCCCGGCACGTTCTCGATCACGATCGGCTGGCCGAGCCGCTCGGCGGGCCGCGGCGCGATGGCGCGCGACATGAGGTCCGAGCTGCCGCCGGGCGGGAAGGGCACGAGGTAGCGGATCGGCTTCGATGGCCACGGTTGCGCTGCAGCAACGGACGAGACCAGCAGCCAGACCGCCAGCATCAGGAAACGCATGAGAACCTCCTCTGTGCCCGCAGCATACAAATCCGTACCATCCGCGCAAGAGGAGGATCGGCATGAAACGGCTTATTTCTTTGCTGCTGCTCGTTCCGGCGCTTGCTTTTGCCCAGGGGTACCCGGCCAAGCCGGTGCGGCTGGTCGTGCCCTTTCCCCCGGGCGGGACGACCGACCTGATCGCCCGCGTCGTGCAGCCGAAGTTCCAGGAGTTCATGGGGCAGAACGTCATCATCGAGAACAAGGGCGGGGCGGGCGGCTCGGTGGGCGCCGCCGATGCAGCGCAGGCCGCGCCCGACGGGTACACGATGCTGATGGTCTTCGACACCCACGCGGTCAACCATCACATCTACAAGATGGCGCCCGACCCGTTCAAGGCCTTCGACCATCTCATGCTGATGGTCACCTCGCCGAGCACCCTGGTAGCCGTGAGCAGCTTTGCGCCGGCGACGCTGCGCGAAGTGGTCGAGGCGGCGAAGAAGGAGCCCGGGCGCGTTACCTACGCGACCGCGGGCGCCGCGAGCTCGAATCACCTCGGGGCGCTGCTCCTCGAGCAGTACGCCGGGGTGAAGATGACGCACGTGCACTACAAGGGCGGCGGGCCGATGATCGCGGCGCACCTCGGCAACCAGATCAACATCGCCTTCGTCTCGACCCCGCTCATCCTGCCGCAGATCCAGGCCGGCCGGGTCAAGGCGATCGCCGCCGGCGGGAAGCGGCGCATGGCCGTGCTGCCGAACGTGCCCACGCTCGCCGAGACCTTCCCCGGCTTCGAGCAGGTCTCGTGGTTCGGCATCCTGGTGCCGAAGGGCACGCCGAAGGAGATCGCCGGGAAGATCCGCGCCGAGATGGGCCGCACCCTGACGGTGCCGGAAGTGAAGAAGACGCTGTCCGACCGCGGCTTCGACGTCGTGGCCGGCAGCCCCGAGGACTTCGAGCGCTTCGTGCGCGGCGAGTCCGAAAAGCTCGGCAAGCTCATCCGCGACAACGCCATCCAGCCCGAATAGGAGTTGCCGATTCCCGGAGGGAATTGGAACTTCTTGTTTACTCCCCTTTTATTTCAGGGGGCGCGATTTCAGGCCGGCGGTGAGGATGAAGCGCATCGCGTCCTCGCGCGACATGTCGATCTTCGTCACCGCGCTCTGCGGGACGAAGATGGTATAGCCGCCGATCTGGTAGCTCATGGGCAGGTAGACGGCGATCTTTCCCTTGCAGTCCATGCCCTTGAGGGCGTCGACGCAGTCCTCGCGCGTGACGAAGCCGAGCAGGTGGGTGTCGCCCTCGAGGCTGACCATGACCACCTGGAGCGCCTGGCCCTTCTGGTCGCCGAAGAGGCCGAGGAGCTCGCGCAGCGCGCTGTAGACCGAGCGCACCAGCGGGACGCGCAGCAACAGGAGCTCGATGCGGCGGAACAGGCGGCGGAATACCCAGGCATGCATGAGTGTGCCGACCGCGAAGATGAGGAGCATGGCGACCACCAGGCCCATCCCGGGGCGGTACCAGTCGTCGGGCAGGAGCAGCTTCACCTGCTTGCCGAAGAACTTCTCCAGCACCGTCAGCAGCCACCCCGTGAAGTACAGCGTCAGCACGAGCGGCAGGACGGTGAGCAGGCCGGTGACGAAGATCCTGCCGGCCTTGCGGATCGCGGGGTTCACCGCCCCAATCTAGCAGCGCCCGCTAGAAGCGTTCCACCCAGGGACGCAGGTCCAGCTCGTGGGTCCATGCGCTGCGTGGCTGCGCATGGAGGTGCCAGTAGTTCTCGGCGATATGGTCCGGTTGGAGGATGGCTTCCTCGCGGCGCTTCGCTTCCGGGTCGTCCACCCGCTGGGCGGTGAATTCCGTGTCGATCATGCCGTCGACCACGACGTGCGCGACGTGGATGCCCTTCGGCCCGAGCTCGCGCGCCATGCTCTGCGCGAGCGCGCGCAGCGCGTGCTTGCCGCCGGCAAAGGCGGCGAAGCCCGCGCCGCCGCGCATGCTCGCGGTGGCGCCGGTGAAGAGGATCGTGCCGCGCCCGCGCGCGAGCATCACCCGCGCCGCCTCGCGCCCGACGAGGAAGCCGGCGCCCGCGCACTGCTCCCAGGACTTGAAGTACTTCTGCCAGGTGGTCTCGACGATCGGGAAGCGGATGTTGCCGCCGACGTTGAACACGGCGACCTCGACCGGCCCGACGTCGCGCTCCACCTTGGCGAAGAAGTCGATGACCTGCTCCTCGCGCCTGGCATCCAGCGGGAACGGGACGGCCTTTCCGCCGCTTTGCTCGATCTTCTCCTTCAAGGGGAGAAGCTTTTCGGCGGCACGGCGCGCAATGCAGGCGACGTACCCCTCGCGCGCGAAGCGCCGGGCGATCGCGCCGCCGGTCGCATCGCCCGCCCCGACCACCACGCAGGCCTTTTCCATCGATCGAGTATAGTGGCCCGGTTTCGCCAACGGGAGCGCTCCGTGATCGCGGTGATCTTCGAGTTCACGCCGGCCGAGGGCCGGTTCCCCGAGTACCTTCAGCTCGTCGAGACGCTGAAGGCCGACCTCGCGAAGGCCGAGGGCTTCGTCAGCCTCGAGCGCTTCGAGAGCATCACCACCCCCGGCAAGTTCATCTCCCTGCAGTTCTGGCGCGACGAGGAGTCGGTGCGCAAGTGGCGCACCCTGCAGAAGCACCGCGCCGCGCAGAAGCACGGCCGCGAGCGCATCTTCGACTCGTACCGCCTGCGAATCGCTTCGGTGATCCGCGACTACGAGAAGGACAAGCGCGGCCAGGCGCCGGCCGACAGCGTGGAGTTTCACGGATAGAGCACACCTTCCTCTTCAGGGAAGGGACCTGGCGCGCCGAGGGCGAGTACACCGACGCGGCCGGGACGAAGTTTGCCGCCGCGGGCGACACCGCGGTGCGCCACGAGCCGGGCAAGTGGCGCTTCGAGGCGGTGCTGCGGCTGCGCGGCGATCCGGCGCGGGTGACGCACAACCGCTACGAGATCGAGCCCTTCGCCCCCGGCGCGCGCTCGACGCACTGGACCTCCGCCAACCCGGCGATCGGCGCCCTGCGCGGGCGCTTCGTCCTCTCCGGCGACACGATCCTGTCGCTCTACGCCAGCCCGTCGGGCCGCTATCGCGGGTTCGAGTCGCTGAAGAAGGCGAAGGACAGCCTGTATTCCGCCCGCGGCGCGCTGCTCGACGAAGACAAGGTCATCTCCACGTGGGCGCTGGAGCTGACGCTCCTCGCGTAGCCCTGGTCGCGGGCGCGACCGGCCTGGTCGGTCGCGAGCTCCTGCGGCTGCTGAGCGCCGAGGCGAGCTTCGCCGAGATCCGCGCCCTCGTGCGCCGGCCGCTCATCGTGCGCGGCGACTCGAAGGTGCGCGAATGCCGCGTGGACTTCGACCGGCTCGACGCGCATCCCGGGTATTTCACCGGCGTCGACGCCGCCTTCTGCGCGCTCGGCACCACGATCAAGGCGGCCGGCTCCCGGGAAGCGTTCCGGCGCGTCGACTTCGACTATCCGCTCGGCGTCGCCAAGGCCGCGCGCGCCGCAGGCGCCTCTCACTTCCTTCTCGTAAGCGCGCTGGGAGCGAGTGCGCGTTCGAGGGTTTTCTACGGCAGGGTCAAGGGCGAGCTTGAGGATGCAGTCATGGGGCTTGGATTCCCGGCCGTGACGATCGCGCGCCCGTCGCTGCTCCTGGGAGATCGCGAGGAGCACCGCCCGGGAGAAGAGCTCGGGAAGAAGATCGGCTGGCTCTTCCCGGAGCGCTGGCGGCCGGTCGAAGCTTCTTCGGTCGCGGCCGCGCTCGTCCGGGCCGCGCTGCGCGCCGCGCCGGGCGTGGAGATCCTCGAGAACCGCGCCTTACGCGCCGCCCGCTAGCTTCTTCAGGTCGGGCGAGGCGAAAGGCCGCGCCGCCTCGAAGGCGCGGCAGGCGCGCAGCACCAGCGCGTCGGCGTACTTCGGCCCGACGACGTGCAGCCCGACCGGCAGGCCGGCCTTCGTCGTGCCGCACGGCACGGAGGCCGCGGGCTGCTGGGTGAGGTTGAACGGGTAGCTGAAGGGCGTCCAGTCGGTCCAGCGCTTGCCGGCCTTCTTGCCCGGGTATTCCTCGCCGACGTCGAAGGCCGCGATGGCGAGCGTCGGGGTGACGAGCAGATCGTAGTCGCGGTGGAAGAGGTTCATGTGCGTGCCGAGCGCGCCGCGCTTCATCTGCGCCTCGAGCAGCTCGGCGGCGGTGATCTTCTCCCCTTGGGCCGCGACTTCGAGGAGCCCGGGGTCGACGAGCTTCTTCTTCTCCGCCGGGATGTTCTTCAGAAGGAACGCCGCGCCGGAGAACCAGTGCGCGCGGAAGATGCCGTCCGCGTTCTCGAAACCGGGATGCTTTTCCTCGACGGTTGCGCCGAGATCTTCAAACACCTTGACCGCTTTTCTCGTCAGTTCCTTTACTTCTTCATCGACGGTGGCGTAACCGAGATTGTCCGACCAGGCGATGCGCAGGCCGCGCACGCCGTGCTCGAGGCCGGTGCGGTAGTCGCGCGGGTCGTAGGGCAGCGCGTGCCAGTCGCGCGCATCGGGGAGCGCGAGCACGTTGAGCATGAGGGCCGCGTCGGCGACCGTGCGCGCCATCGGCCCGACGTGCGCGACGGTGCCGAACGGCGAGAGCGGCCACGCCGGCACCCGGCCGAACGACGGCTTCAAGCCGAACGTGCCGGTGAACGAGCAGGGGATGCGGATCGAGCCGCCGCCGTCGGTGCCCAGGCCGAGCGGTCCCATCCCGGCGGCGAGCGCCGCCGCCGCGCCGCCCGAGGAGCCGCCGGGCGTCTTGTCCGGGTTCCAGGGATTACGCGTGATCCCGGTGAGCGGGCTGTCGGTCACGCCCTTCCAGCCGAACTCCGGCGTCGTGGTCTTGCCGAGGAGCAGCGCGCCGTGCTCGCGCAGGCGCGCCACCACCGGCGCGTCGTCGTTCCACGGCCCCTTCGGGTCGACCGTCTTCGAGCCGCGCAGCGTCGGCCAGCCCTTCGTCAGCAGGATGTCCTTGACCGTCACCGGCACGCCGTCGAGCAGCCCGCGCGGCTCGCCGCGCATCCAGCGCGCCTCGGAAGCCCTGGCGTCTTCCTCGATCTTCTCCGAGACGAGGTTGAACGCGTTGAGGAGCGGATTCAGCTCTTCGATCCGCTCGCGCACCGCCTTCGCCACTTCCACCGGCGAAAGCTCCCTCCTGCGGTAGGCCTCGACCAGCTCGGTCGCGGAACGGGAACACAGATCGGCGCTCATGGGCGCCGATTATGTCCCAGGCCGCACCTCGCCGGCCGCCTCTTCGAGCCGCTAGGCGGCCGAGACCTCGGTGGTTCCGCGCGTGTCCGGCGACGGGCTCTTGCGGGAGACGCCGCCGGGACGGCTGCGCGCACGCGCGCGGGGGCGTCCCTCGTGCTGCGGCCGCTCCACGCCCGCGGGCAGGTGGGAGAGGATGACCTTCGCCAGCGCCCGCACCGTGGCTTCCCTCGGGTAGCGCTGCCGCCAGACGATCCCGATGGTTCGATACGGCGCCGGCGCCTCGAGCGGCCGGATCTCCACCATGCCGCTCTCCACCGACCCGACTCCCGGCATGGCGGCGAGCTTCGGCAGCAGGGTGCAGCCGATGCCGGCGGCGACCATCTGGCGCAGCGTCTCCAGGCTGGTCGCCTTCAACTCCTCGCGCTCGTCGGAAGCCACGGCGCCGCAGATCTTCAGCGCCTGCTCGCGCAGGCAATGTCCCTCCTCGAGCAGGAGCACTTTCTCGTCGGCGAGCTCGAGCTCGGAAATGGCGTGTTGCGCTGCGAGCCGGTGACCGAACGGAAGCGCCACGGCGAACGGCTCCCGGAAGAGCTCCAAGGCCTCGAGGTCGTCGCCGCGAACGGGCAGGGCAAGCAGCAGCGCGTCCAGGCGGCCCTTGCGCAGGCGCTCGAGCAGGTTCGCCGTCAGGTCCTCGCGCAGGAAGAGCTGGAGCTTCGCGAAGGTGGCGCGGATGGTCGGCAGCAGGCGCGGGATGAGATAGGGCCCGAGGGTCGGAATCACACCGAGGCGAAGCGGGCCGTTCATCGGGTCCAGCCCGACGCGCGCCAGCTCCCTGATGCGCATCACCACGCCGAGCGCGATGCGCGCCTGCTCGATCACCTGCTCGCCGATCGGCGTCGGGATCAGGCGATGCCGGTTGCGCTCGAACAACGTGACGCCGAGCGCTTCCTCGAGCTTCTTCAGTTGCGTGCTGAGCGTAGGCTGTCCGACGTGGCAGGTCGCCGCGGCCCGGACGAAATTCCCTTGCTCTGCGATGGCGACGATATAGCGCAGCTCCTGCAGAGTCATGTCCGCTCCTCCTCGCTGGCGTGCTTCGGCTAGCTCTCCTGAGCCTCAGTCTGCCGGTGTACCTCGTCGAGCGCAACCCGGTGCATCGCCGGACGCGACCGGCATCTGCCCGATCGATAACCGATATCGAGCAGCGCGGGACGCGATAACGGATATCGAGCCGGCCGCGGCCCGATAACCGATATCGAGACATTCAATTTGCCGGACGGGGGCGCACGCCCCAAGAATTGCCGCCACAACAACAATCGTTGCAGACCCACCACAGAGGAGAGCAAGAACAGTGAGGATTCCAGCGCTCAGCAGCAGCATCGTCGTCCTGTCCGCCGTTCTTTGCGCCGCACCTGCCGCGCAGGCGCAGTCCTACGAAGTCGTGCAGGTGTCCGGGGGCGGCAGCGTCAAGGGAAAGGTCGTCTACAAAGGCAGCGTGCCCACCAAGACCGTGCTGCCGACCAAGGACAAGGACACCTGCGGCGGCCCGCGCAAGGACCCGCTGGTGGTCGTCGGCCCCGGCGGCGAGGTGAAGGACGCAGTGGTGCGCATCAAGTCGGTGGGCAAGGGCAAGGCCTGGCCCGCCGCCAAGCCGGCGCGCATCGACCAGAAGAGCTGCGTCTTCCAGCCGCACGTCATGGTGATGGCGCCGGGCAGCCTCGACATCGTCAACTCCGACCCGGTGCTGCACAACACCCACGGGTACTACGGCAAGAACACCGCGTTCAACGTCGCGCTGCCGGTGCAGGGCGGCAAGGTGGTGCGGCCGCTGCGCCGGCCGGGCCTGGTGCGCGTCGACTGCGACGCGCACGGCTGGATGGAGGCGTTCATCGTCGTTGCCGACAACCCGTACTACGCGCAGACCGGCGCGGACGGCAGCTTCGAGATCGGCGACGTTCCGCCGGGCAGCTACACGCTCGAGATCTGGCAGGAATACACGGGGGTGACGGAAATCCCGGTGACGGTGAAGGCGAAGGAGACGGTGCAGGTGCCGGTCGAGCTGAAGAAGAAATAGCGGGGCAGGTCGAGGCTGTTCCACCAACAGAAAGAGGGAGGCATCTCGAATGGAAAGCGAAAAGGCAAGGCCGCTGCAGGATGAGGTGCGGGCAGAGAAGGACGGGACCAAGGTGAGCCTGACGCGCCGGACGTTCCTCAACAAGTCGCTGGCACTCGGGGCGGCGGGGGCGGGGCTCAACTTCTTCGATACCTTCACCACCATCGGCGTGGCGCACGCGCAGCAGAACTTCAGCTTCGCCTGGGTCTCGGACACCCACCTCTACCCGAAGAGGCTCAACACGCGCTTCGTCGACAAGGCGACGCGGGCGTTCAAGGAGGTCTCGGCGCTTGGCAACAAGATCGACTTCATGATCTTCGGCGGCGACCTGGCGCAGCTCGGCGACCCCGTCGAGCTGCAGCTCGGCAACGACCTGCTGAAGGAAATCAAGGTCAAGAAGCACTTCATCCCGGGCGAGCACGACTGGTACCTCGACATGGGGAACCTGTGGAACAAGCTGTTCGGGCAGTCGCCGTGGAAGTTCGACCACAAGGGGGTGCGCTTCATCGGTCTCGACACGGTGGGCAACGCGCCCGACTACTGGTCGGCGAAGAAGATGAGCCCGAAGCAGCGCATGGACGCGATGTCGGCGCTCGACGGCTCGCTGGCGGGCGCCTGGTCGGGCCTCGGCGCGAAGCAGCAGCAGTGGCTGCAGACCGCGCTGTCCGACTGGAACAAGGCGAGCCCGGTCATCGTGTTCAGCCACACCCCGCTCTGGGAGTGCTACGCGCCCTGGAATTTCTGGGTGCGCGACTGGCGCGAGACGCAGGAGATCCTGAAGCCGTTCAAGAACGTGACCAATATCCATGGACACGTGCACCAGCCGCTGTACAACGAGGTCGGCAGCATGCGCTTCATCGGCCAGCTCGCCACCTCCTGGCCGTGGCCGTACGCCCCGACCGGCGTGCCGCCGCTCACCAAGGCGATGATCCGCGTCGACCCGGGCGATCCGTTCGACGGCGTGGGCTGGGGCCAGGTCGGCTGGGGGGGCAGCCAGGCGGACCAGCAATACAAGATGTGGCGCAAGCAGGTGTTCGCCACCGCGGACGTGGATTCGGGCACCGGCGACAACCGGAACCAGATCCTGCAGCCGCGCATCGCCGATCGCGGCTGGCCGTACTGAAAGGGGAGACGATCATGAAAAGAATCAAGCTGAAGGTCGGGGCCGTCGCCGTCGCGCTGCTGTTCGTCGCCGGACAGCAGGCGGTGGCGCACAAGGAGCCGCACGACGCTGCCACGCTGAAGGCGTTCGAGGACGCGTTCATGGAGCAGGTGGTGCTCGGCGACAACCTCTTCCATGGCGATCCCGACGCGGAGAAGAAGATGGGGGTCACGCTGTCGAAGACCGGCATGGCGTGCGCCATGTGCCACCCGTTCGCCTCCGATGTGCACCCGCACGAGTTCCCGAAGTTCCAGGAGCAGATGAGCTCGTTCGCGACGCTGCGCGACATGATCAACTGGTGCATCGAGAAGCCCAACGAGGGCGTGAAGATCGATCCCGACGGCCCGGCGATGAAGGCCCTGGAGGCCTACATCTACTGGTCGAACAAGGGATCGGTGCTGGATGCCGGCCGGCACTAGGCTCCTCGGGGCGCTTGCCCTGATCGCCGCCACGGCCGCGGTCGTCACCGCGGTCGTGGCGGTGCCCGGCAAGTCCGGCGAAGGGAAGGCGGTGAAGTCGTTCTTCGACTATTCGGCCGCGACGGGCAACATCGAGCCGGTGGCCGAGAGCCCGCCGGTGGACGCGCGCCTGCTGAAGCACGGCGAGTGGGTGTACCGCGGCATGTGCATCGGCTGCCATGGCGCGAAGGGCGACGGCAACGGCGCGGTGTGGACGCTGGCCGACAAGTGGGGGCAGGGGCACAAGCTGCCGCGCCAGCCGCGCGACTTCACCTCGGCGGTGTTCAAGGTGCGCTCCACGCCGAGCGGCTCCCTGCCGACCGACCGCGACCTGTTCGCGGCGATCTCGCGCGGCCTGGTCGCCGACCAGGACATGCCGGCGTTCAAGTTCCTGCCCGAGCGCGACCGCTGGGCGGCGGTCGCGTACATCAAGTCGCTCTCGAAGCGCTGGCAGGAGGAGAAGGATTTCCAGGAGAAGCCGATCCAGGTCGGCGACCCGAGCGTGCCCGACCGGGCGGCGCTCGAGAGCGGCAAGCAGGCGTACGCCAAGATGCAGTGCGCCAAGTGCCACGGCGAGCTGGGCAAGGGCGACGGCCCGTCGGCGGCCGAGCTGAAGGACGACGCCGGGCTGCCGATCAAGCCGCGCGACTTCAGCGACGCGGCGCAGTTCGTGGCGGGGAACGACCCGCGCGGCGTCTACCAGACCTTCACCACGGGCCTGGACGGCACGCCGATGCCCTCGTTCGCCGACTTCCTGCCGGAAGACCAGCGCTGGCACCTGGTGTGGTACGTGATGTCGCTGCGCACCGACTTCGACCTGGAGAAGGAGCGCGCCGCGATCCTGGCCGAGCGCAAGGCCGGCAAGGCCGGGGCGGGCAAGTGATGCCGCTCATCGTGATCGGCGGGACCCTGCTCGCCGTGACGCTGGCCTGGCTCGCAACCGTCCACACGGAAGCGCGCGCCCCCGTCCTGCATGCCTTCGATGCCAGGATCCCCGTCAACCCGGCGCGCCTCGGGCCCGCCGACGACATGGTGGCGCTCGAGCAGGGCCGCGCCTACTACGTCCAGCTCTGCATGGCGTGCCACGGCGCGCGCGGCGATGGCCAGGGCGAGTGGGCGTACCGCGTGACGCTGCGGCCGGCCAGCCTGCGGGCGGCGCGCGTGCGCGGCCGCAGCGACGCCGAGCTGGACCGCTTCATCCGCGACGGCATTCCGGGCAGCCCGATGATCGGCGTCAAGCTGTCCGAGGCGCAGCGCCGGCAGCTCGCCGGCTATGTCCGCTACCTGGGAGAGAACCTTGAGCGCGCGACTCGCTGAGCTCGCGCGCGCGCAGCCGCAGGCGGCCGAGACGCCCGGCACGCCGGTCGTCGCCTTCCTGGTCGTGTCGGTCACCAACCTCTTCATCGGCACCGTGCAGGGCGTCCTGCAGACGCTGCCGGGCGTGTCGCAATGGCTGCGTGCCGCCGGCCAGGCCGGCCACCTCATCGACCCGCTGGCCCACGCGCACATCAACCTGGTGGGCGGCGTGACGATGGGAATGATGGGCCTCTTCTACTACGTGCTGCCGCGCGTGCTCGGCCGCCCGGTGCGCAGCCCGATGCTCGCCACGGCCTCCTTCTGGTTCTCGACGCTCGGCGTCGGGATCTTCGCCGGCTCGCTGGTGCTGTTCGGGCTGATCGAGGGAAACATGGTCCACCGCGGCATGACCTACGCGCAGGCGCTGGAGGCGGTGGGGCCGATCCACCACATCCTGATCATCAGCGGCGCGATGCTGATGGGCTTCGGCTACTGGACCTTCATCACCAACGTCTTCCTCACCGTGTTCACAAAGAAGGGCGGAGCGCACGCACATGCACCGGCTGCTTAACATCCTCTACTCCGGCTTCATCGTCGGCCTGGGCATCGGCACGGTGTTCCAGCTCGCTTTCCTGCCGCTCGTGGGCATGCGGGCGCACGACGAATGGAGCGGCCTCCTCTGGTGGGGCTTCGGCATCAGCGTCGTCACCGGCATCCTGTCGGCGGCCAGCTTCTGGCTGATGAACTCCGTCATGGTCAAGCAAGGCAAGTAACCCTCCCATGAGCGCAAACTTCCTCACCCGCAACGACTACGCGGAAGGCACGGCGGCGAAGCACTTCTTCTTCTCCGCGATCGTCATGCTCAATATCGGCGTCCTCATGGCCCTGGGCACCTCGGTGCGCCTGGCCTGGCCCGACGCGCTGCCGAACGACATCCCGTGGCTGCATTTCGGGCGGATCCGGCCGGTGCACGTGCACTTCGTCATCTTCGGCTGGATCTCCATGGCCTTCGCCGGCGCCATGTGCTACATGACGCCCGCGCTGTGCAAGGCCAAGCTGTGGAGCGAGCGCCTGGGCACGTGGAACTGCTGGGCGTGGAACTTCGGCATGCTTGCCATGTTCCTCACGCTCATCAACGGGCTCACCTCGGGCCGCGAGTACCAGGACCTGATCTGGCCGCTCGACGTCTACGTGCTGCTCTTCGTCTTCCTGCCGCTGGCGGTCAACATCTGGATGACGATCCTCACGCGCACGCAGAAGGGCCTCTACGTGTCGCTGTGGTTCTTCGGCGCCTCGCTGCTCTTCATCCTGCTGTCGTACTTCATCGGCGCGATCCCGGACTTCTTCCCGGTCACCGGCCTGGCCGAGGCGTACATGACCTGGTGGCATGCGCACAACATCCTCGGCCTGTGGATCACGCCGGTCTCGGCCGCGATCGCCTACTACATCATCCCGAAGGTGTCCGGGAACACGCTCTACAGCCACAAGATCGGCCACCTGCATTTCTGGTCGATCGCCGCCTTCTACTCGACGCCCGGCGCGCACCACCTGATGGGGGCGCCGATCCCGGAGTGGCTGAAGTCCTTCGCCTCGGTGTCGGGGGTGCTGATCATGATCCCGGCGCTCGCCTTCGTCGTGAACATGCTGATGACGATGAAGGACAAGTGGTGGATGTTCACCAGGAGCATCCCGCTGCAGTGGGCGCTGACCGGGGTCCTGTTCGCGATCCCGCTCAACATCCAGGGCGCGTTCCAGCAGACGCGCGCGCTCAACTGGTACATCCACGGCACGCACTGGATCGTGGCGCACGCGCACCTCGCGCTGCTCGGCTTCTCGACCTTCATCGAGATCGGCGCGATCTACTACGGCCTGCCGAAGCTGCTCAAGCGCGAGCTCTACAGCGAGAAGCTGGCGCGGCTGCACTTCTGGATGATGGCGATCGGCTTCCTCGGCTTCTGGGCGGTGCTTACCGCCGCCGGCCTGGTGCAGGGCGCCGCCAAGGTATACGAGATCCCGTACATCCAGTCGGTGGTGGCGACGCATCCCTACATGGTCGGGCGCGTGCTGTTCGGCTCGCTGATCATCTTCGCGCAGCCGATCTTCCTCTACAACATGTGGATGACGGCGCGCCACGGCAAGAAGATCGTCACGGACGCGGGCCCGCGCGGCGCGATGCCGGCCGGCGCGGCCGCATAGGGAGAGGCAGGCGATGCCCAAATACGTCGTCGGCGCGGTGATGGTGGTGATCACGATCTTCAGCTCGATCGCCGTCACCATCGTCGCGGGCACCACGTACATGAACAACGAGATCCCGCAGACCGCGCTGGCGAAGCACAACGAGAAGATCTGGGGCCATACCGGCTGGTCGTTCAGCGATCCGCTGATGCAGGGCGCGAACGCGCCGACCCTCGCCGGCAAGGGCAAGACGATCTTCATCCGCGAGGGCTGCGTCTGGTGCCACACCCTGCTGCCCGAGCAGACGCAGGACTGGACCTACTTCGGCGCGCCGCCGAAGGCGGGCGACGTGCAGGGCGAGTCGCCCAGCCTGTTCGGCTCCGACCGCAAGGCGCCCGACCTGCTGCACATCGCGAGCCGCAACCGGGTGAAGGCCTGGCACTACGTGCACCACCGCGACCCGCGGGCGGTGACGCCCGGCTCGATCATGCCGGCGTTCAAGCACCTCACCGACGAGGAGCTCGACGCCGTCGTCGCTTTCCTGGAGAGCCTCAGATGAACGAGCCGCAGCACGACGAGCTGGAGGACGGCGGCGCCGCGTTCGGCCGCTTCTCCGACGAGGACTTCGACGGCATCCGCGAGGGCAACGGCAAGATCCCGTGGTGGCTGGTGATGATCGTGGCGGTGACGGTGTTCGAGGCCTTCCTCTGGACCATGCCCTGGCCCGGCTTCGGCCAGCGCTACGACACGGTGACCACCACGTTCCTGAGCGCCACCGGCGCGCAGCCGTTCTGGGACTGGGGCTACTACCTGATCCTGCTGCAGATCATCGTGGTGCTCTCGGGCATCGCCCTCATCGTGTGGATCATCAATTTCCAGAAGGCCAGGGAAGCCAAGGAACAGAAGTGAGTGGAGCTGACCGACACCATCTCGGCGCTGATCTTCACGCTCATCCTGATGGCGGTGGCGGTCTACATCACCATGTCGCGCTACGTCGTCGGCCCGCTGGCGAAGCTCAAGCCCGCCGAGCGCGTGATGCTGGTCGTCATGCTGGCCGGCGTGGCGCTGGTGATGGTGTATGCGGCGACCGAGCTGCTGTTCCACGTGGTGTTCTGACGTGCTCAAGCTCGGCGAGAAAGTGATGTTCGGCCTGTCGGCGCTCATCGTGGCGGCGGCGCTCGGCAAGGGCGTCATGACCGCGCGCACGCCGTCCCAGCCGCGCGAGTACCAGGAGTGGACCGCGGCCGGCCTGCAGGGCCAGGAGGTCTACCGCAGGATGGGCTGCAACAACTGCCACCGCGCTCTCGGCACGGGCGAGATCGGCATCGCGCCGTCGCTCGACGGCTCGGGCACGCGCCGCAGCCAGGCCTGGCTGGAGCGCTACTTCGAGGATCCGACGGCGCTGGTGCCCGGCAGCGCGCACGACGGCCGCCTCGGTCCGGACTTCCGCCGCCTGCAGGCCGAGGAGCGGCGCCTCCTCTCGGCCTTCCTCTTCGGGCTGAAGTCCAATCCCGGCTCGCCGAACTATCCGAGACCCGTGCCATGAGCGCGGACACCCTCATCCCCTACATCTGGGCCTTCACCGGGCTGGTGATGCTGGTGGGCATCGTCTTCAGCATCTACTGGGCCCACGGCGACGGCCAGTTCGACGAGAGCATCAAGGAGCAGATGTTCAAGGAAGGCGATGACGACCGCTACGGAAGACGTTGAAGCTCAAGGCTGGAGAATGGATCGTCCTCGCCGGCTCGGGCCTGATCGCCGCATTCGCCGTCCTGGTCGGCGTGTTGATCTACCTGAAGCCGCCCCCTTCGGAGTTCACGTATCTCGAGACGGAAAAAACAAGAATCGGGGAGGCGATCTATCGCCGCGAAGCCTGCGGATCGTGCCACCGGATCAACAGTACCGGCCCGACCTACGGCCCGCAGCTCGACGGCGAGGGCAGCCGGCGTTCACGCGAATGGCTGGCCGACTACCTGCGGAATCCGCGCGCCGGCGTGGGCGAGAAACCGTACCGGCTGGCGATGCCGTCGTACGCGCATCTGCCACCGACCGACCTGGAAGCGCTGGTCGTCTACCTGGAGGCTTTTAAGAAGAGATAACCCATGCACGAACTCTCTCTCGCGATCAAGATCGGCATCCTCATCTTCGGCTTCGGCGGCTGCATAGCGCTCGCCATCGTGCCGTGGGCCTGCATCGGCACCGGCCTCTACGACAAGAAGAAGAACTACCAGTCATGGTAGCCGGGCCCTGGCGCTGCCTGCTCGTCGCGCTGCTGCTCGCCGGGTGCGAGGGCAGCGGCACGCTGCGCGCCAAGGTCGGCGTGGGCGACGCCGTGCCGAAGAGCCTGAACAAGGTCCTCGCCGCCGGCCAGGAGCAGAAGACGATCTCCACCATGGACCGCAAGGCGCGCCTCTACCGCTGGCGCATCGCCGACCTGGTGGAGCAGGGCCGCCCGTTCCTGGTGGTGTTCGGCACGCCCCAGCACTGCTCCATGTGCGTCGACCAGCTCACGCGCGTCGCCTACATGGAAGAGAAATACGGCGAGCGCCTCGCCTTCGTGCACGTCGACGGCTACAAGGACAGCGCCGTCTGGGTGCAGTGGGGCGTGAAGGGCGAGCCGTGGACCTTCCTGGTCGACGCGAAGGGCCGCGTGGCGAGCGTATTCCCCGGGCAGACCGAGCTGCCGCTTCTCGAGCGGGAGATCGCGCGGCTCCTGGGCACGGCATAGCCATGGCGTACACCTACGTTCCGCAGTCCCTCGGGGTGCCGTGGACGCTCTATTTCGTCTTCCTTGCGCTCGTGCTCGTGCCGTTCGCGCTCCTCATCCTCCTCGCGTGGCGGCAGCACTTGCGCAGGGAAGCTCCGCATGAGCAACAGGAGTCGCCGCCGCCGACATGAACTGCTTCCTGCGCTTCGTGCTGCCGGTCCTGCTGGTCGCGGTGTTCGCGGTGATCGCGCTGTTCGTGCTCAACGCCCTCGAGTCGACCGAGCTGATGCGCACCGAGAAGCGCGCCGGCCCGACGCTGCTCAACCGCTAATGGGCCAGGCTGAGCGTGTCGCCGGCGGCGAGCACCAGGGCGCGCGCCGCGTCGCCGCGCGCCGCCTGCCAGACGTGCAGCCGGTAGCGGCCGGGCGCGATGCCGGCCAGCGTCACCTCGCCGGCGCCCCACAGCACCGCATGGTGCGCGCCGGGCGGCACGAATACCGAGGCGCGCATCCACGAATGCAGGTCGCAGCGCACCTCGAAGATGCCGGCGCGCGTCATCGGCTTGCGCGCGCGCGAGCCGGCGGAGGGGGTGGCGACGTTGAACAGGGTGCGCCCGTTGTCGCCGAACAGGTGCGTGTTGTGCGGGATCGGGTCGCGGTTTCCGATCTCGATCTCTGCGCCGAGCGCCGCCACCTGGAACGCCGGCTCGAACGCGGCGCCGACGCTGGTGATGCGCGCGGCGGGCGCGGGCGCAGGCGCGGCGGCGCGCGGCACGCCCGGTCCATCGAGGAACACCAGCACCGGCGTGGAGTCGACTGCGTCGATGCGCACTTTCAGCGTGGCCGTCCCGGATGAGCCCGTCTCGGGCGCCGGCGCCTCGCGCACCGAAGGCAGCAGCGCCGCGGCGACCGCGAGCAGGCCGAGGGCGGCGAACAGCAACGGGCAGGTCGGCGGGATTGGCCGCAGCTCGCGCAGCCGCTGCCGCAGGAGGAGGGAGAGCAGGCGCAACATGGGGGCGACGAACATTCTAAGTCCGCAGGCCCGGGACGCGCCGCTCTATCTGCCGCAGGGTGCCGAGGAGCAGGTGTTCGAGTCGGCGTACCGGCGGCGGCTGCCGCTGCTGCTGAAAGGGCCCACCGGCTGCGGCAAGACGCGCTTCGTGCGCCACATGGCGGCGCGCCTCGGCCGGCCGCTCTACACCGTCGCCTGCCACGACGAGCTGTCGGCCGCCGACCTGGTCGGCCGCTTCCTCCTGCGGGGCGCCGACACCGTGTGGCAGGACGGTCCCCTCACGCGTGCGGTGCGCGAAGGCGGCATCTGCTACCTGGACGAGGTGGTCGAGGCGCGCAAGGACACCACCGTGATCCTGCATCCGCTCGCCGACGACCGCCGCGAGCTGCCGCTGGAGAAGACCGCCGAGCTGATCCAGGCGCCGCCCGAGTTCATGCTGGTCGCTTCCTACAACCCCGGCTACCAGAACGTCTTCAAGAACCTCAAACCGAGCACGCGGCAGCGCTTCGTCGCGCTGGCGTTCGACTATCCCGGGGCCGAGCTCGAGGCCGAGATCGTGATGCGCGAGTCGCACGTCGAGGCGGCCCGCGCGCGGCGCCTGGTCGACCTCGGCCGCCGGCTGCGCGAGGTGGCGGGCCAGGATCTCGAAGAGGTGGCCTCCACGCGCCTGCTGGTGCACGCCGCCCTGCTGATGGCCGAGGGCCTGCGGCCGCTCGATGCCTGCCGCGTGGCGCTGGTCGAGGCGCTGTCGGACGACGCGGCAGTGCGCGAGGGATTGCTGGAGACGGCGCGCGCCTACTTCGAGGACGACCGGTGACCGTCTTCTGGCATGCCCTGGTGATCCGCCTCGCCACGCTGCTCGGTCACCGGCGCGCCGCCGTGTCCATCGCAGGGCTGCGCGCCGGCCTGGAGCTGCACTACCACGGCCTCGGCGGCGTGCTGTCGCGCCGCGTGGTCGGCGATTCGCGCTCCGCCTGGGTTGACGCCGAGCAGGTGCACCTGCCGGCGCGCATCGATCGCTATCCGTCGCCGGCGCAGAACCGCGAGCTGTATTTCTGGCAGGCCGCGTTCCTCGCGCTCGACCGGCCGCTGGAGGGAGAGGCGAAGTGGCCCGCGGGCGTGCGCCACCTCCTGCGCGGCGTCGCCACCAGCGCGCGCGTCCTGGAGCGCTTCCCCGCCCTCGCGCCGCGCTACCGGCGGCTCTGCGCCGCCGAGCTCGAGCAGCGCGCCCGCGCGCTGCCGGGCTGGGATCGGCCGTCGAGGCAGGCGGCGCGCGCTCTCGAAGCGGCGATCCGGCGCGCCCTCGCCGGCGGCGTGGTATCGCACGACGAATTTCGGAAAGCCGATCATTCGCCTTTCCTGCCGGTACCGCTCTGGGGCCACAAAAGCACGCGTCTTCTGCGCTGGTCGCCCTTCAAGCGCAGCCGGCGCCGCCGCGCCGAGGGGCGGGAGCGGCCTCTGGGGCGGCCGCGCTTCGAGCCTGAGCATCAGCCTGCCCTCGTCCCCGGCCGGCCGGCGCGGGGCGAATCGCTCTATCCGGAGTGGCAGGGCAGGGAATATCGCGCCGGCTGGTGCGCGGTGAGCGAGCGCGCGCCGGAGGGCGCAAGCGGCGCGCGTTTCGACGCCGCGAGCGCCGCGCGCGCGGCGCAGGTGCGCCGCCGTTTCGAGGCGTTGCGCCAGCGCACGGGTTGGCAAGGGCGGCGCGAGAGCGGAGACGAGCTGGACCTCGACGCCTGCGTCGAGTCGGCGTCAGACGCGCGCGGCTGCGGCCGGCCGAGCGAGCGCATCTATCGCGCTCGCGCGCCGCGCCGGCAAAGCCTGTCGGTTGCGGTGCTGCTGGACAGCTCGCGCTCGACCGAGAGCTGGGTGGGCGAGCATCGCGTCATCGAGATCGCCCGCGAAAGCATGCTCGCCCTGGCCGAGGCGCTCGACGCCGCCGGCGACGACTTCGGCCTGTACGCGTTCTCGAGCGACAGCCGCCTGCGCGTGCGCTGCGAGCGCGTGAAGGGCTTCGACGAGCCGCATGGCGAGGCCGCCCGCCAGCGCATACGGTCGCTCAGGCCGGAGAACTACACGCGCATGGGAGCGGCGATCCGCCACGCCGGCGCGCACCTCGTGCGCCGGCCGGCGGAGCAGAAGCTGCTCCTCGTGCTGACCGACGGGCGGCCGCACGATCCGACCGACGGCTACGTAGGCGGCTATGCGATCGAGGACACGCGGCGTGCGCTGCTCGAGCTGCGCGCGGGCGGCGTTCATTGCCACGGCCTTGCCATCGACCGGCGCGGTTGCGACTACCTGCCGCGCCTCTTCGGCGCCGGCCACTACGGCGTGCTCTGCGATCCCCGCTCGCTGCCGCAGGCCCTGCCGCGCCTCTACGAGCGCATGACGGGGACCGCATGATGCGCGCCGCGCTCACCAACCGCCTCGTCCTCGCCGCCGCTGCGGGGTTGGTCGTCGGCGCCGCCGCGGCCTGGTGGGAATGGCGCCGCCCGGCCCAGCCGGCGGAGCCCTTCATCGAAGTGGCGCCGGACGCTTACGTGCTCGCGGTGCCCGAGCCGATCGTGCCGTTCCGCCTGGTGGGCCATGATGGCACGCCGTTCGACAACGCTTCCCTCAAGGGCCGCTGGAGCTTCCTGTTCTTCGGCTTTACGCACTGCCCCGACGTCTGCCCGACGAAGCTCGCGGTCTTCAACGAGGTGCACCGTGCATTGAGCGAGCGGGGCGCAGCGGGCGACGTGCGCTTCGTGATGATCACCGTCGACCCGGAGCGCGACACGCCGCAGGTCATGGCGAAGTATGTGCCGGCGTTCAATCCCGAGTTCCTCGGCCTGACCGGCGAGCCGGCCGAGATCGCCCGCCTCACCGATGCGCTGGGAGTGAAGTACGCCAAGGCACCCGGAGCGGCGCCGGACAACTACTTCGTCGACCATTCCTCGAGCGTGCTGCTCATCGACCCCCAGGGCCGCTTCCGCGGCGTGTTCGCGGAGCCGCACGTGCCGCAGAACATGCTGCGGGGCTTCATGGAGATACGCAGGCAATGAAGGCGCTCCTCCTCGCCCTCCTGCTCGCCGCGCCGCCGGCAGCTGCCCACGACAAAGCGAAGCACCCGCGCGTCGACCGCTCCCTCGAAGGCTGGCCGATCGAACCCTTCGGACTGGTCGACCAGCACGGCGCGAAGTTCGGCGCCGAGCGGCTGCGCGGCCGCTGGACGTTCGTCCTGCTCGGCGACGCGCGCTGCGAGCAGCGTTGCGCCGAAGGGCTGTCCGCGCTGCGCGGGCTGACGAAGCGCATCCTGCGCAGCGATGCGGTCCTGACCACCCAGGTCCTGCTCCTCGTCGCCGGCGCGCAGGACGCTGCGCCGGCGGCATGGAAGGGCACCCTCGCGGCCTACGACCGCACCTGGATCGGGGCCACGGGTCCGGCGCCGGTACTGGCGCGGCTCGCCGATGACCTCGACCTCGCCGGCAAGGGCCATGGCGCGCTTGCGCTGGTGGGCCCGCAGGGATTCCTGCACGCCGTCTATCCGGCGCCCTACGACGTGCCGCGCCTGACCGCCGACTTCCTGAAGGCGCGGGCCCTGTACCGATGATCCCCGAGGCCGGGCACTTCGCGCTCATCCTCGCGCTGCTGGCCGCCGCGGTGCAGGGCAGCGTGCCGCTCGTCGGCGCCGCGCGCGGGCGGCCGGAATGGATGGCGCTCGCGCGCCCCGCGGCGCAGGTGCACTTCGCGCTCGTCGCGCTCGCCTTCGCCTGCCTCGCCGCGTCCTTCGTGACCAGCGATTTCTCCGTGCTGAACGTCGCCACGAACTCCAACTCGCGCCTGCCGCTCGCCTACCGGGTGGCGGCGACCTGGGGCTCCCACGAAGGCTCGCTCCTGCTCTGGGTGCTGATGCTCGCGCTCTGGACGCTGGGCGTGACGCTGTTCAGCCGCGGCCTGCCTCGGGAAATGGCGGCGCGGGTCATCGGCGTGATGGGGCTGGTGAGCGTGGGGTTCATTCTTTTCCTGCTGTTGACCTCGAACCCGTTCAGGCGCCTGCTTCCCGCGGCGGCCGAGGGGCGCGACCTCAATCCGCTGCTGCAGGACCCGGGCATGGTGCTGCACCCGCCGATGCTCTACATGGGCTACGTCGGCTTCTCGGTGGCGTTCGCCTTCGCGGTCGCGGCCCTGCTCGCCGGCCGGCTCGACGCGGCGTGGGCGCGCTGGTCGCGTCCCTGGACCACGGCCGCGTGGAGCTTTCTCACGGTGGGCATCGCGCTCGGCAGCTGGTGGGCCTACTACGAGCTCGGCTGGGGCGGCTGGTGGTTCTGGGACCCGGTGGAGAACGCCTCGTTCATGCCCTGGCTGGCGGGCACCGCGCTGATCCATTCCCTCGCGGTCACCGAGAAGCGCGGCGCGTTCCGTGGCTGGACGGCGCTGCTCGCGATCTGCGCCTTCGCGCTGTCGCTCCTGGGCGCTTTCCTGGTGCGTTCGGGGGTGCTCACCTCGGTGCATACCTTCGCCACCGATCCGAAGCGCGGCTTGTTCCTGCTCGCCCTTTTCGCCGTCGTGGTCGGCGGGGCGCTGGCGTTGTTCGCGTGGCGTACGGCACGCATCGGGCTGGGCGGGCGCTTCGAGCCGGTGTCGCGGGAATCGCTGCTGCTCGTGAACAACCTGCTCCTCGCCGTGGCCACGGGCGTGGTGCTCCTGGGGACCCTGTACCCCCTGGTGCTCGATGCGCTGGGCCTGGGGAAGGTCTCCGTCGGCCCGCCGTACTTCGACGCGGTCTTCGTTCCCATCATGGCGCCGCTCGTCTTCCTGATGGGCGTCGGGCCGCTCGCCCGCTGGAAGCTCACCCGCATGGCGGAGCTCGCGGCGGGCTTGCGGGGCGCGCTCGTCGCCGCGACCCTCGCTGCCGCGGCTGCGCCGTTCGCGATGGGCGAATGGCGCCTGCCCGCGTTCCTCGGCCTGTTCCTCTCCTTCTGGGTGCTCTGCGCTTCGGCGCTCAGCCTGATGCGGCGCCTGCACGGCGCCGGCGGCGCGCGCGCCGGCCTGCGCGCGCAGCCGCGCAGCTACTACGGGATGCTCGCTGCGCATTGCGGCGTCGCCGCCCTCGTCGCGGGCGTCACCCTGGTCAGCAGCTACGAAACGCAGCGCCACGCCGCCGTCGCGGTGGGCGACAGCCTCGCCGCCGGCGGACATGAGTTTCGCTTCGACGGCGCGGTCGAAATCACCGGGCCGAACTACAGCGGCATGCGCGGGCGGGTCGAAGTCACGCGCGACGGCCAGCGGGTCGCCACGCTCCATCCGGAAAAGCGCCTGTACGCGTCGCAGCCGATGCCCATGACCGAGGCTGCCATCCACAGCGGCTTGCGCGGCGACCTGTACGTCGCGCTCGACGAGCCGGTCGGCGCCGGTGCGTGGGGTCTGCGGGTGCATACCAAGCCCTTCGTCACGTGGATCTGGGGAGGTGCCTTCCTGATGGCGCTCGGCGGGCTGCTTGCGGTCAGCGACCGCCGATACCGCGTCGTCCAGGCGCGCGGCGCCGACGCCGCGAACCTCGCCGTGCTGCGCGCCCATCGCCTCGAGCTGGAAGCCGATCTCGCGAGCGGCCTGCTGCCCCGCGCGAAGTACCAGGAAGCGCGCCTCGAGATCGACGGTCGCGCGCTCGCGGAGACGGCGGGGGAGGCCGCGCCGCCGCCGGGCGCGCCGCATCGCCGTCGAGGGTGGGTCGCGGCGTGCGCCGGGCTCGCGCTGCCCGCGCTCGCGGTCGCGCTGTATCTGCACCTCGGCAGCCCCGAGGCGCTGCGGCCGTCGCCGGCCGCGAGCGCCGGGTCCGCGAGCCGCGAGCAGGTCGAGGCGCTGGCCATGCAGCTCGCGGCACGTCTCGAGCGCGAGCCGGACGATGCGCGCGGCTGGGCCGTGCTCGCCTTGTCGTACTACTCCCTGAAGAAGTTTCCGGAAGCGGCGCGCGCGTATGGGCGGCTCGGCGAGCTGGTCCCCGCCAACGCGCAGGTGCTCGCCGACCACGCGGATGCGCTCGCCATGGCGAGCGGGCGGCGCGTCACCGGGGCGCCGCTCGAGCTTGCGCGCCGCGCGCTCGAGCTGGATCCGGCACAATGGAAGGCGCTTGCTCTGGTCGCGGGCGAGGCCTTCGCCCGCGAGGACTACGCGGCCGCCATCGCCTATTGGGAAAGACTGCGCGCCGTGGCGCCGCCCGACTCGCCCGTCGCCCGGGCCGTCGCGGGCTACCTCGCGCAAGCGCGCCAGCTCGCCGCCGTCTCGGCAGCCGAGCGATCGGGCGCTCCGGGGCCCGCCGCGCTGCCGCGGTAGAATCGCCGGCTTTCAGCCGGTTCGCTTCCCCTGCATGGCGCTCATCGTCCAGAAATTCGGCGGCACCTCGGTCGGCTCCGTGGAGCGGATCCGCAACGTCGCGCGCCGCGTCGCCAAGTGGAAGGCGGCCGGGCACGACATCGTCGTCGTGCCTTCGGCGATGTCGGGCGAGACCAACCGCCTGATCGCGCTCGCGAAGGCGCTGCAGGCGCAGCCCGACCCGCGCGAGCTGGACGTGGTCGCCTCCACCGGCGAGCAGGTGACCGTCGGGCTGCTGGCGATGGCGCTGATGGAGCTCGGCGTGAAGGCGCGCAGCTATACCGGCTGGCAGGTCCAGGTCCTGACCGATTCCGCCTTTACGAAATCGCGGATCATCGAGATTCAAGACCGGAAGATCCGCGCGGACCTGAAGGCCGGGTGCGTGGTGGTCGTCGCCGGGTTCCAGGGCGTGGACGCGCAGGGCAACATCACCACCCTCGGCCGCGGCGGCTCGGACACTTCCGCGGTCGCGCTCGCCTCGGCGCTCAAGGCCGACGAGTGCCATATCTATACGGACGTCGACGGCGTCTACACCACCGACCCGCGCCTGGTTCCCGAGGCGCGGCGCCTGCGCACCATCACGTTCGAGGAGATGCTCGAGATGGCCGGCGCCGGCTCCAAGGTGCTGCAGATCCGCTCGGTCGAGTTCGCCGGCAAGTACAGGGTGCCGACGCGCGTGCTCTCCAGCCTCACCGACCCGCAGATCCCGGTCCTGGAGGAGGGGCAGTCCGGCACCCTGATCACCTTCGAGGAAGACCCGCACATGGCGATGGAGAAGGCAGTCATTTCCGGCGTCGCGTTCAACCGCGACGAGGCGAAGATCACCGTGCACGACGTGCCCGACCGGCCCGGCATCGCCTACGCGATCCTCGGCCCGATCGCCGACGCGCACATCGACGTGGACGTGATCGTGCAGAACGTCGGCCACGACGGGCTGACCGACATGACCTTCACCGTGCACCGCAACGACTACGCACGAGCGGTGAAGATCCTGAACGAGCAGGTGAAGCCGCACATCAAGTGCCGCGCGGTGTCGGGCGACGAGAAGATCGCCAAGGTGTCGATCGTCGGCATGGGCATGCGCTCGCACGCCGGCATCGCCGCGCAGATGTTCCGCACCCTGGCGGAGGAGGGAATCAACATCCAGATGATCTCCACCTCCGAGATCAAGATCACCGTCGTGGTCGACGAGAAGTACATGGAGCTCGCGGTGCGCGTCCTGCACCGCGCCTTCGAGCTCGACCAGGCGTGAGCGAAGTCCTCTGCGAAGTCGACGCGCGCGGCGTCGCCACCGTCACGCTCAATCGCCCCGAGGTCAACAACGCGTACGACGGAAACCTCATTGCCGGTCTTTTGAATGGTTTGGCAAACCTGAAGAAAGAAAAAGGCCTCCGGGTCGTCGTCCTGAAGGGCAATGGAAAGCACTTCCAGGCCGGCGCGGACCTGAAGTGGATCCGCTCCGTCGCGGTCCAGTCTCAGGAGGAGAACGAGCGGGCCTCGCGCGACACCGGGATGGCGGTGCGGCGCCTGAACGAGCTGCCGGTGCCGACGGTGGCGCTGGTGCAGGGCGGCTGCTTCGGCGGCGGGACCGGGATCGTCGCGGCCTGCGATGTGGTGATCGCCGCGGAGGACGCGCTGTTCTCGATCGCCGAGACGCGCTGGGGCCTGATGGCCGGGATCGTCCTGCCGCAGCTCGCCGATGCCATCGGCGCGCGCCAGGTGCGCCGCTACGCGCTCACCGGCGAGCGCTTCGGCGCGCAGGAAGCGCGCCGCATCGGCCTCGTGCACGAAGTCGTGCCGCTCGCGGAGCTCGCCGCGGCCGGCGAGCGGGTCGTCGACCAGCTCCTGCAGAACGGGCCGGAGGCGAACGCGATCACCAAGGCGCGCGCCCTCCAGTTCGCTTTCGGAAAGGTGGACGACGCCACGTTCGGCGAGGTCGTGGCCGAGCACGCGACGAAGCGGCGCAGCGCGGAAGCGAAGGAAGGCCTCGCCTCCTTCGCGGAGAAGCGCCCGGCGAGCTGGTACCGCAAGGCGTAGCGCCCTCCACCACCGGCACAGTGCTTGCCGGTCCAGGGGCATGCACTCCGAAGACTTCCTCCCCATCTCGCTGCGCATGGCCGCCTCGCTCGCCTGCCGCGAGCTCGCGAGCGACGCGCATCCCGAGGCGCTCGACGCCGCCGCCGAGGCGCTCGCTCGGCTACTCACGATCTACCAGGAAAAGGACGGCCGCCTGCTCGAGCTGCCCCTCGAGCACCGCGTGCACGGCAGGTTCGAAGGCGGCGCAGCCCGTTTCGTCGCCTTCGGCATGGCGTACCGCCGCCTCTATGTGCGCCGCAAGGACCTCGAGCGCGCGCTTGCCGACCTCGGCTCAGCCGTCGCGGCGGTTCCGCAAAAGGAGCGCGCCCGCGACGACGGCGCCCGCCGCCCATAGGAGCGGGCCGCCCGGCAGGTTCCTGGCCTTCTTCACCGCTTGCGGCGCGCCGGCCGCCATGAGCTGCATCCGCCGCTTCGTCATCCGCGCGCCGAGCTCGCCGAGCTGGCGGGGCAGCAGCACCTCGGCGTGCGGCAGCATCGCGGTCTCCTCGTCGGCGACGTGGTGGATGACCTCGCGCATCAGGTCCATGAACGTCGCGTCGTACTCGAGGATCGCCGGGTCCATCTCGCGCAGCGTGGCGATGAGGCGGCGCATCTCCTCGTGCTCGGGGATGGCTTTTTCGACCAGCTCGCTTCCCGCGGCGCGCAGCGCCGGGTAGAAGACGTCCTCCTCCATCTGCGCGTGGACCTCGAGGGCGGTGCACACGGCCTCGACCAGCGCCCGCTTCTTGCGCGGCGAGGCGTCGATGTCGTAGCGGTGGAAGACGGCCAGCACGCGGGCATGGTCCGCCCGGATCATGTCGGTCGCGCTGGGCGCCATCTTGTTGAGCAGGGCAAGCATGCCGGGCCTCCGTCGGGATGCGCGCTGACATGCACTTTTCGTACCGCGACGCGGCGTAGCAAATCACGGGGTAGAATCCCCGCTCCTCCGGAGTGATGCCCGAGTGGCCGAAGGGGGCGCCCTGCTAAGGCGTTATACGGGCAAAACCCGTATCGAGGGTTCGAATCCCTCTCACTCCGCCAACCAGTCACCTGCGAACCGGCCCTTTCTCCGATGTGCGGAGAATGGGCCGCATTCTCAATCCGTTACCGAGCGCGCCTAGTCGAGGCCAAGGAACTTGTTGCTGAAGCCGGGATCGCTCAATAGGGCATCGCCCGCGCCCTCGAGCACGGTGCGGCCGTTCTCCATGACGTAGGCGTACGAGGCGAAGGCGAGCGCCCGGTGGGCGTTCTGCTCCACCAGGAGCATCGTCACGCCGCCCGCCGAGATTTCGCGCAGGACGACGAGGATCTCCTCGATCACCTTGGGCGCGACGCCGATGAACGGCTCGTCGAGAAGCAACAGCCGCGGCGCGGACATCATGGCGCGGCCGATCGCCACCTGCTGCTGTTGCCCGCCGCTCAGCTCGCCGGCGTTCTGCCTTTGCTTGTCCTTAAGGATCGGAAACAGCGCGAACACGCGCTCGAGCTCCTGGTCAATGTCCGCCTTGGAGCGCCGGGTGTACGCCCCCATCGCGAGGTTTTCGCGCACGCTCATGCCCGGGAACAGGCGCCGCCCCTCGGGAATGAGTCCGATGCCGGCCGCGACGGTCGCCGCCGGGGACGCATCGCGCAGGTTGCGCCCTTCGTAGGCGAGCGCGCCATGCGCCAGCGGGTACAGGCCGGCGATCGCACCGAGGGTCGTCGATTTTCCCGCGCCGTTGGCGCCGAGCAGCGCCACGCGCTGGCCGCGCTCTACGCGCAGGCTGACGTCCCAGAGGGCGCGGACCTTGCCGTGGTCGACGGCGATGTTGCGCAGCTCCAGCATCAGCGCGCCGGCACGGCCGCCGCAGCCCCGAGATACGTTTTCAGCACGCGCTCGTCCTGCATTACGGCCGAGAGCTGCCCGTCGGCGAGGAGCGCCCCCTGCTCGAGCACGACCACCCGGTCGACGACCTGGGCGAGGGCGGAAAAGATGTGCTCCACCCAGATGATGGTGACGCCGTAGCGGTCGCGGATGTCGCGGATGTGGGTGACGAAGCGCTTCACCTCCGCCGGCGACAGCCCCGAGGCAACCTCGTCCACGAGGAGCAGCCGCGGCTTGCACGCGAGCGCCCGCGCGAACTCAAGCGCCTTCTTCTCCTGCAGCGAGAGCGCGTCGGCCCGGCTCGTGGCGCGCGCACCAAGCTCGGCGTATTCGATGAAGTCGCGCGCCCGGGCGAACGCCTCGCGCGGCGTGAGCGTGAGGTCGTGGAACATGAGCGGGATGGCGATGTTCTCCTGCACGGTCAGGTCGGCGAACGGGCGCGGAATCTGGTGCGTGCGGCCGACGCCGAGCCGGGCAACCTCGTCGCGCCGCAGTGCCGCGAGCGACCTGCCGGCGAGCAGGATCTCGCCGCCGGTCGGCTCGTACACCTTGGAGATGCAGTTGAAGAGCGTCGTCTTGCCCGAGCCGTTGGGGCCGATGAGCCCGACGATCTCGCCCTCCATGATGCTCAGGCTGACATCGTCGACCGCGACGTTGCCGCCGAACTGCATGCGCATGTTGCGGCACTCGAGGAGCGTGCGCGACCGGTCGGGCCGGCGGACGGGAAGGGGCAGGGGCAGGGGGGTGTCGGCCGCGGCCGGCTGGCCGGGCGCGCCGACCGCGCCACCGGCGGCGATGTACTCGTGGTGCTCCTGGCTGAGACCCCCCAGCCAGCGGGAATCGCGGACCCAGCCTGCGCGCAGCACGCCGCCCGGCATGAACCGGCCGATGAGGAGGATGATCGCGCCGTAGATGGTCATCTGCATCGTATGCAGGTTGAGCAACAGCCACTGCTGAATGCAGGAGAGCAGCACGACGCCGAACAGCGGCCCCCAGCGCAGGCCGGAACCCCCGAGCAGCACCATGGCGATCGGCACCAGCGCGACGTCCAGGCCGAACACCGCCGGCGGGTCGATGTAGCTCATCCGCCAGGATTGCACCGCGCCGGCGAGCGATGCGAACGCCCCGCTGAGCGCCAGTACCCGGATCTTCACCGGCAGGATGCGCACGCCGAGGACCTCGGCCACCTGCTCGTCGTTGCGGATGCTCTTCAGCGCGTAGCCAAAGCGCAGGCCGTTGATGCGGATGGTGACGAGAAAGGCGATCACGCAGAGCGCGAGCGCGAGGAAATAGGTGAGTTCCACGACGCTTTTCGTAGGCAGCACGAGGCCGTCGGCGCCGTTGGTCAGCCCGCGCAGGTTGAAGGCGAGAAGCTCGGCGAGCGGCAGCAGCGCCAGGGTCGCGAAAGCGAAGTAGTCGCCGCGCAGCCTGAAGAGCGGCACGGAAAGCACCACCGCGACGACGAGCGCGGCCACGACGGCGGCGAGGACGGCGAGCGGCGCGGGGTACTTCGCCACGAGGACGATGGCGAAGGCATAGGCGCCGATGCCGTAGAAGCAGTAGTGCCCGAGGTTCACGTAGCCCATCTCGCCGGCGACCCAGTCCCAGCTCTGCGCGAGGACGTAGGCGATCAGCATCGTGAACACGAAGGTGACGAGGTAGGGGTTGCCGACGAACGGCAGCACGCCCAGCGCGGCCAGGAGCGCGAAGGGCGCCGCGGCGCCCTTCATGAGCCGTAGCTTCACGCGGCCCTGCCGAGCCGTTGCGGCCGCACCACGAGGATGAGGAGCATCAGCACCATGCTGAGCGCCGGCGCCCACTCGGACTTCCACCACAGCGCCGTCAGGCTCTCGGCCAAGCCGAGGAAGATGCCGGCGAGGAGCGCGCCGCGCAGATTGCCGATGCCGCCCACCACCACGATGGCGAACGCCTTCACCGTGAGCGTGAATCCCATGTGGGGGCTCACCGGGAAGGAAAGCGCGTACAGCACGCCCGCCACGGCCACCATCAGCGTGCCGAAGGCGAACGTGAGCGCCTTGAGGCGCGTGCTGTCCACGCCGCAAATGAGCGCGCCGACCCGGTCCTCGGTGGCGGCGCGGATCGCCCGGCCGGTCCAGCTCCGGGTGAGAAAGAGATGGATCAGGACCGTGAGCGCGGCCACGCCGAGCAGCACGTAGAGTTGCGTGTTGGAGATGATGATGCCGCCGACTTCGTAGACCTGCGCCTCGAGCGGGATGCCGCGCGAGGTCGCGCCGGCCAGCGCGGCCGTGACGTCGGTGAGCACCAGCAGCGCCCCGACGGTCACGAGGACCGTGCCGACGGTGGCCTCGAAGTGGTTGCGCTTCTCGAGCGGGTGCAGGAGGAAGAGGTAGAAGAGGTAGCCGAAGACGAGCGCCACCGGCGTCAGCGCGAGCGCGATCAGCGCGGGATGCAGATGGAACGCGGCAAACAGAAGGCTCCCCGCCACGCCGCTGATGGCGAGGAGCGTTCCGTGCGCGAAATTGAGGATGCGCGCGATGCCGTAGATCAGGGACAGACCGAACGCGGCGAGCGCGTAAACCCCTCCCAGCAGGACGCCGCCGATGGCGACCTGGAGCAGGACTTCGAGCACGCCGCCGTTACTGCCAGGTCGGCGAGGGCCAGACGGGCTTGCCGGTCTGGTGCGCGGCGGGCCAGATGATCACGACCTTCCCGTTCTGCATCTGCGTGGCGAACATGCCGTCGTTGCTCATGCCCTTCTCGTTGAACTTGATCGTTCCGGCGGGCGAGTCGAAGCTGCCCATGTACAGTGCCTCGCGCACCTTCTCGCGGTCCACCGCCCCGGCGCGCTCGATAGCCTGCACCATCACCAGGTAGGCCTGG
Source organism: uncultured bacterium (assembly GCA_965233165.1). GTDB lineage: Bacteria > Pseudomonadota > Gammaproteobacteria > Burkholderiales > SG8-39 > SCGC-AG-212-J23. The sequence continues at coordinate 11,757 of CBDDRX010000127.1, read as the reverse complement.
ATGCGGGTGTAGGCGAAGATGTAGTCAAAGACGTCGACTTCGGCGCGCTTCAGCACCGTTGCGATCATGTCGCTGTAGGGGCCCTTGACCCCCGGATACCAGGTGAGCTCCGAGGTCATGCCCTCGACGTCCTTGCCGACCTGGCGCTGCAGCGCACCGGTGAGCGTGGTGTGGTGGACGTCCATCGCCCGGACGCGCAGCCGGCGCATCTGCTGCACGAGCGGCGCCGAGGGCGCGTCGAACGAGCTGATGTAGATGACGTCGGGCCGCGCCGCGCGCATTTTCGCGATGATCGCCGTGAAGTCCTTGAGGTCGGACGGGAAGACTTCATGGCCGACCAGCTCGATGCCATAGTCGGCGGCCTTCTTCGACCAGTAGCCGCTGATGCCCTTCGTCAGCGGGTTGTCCTGGGTGACGAAGAAGATCGACTTCGGCTTCGGGTTCATCTTCGACAGCATGTCGAAGTAGGTCTCCGACCAGCGCGAGGGCGGGACCTGCACGCCCTGGAAGTACTTCAGGCCGCGCTCGAAGAGCGACGGCGTGGAGACGCTCGACATGACCATCGGGATCTTGTAGCGCTCGGCGATGGGCGGCACCGGACCGCCGAACACCGACCAGTCGGGGCCGACGAAGAAGTCGACCTTGTCGACGCTCGCCATGCGCTCGACGAGCTGTACGCCGACGGAGGGGTTGCTCTGGTCGTCGTACATCACGAACTTGATCGGCAGCTTCTTGCCGCACGACTTGAGGAACGCGCCGCCCGCCTTGTTGAACTCCTCGGCGAAGGCCTCGGTCATCCGCGCGTAGCGCTCGGCGAGCGTCGAATAGGTGCCGGTCATCGAAATCGTCGTGCCGAGCGTGATCGGCTCGCTGCAGGAGCCCACGGCGGCGAGCGCCGGAGCGCAGCAAGTCAGCGCCGCGGCGGCCGCGGCAAGGATTCTCGAAGCAATGCGCATTTGAATTTCCCCCTCAGGAATCTTGGAATTTTGGCGATACGAATCGGAACACCGGGTCGCGTGCATGGTAGTACCAAAAGCGCGCGTGGAATATAGCCGCGAATGATAGCCGGTATCAGCGTGGTGACATGCGGCGAGGCGGCATCCTTTGGTAGCCTTTTTCGTTCGCATCGCGCAAACCACGGAGAGAGTCGCTCATGAAAGCCGAGCCCCCCATGCATCCGTCCGCCGCGCCCGACCGCCCGGCGTTTCGCAGGGCGGTCGCCGACGAGGCGGCGCTGCGCGCTGCGCTGGCAGAGGCGGACATCGTGCCGCAGCTGCTCGTGCACGCGCAGCTTTCCGGCGAGAGCGACCTGCTCGAGCGGGCGCGCCCGCACATCCAGGGCGCCTGGAGCTTCATGAACGACATCCCCCCGCCGCTCGCCGCCGAGGTGCGCGGGCGGCTCGTCGCCACGTTGAAGCGACTCGCCGCCGGCCAGGCCGCGGCGCCGGCCACCTCGCGCGCGAAGTTCGCCCGGATGATGAGCGTCGGCATCGGCCAGCTCATCCCCGAGGACTACGTCTCGATGATGCTCGAGGAAATGGAGCACGAGGAGCCCGACGACGCGCGCCGCGTGCATTGGCGCCGGCCGGTGAGCCCGGAGACGCTCGAGCGCTACCGCGTGGTCATCGTCGGCGCGGGCCTGTCCGGGCTTTGCATGGGCATCAAGCTGCGCGAAGCGGGCATCCCGTTCATCATCTTCGAAAAGAACGACGGCGTCGGGGGCACGTGGTACGAGAACAGCTATCCCGGCTGCGCGGTGGACATTCCGAACCACTTCTATTCGTTTTCCTTCGAACGCAAGGCGGACTGGAGCCGGCACTTCGCGAAGCGCGACGAGCTCTGGGCCTACCTCGAAGGCATCGCCGACAAGTACGACGTGCGCCGCGACATCCGCTTCGGCACGGAGGTGACGCGCGCGCGCTTCGACGAGGCGGCGAATCTATGGCGCATCGAGGCGCGCGGCCGGGACGGCAGGACCGAGACCGTCGATGCGCGCATCTTCGCGCCCTGCGTGGGCCAGCTCAACCGCCCGGCGATCCCGAAATTCCGCGGCCTGGAGACCTTCGAGGGGCCGGCCTTTCACACCGCGCAGTGGGACGACGCCGTCGATCTCGCCGGCAAGCGCGTCGCGCTGGTCGGCACGGGAGCGAGCGCCATGCAGGCGGGCCCGTCGATCGCGGGCCAGGTGAAGCACCTGAAGGTGTTCCAGCGCTCGCGCCACTGGGCGCTCGCGCACCCGCTCTATCACAAGGAAGTCGCTGCGGGCATGAAATGGGCGCTCGCCCGCATCCCCGGGTTCGCCGAATGGCATCGCTTCCTCCTCTTCTGGGCCTCGGGCGACGTGCTGCATCCCATGCTGCAGGTGGATCCCGACTGGCCGACGCCCGAGGTCTCGCTCAACGCGCTCAACCACCAGTTCCGCGAGCGCCTTCTCGCCCACCTGCGCAGCGAGCTCGCCGACCGGCCGGATCTTCTCGAGAAGGTGGTGCCGGGCTTCCCGCCGTATGGCAAGCGGATGCTGCGCGATAACCATTGGTACAAGATGCTGAAGCAGCCGCACGTCGAGCTCATCACCGACGCCATCGAGCGCATCGAGCCTGACGGCATCGTGGATGCGACCGGACGCAAGCACGAGGTGGACGTCATCGTCCTCGCCACCGGCTTCCAGGCGAGCCGCATGCTCTGGCCGATGGAGGTCGTCGGACGCGGCGGGCGGAGCCTGCGCGAGGCATGGAACGACGACGATCCCCGGGCCTACCTCGGCACCGCGGTCCCCGGGTTCCCGAACCTGTTCATGATCTTCGGGCCGAACACCGCGCTCTCGCACGGCGGCAGCATGTTTTTCCACTCCGAGTGCCAGGTGCGCTATGTCATGCAGTGCCTGCGCGAGATGGTCGAGTGCGGCCATGCGGCGATGGAATGCCGCCCGGCGCCCTACCTCGAGTACAACCGGCGCGTCGACGAGCAGCACGACCGCATGGTGTGGAAGCATCGCGGCGTCAAGAGCTGGTACAAGAACAGCAAGGGGCGGGTGACGACGCTCTCGCCGTGGCGTCTGGTGGACTTCTGGAAGCTCACCTATGCGCTCAACCCGGCGGATTTCCAGTACACGCCGGCCGCGGAGACGGGGCGATGAGCGCGCTGCCGCAGGACATCGCCGCCGCCATCGCGGCGCGCGGGGCGAGGTTCGACGCCGAGGTCCTCGCGGCGACGCGCGCGCTCTTCGCCCCGCTGCAGGATCTGCAGCTGCCGTCCGAAGGCGGCGTGCATGAAGCCCTGGCCTACGGCGGCGCCGAGCGCCAGCGGCTAGACGCGTATCTTCCGGGCAAGCGCGGCGCCCCGGTGCTCGTCTATGTTTGCGGCGGCGGCTTCGTCGGCGGGGACCGGCGCGGCTACCGCAACGTCGGCGCCTATTTCGCGCGCCACGGCTATCTCACGCTGATCCCCGACTACCGCCTCGCGCCCGCCGATTCCTGGCCGGCGGGCGCGCAGGACGTCGCCGCGGTGGTCGACTTCGCCGCCGCCGAGGCTGCGAAGCACGGCGGCGATCCGGCGCGGATCTTCGTCGTCGCGCAATCGGCAGGCGCCACGCATGCCGCCGGCGCGCTCTTCGACTCGAGCCTGCAGCCGAAAGCGCTCGACGCGGTGCGTAAGGCGGTGCTGGTGAACGGCATCTACGCCGTCGCCGCGGGCGAGCGCGCGCCGAACCTGTTGCAGTACTTCGGCGAGGACGCAACCGAGTACGAGCGCCGCTCGCCCATCACCCACGTGGCGGGCAACCGGCTGCCGGTGCTGCTGATGCTCGCCGAGTACGATCCTGCGTTCCTCGCGTCGCCGACGCTCGAGTTCGCGCGCGCGCTGTGCCTGCGGGACGGCAAGGCGCCGCCGCTCGTCTGGCTTGCGGCGCACAACCACCTCTCGCCGATCATGGCGATCGGCACACCGCACGACGCGGTCGGGCCGCGGGTCCTGGAGTTCCTCGGGCGGTAGCGCGGCGAGCGCTGACTATAATGCTCCGCGGAAGCACCACCACGGGGCAGAGGATGGATCTGCGGCAGATTCGCTATTTCATGTCGGTCTACGAGGAGCGCAGCTTCACCAAGGCTTCGCGAAAGACCAACGTGGCGCAGCCCGCCCTCAGCATGCAGATGCGCAAGCTCGAGGACGAGCTCGGTACGATCCTGTTCTCCCGTACCGGGCGCGGCATCGTGCCGACCCCGGCGGCGGAGAAGCTGTACGCGCGCCTGCGCAGCGTCGTGAGCGAGCTCGCCGCCGCGAAGCGCGACATCCAGGAGCTGGGGCGGGGCAGCGTGATGAGCGGCAGCCTGCGCTTCGGCGTTCCGCCGTCGGTGAGCCGGGGCGTGATGGGCAAGACGCTGACCGAGTACCTGGAGCGCTATCCGCTCGTCGAGGTGTCGGTCGCGGAAGGCTACAGCGCGGCCGTCACGCAGTGGGTGATCGAGGACCTGGTCGACTTCGCCGTCGGCCTGCGGCCGCCGCTCGACGCCAACCTCATATGCCAGCCGATCTATTCGGACCAGGTCGTGTTGATGTCGAGGCGCCCGCTGAACGGGCCGTCCTTCACGCCTTGCCAGCTCGACCGGCTGCGCGACCTTAAGATCGTCACGCCGTCGCTGCGCCACAGCTACGGCACGGCGCTCCGCAACTGGATCACCGAGACGCCCTTCGCGCCGCGGGGCGTGCTCGAGGTCGACGGCCTGGTCACCTGCTTCGAGATGGCCTACAAATCCGACTGGGCGGTGCTCTGCCCGGCCATCGCCCTGCACAATGACATGGACTCGACCGAGCTCTACATCTATCCGGTGGTGCGGCCGCGCCTGCAGTTCGTTCTCCACCTGATCTACGACGAGCGCAAGCCCCTCTCGGCGCCCGGCCAGGCGTTCATGAAGCTCCTCGGGCGGCAGCTTGCGGCGGCCCAGGCCGCGCTCGCGAAGCGCTGGCCCGGGTGGCGACCAAGGTAAGGTACCCGGAGCGACTGTAGCGGTCGTCGAATTTCGTCTCCGCGCCGGGCCATTGCACGCGCTTCGCGCCACAGGAACTTGACCAAACAGTCAAACAGGGCGAGCCATTCGTTGACATCGCCGGGCCGAGCCTCTACGCTCGCGCGCATGTCGAAATGGTGGTATCAGGGCGCGACGGAGCTCGCGTCGGCGGTGCGCGAGAAGCGCATCAGCTGCATCGACCTTCTCGAGGTGCACCTCGAGCGCGTGCGCCAGCACAACGGTTCAGTCAATGCGGTCATCGTGCTCGACGAAGCTAGGGCTCGGCAGCGCGCGCGAGCGGCCGACGCCGCGTTGAAGAGTGGCAAGCTTTGGGGCGCGCTGCACGGCGTGCCCATGACGGTGAAGGAGTCCTTTGATGTCGCGGGGCTGCCGACCACGTGGGGTGTGCCCGCCCTGCGGAACAACATCGCCAGAAGCAACGCCGCGGCCATCGAGGCGCTCCTCGCTGCCGGCGCTGTCATCTTCGGCAAGACCAACGTGCCGATGCTTCTAGCCGATTGGCAATCGTTCAACGCCATCTATGGCTCCACCAACAACCCTTGGGATCTCCGGCGCACGCCGGGCGGCTCCTCCGGAGGCTCGGGTGCTGCGCTCGCGGCCGGCATGACGCCGCTGGAGCTCGGCAGCGACATCGGCGCGTCGATCCGCAGTCCGGCCAATTTTTGCGGCGTTTACGGTCATAAGCCGAGCTTCGGCATCGTCCCGCAGTACGGGCACGGGATCCCCGGCGCTCAGGTGCCGATAGACATGCTGGTCTGCGGGCCGCTTGCGCGCAGTGCCGAGGACCTGGCGCTCGCGCTGGAGATTCTCGCCGGACCGGAGCCCGCCAATCGCGCCGCCTGGAGGTTGGAGCTTCCGAAGCCGCGTGCGCGCGCACTGAAGGATTTCCGGGTTGCCGTGAAGGTCGACGATCCGAATTGCGCGGTGGATGGTGAGGTTGTCGCGCGGGTCCAGGCGGTGGCCGACGCGATCGCAAAGGCGGGCGGGAAGGTGAACGAGAAGGCGCGCCCCAGGATCGACACGCTGCGCGCGCACGCGATGTACGTCCAGTTGCTGCGCGGAGCGACGGCCGGCCTTGTTCCGGAGGATGTCATGGCCCAGCTGCGCGAGAAGGCCGCCGCCGGCTCGCCGAACGACGAGAGCGCGAGCGCCCGCATGCTGCGCGGCGTGCTGCAGGATCACCGCACTTGGTTCAAGGCACACGAGGAACGCGAGCAGCTGCGCGCGGCCTGGGGCGAGTTCTTCCAGGACTACGACGTGCTGCTGTGCCCGGCTTCGTCCATGCCCGCGTTTCCGCACGACCAGGCGCGTGATCGCACCGAGCGCAAGGTCGTCGTCAACGGACGCGATGAGGAATTCAATACCCACGTGCCCGGGTTCTGGGCCGGCATCGCGAACCTGCCCTATCTGCCCTCCACGGTCGCTCCGGCGGGCAGGACGGGCACGGGCCTGCCGGTCGGCGTCCAGATACTCGGTCCCTATCTCGAAGATCACACCACCATCGAATTCGCGCGGTTGCTTGCGCAAGTCACCGAGGGCTTCGTACCGCCCCCGGCGTATCGCTGAACCATCCCTAGGAGGAGAAGCGGAGATTCGTGAGCAACTTGGGCAGCGTCTTGTTCGCAGCCGCGCTGGCGCGCGCAAGGGCGTGGACCTGGCACTCGACAACGCGAAGCAGAACCCGGCGTTCAAGGACGTAACCTCCACGTTGATCGAGCGCGACAGCGCAACGAAGGTCGCTGACGGGGTGCGCTATGCGCGCGAGCTGATCGACCGCGAGAAGGTCGATGAGTTGATGGGCGGGCTGTCAAAGCTAAGTCTCGGCATATGAACGCGGTGGCCCCGGTTGTCATCGCCGGCGCCGGTCCGGTGGGGCTGGTGGCTGCGGCGCAGCTCAGCCGGCTTGGTGTTCCGGTCACCGTCCTTGAGGCCCGGCACGAGCTCAGTCGAGAGTCGAGGGCTTCGACCTTTCACCCTCCGACGCTCGACATGCTGGACGACTTGGGGATGGCGGCACCGCTTGTCGCGCAAGGCAGGAAGGCGCCAAAGGTTCAGTACCGCACCCGGGCGGGCAAGTTTGCGGAGTTCGACTTCGGGCGCCTGGCCGGCGTTACTCGCCACCCGTATCGCCTGCAATGCGAGCAGTTCAAGCTGACGCGCATCATCTACGAGCGCCTGCGCACGGAGCCCGGAGCTCAGCTCCATTTCGACAGCCGGGTGACGCATGTGCAGCAGGACGAAGACGGCGTTACCGTCACGTTGCGCAATGGCGCGTCGAGTAGAAGCCTTCGGGCTTCCTGGCTCATCGGCGCAGACGGGGCGTCCAGCGCCGTGCGGACCTGCTGCGATATCCCGTTCGAGGGGTTCACGTGGCCGGAGCGGTTCCTGGTCATCAGCACCGCCTTCGACTTTGACTCGGTGTTACCCGACCTGGCATCGGTGAGCTATGTCGCCGATCCCGACCAATGGCATTTCTATCTTCGGATCCCGGGCCACTGGCGGATCATGTTCCCGGTCCCTCCGGGGATGAGCGACGCCGAGGCAACCGACCCGGCTTACGCCGAACGCCTCATCGCCACGCTCATTCCCGGCGCGAGCGGCTGCGACATCTCGCACAAGACGCTCTACAAGGTGCACCAGCGGGTGGCTTCGCAATTTCGGAGAGGCCGGGTGCTGCTCGCCGGCGATGCCGCGCATATCAACAATCCGCTCGGCGGCATGGGAATGAACGGCGGAATCCATGACGCGATCAACCTTGCCAATCGCCTGGCAGCGGTGTGGCGCGGCGACGCGCCGCCATCGGAACTGGACCGGTATGCGAATCAACGGCGCCGGATCACGCTCGAGACGATCGAGAAGCAAAGCATCCAGAACAAGCGCGATCTCGAAGCCAGGGACCCTTCCGCGCTGCGGGCGTTCATGCAGCGCATGAAGGAAATCGAGAGCGACGGGAACAAGGCCTACGAATACCTGCTTAAGATCTCCATGATCAGCAGCCTGGGGCGGGCCGCCGAGCTCGGTTAAGGCGCCGGCGTTCGCGTAGCGCGGTCGGCCGCCTGTTGATTCCGCTCAAGGCGCTGCGCGGAGATCGGGGCGGAGACGGCGGTCGCGATCGCTCGCCGCGGCGCGGCGATACATGTCCGGCTGCTCGTCGAGCGCCCGGATGGCCTCGGAGACGGCATCCCTCGGTGGCCGTCCCAGACCGCTGAGCCACGCGAGCGTGTCGGCGATCGGCGTTTTCAGGCGATGCGCAAGGGCGTCGATTCCGCCAAGCGCCTCGGCTGCGCGCAGGAGCAGGCGCTGGTCGGCAGGAGCATCTTGAATATCGCGCATGGGCGGATTATGCGGAGGGTGCTGCCGCCGTTGCAGCCCTGCCCTCCGCTATTCCGATGTCGACGTACCGCTACACATCAGCGCTTCCAGTCATGGCGGTGCACGCGCGTGCGCTCGCGCTAGCTCGCGATGGTCGCCGCGCGGTGCCGGTCCACCCAGTAGCCCCACGCGACGAGCAGCCAGATCGCCTGCGCGCTCCATGCCACCGCGGCGACGCTCGGCGGCGGCGGGCCGAAGAGGCTCGCGAGGTAGATCGCCGACAGGAGCGCGACCAGGCCGGCGAGCGCCCAGGTGCCGGTGCGGTCGAGCGCGCGCGTGCAGCGCGCGTAGATCGCGATGCCGGCGGCGAAGAGCGCGGCCTCGACGGCGAGCGTGGCCGGGAGCGAATGCCACAGGCCCAGGCCGACGCGCTCAGCGATGCCGGGGGCGATCGGCATGTCGGGACGATGGCTCGCGAAGTCGAGGAGCCAATGGCTGACGACGAGCGCGGCGAGCACCAGCGCCGCGGCGCGGCCGCCCTTGCGCACGAAGACGTAGGCGGTGCCCAGCACGGCGCCCCACAGCGCCAGTGCGGCGAGGCTGTGGGAATACGGGTAGTGGATGAAGTCGAGCGGCGTGACGGCGGTGATGCCGGGCCGCACCTCGAAGCGCTCGACGCCTAGGAGCACGAGCGTGGGCCAGGCGAGGTCGGCGAGCTGGGCGGCGAGGAACAGCGTGCCGAGGGAGACCCGGGGCGCGAGCGGCTTGGCGGCGAAGGCGACGGCGAAGTGGCCCAGGAACATCCGGCATTATCTCCCGCGCGATTCGAAGGCGCGACTGCACGAGCCGCGTTTGCACCGGTCCGCCATCTCCTATAGTTTGCGCGCTGATGGCCGATCCCCGCGAAACCGCCGTGCTGTTTGCCGACGTCACCGGCAGCACGCGGCTATACGAGACCGCGGGCGACGCGAGGGCGATGGAGGCGATCCGGGCCTGCCTCGACCGGCTGCGCGAGACCGCCTCCACCTGCGCCGGGCGCGTGGTGAAGACACTTGGCGACGCGGTGCTGGTCCTGTTCGCCTCGCCGTACGAGGCGGCGATCGCCGCCTCCAAGATGCACCTCGCGATGGAGCAGATCCCGCCGATGGGCCACGTGCGCTTCGGCGTGCGCATCTCGTTCCAGTGGGGCCCGGTGATCCAGGACTCGAACGACGTCTTCGGCGACACGGTCAACCTCGCGTTCCGCCTCGGCGAGCAGGCGCGCTCGGGGCAGATCCTCACCACCGCGGACACCGTGGCGCGCCTCTCGCCGATCATCCGCAGCAGCGCGCGGCGCCTGCACCCGGTGCAGATCAAGGGCAAGGCCATCCCGGTCGAGCTGTGGGAGCTCGTCTGGCGCCAGAGCCCGGATGTGACCGACCTCGCCTCGCAGACCACCTCGTTCGGGCGCCGGGCGCCGGGCGCGCTCGTGCTGCGCTACCGCGGCAAGGAGGTCGTGCGCCGGCGCGCGGAGGAAACCATCGTCATCGGCCGCGACGCGAGCTGCGACGTGGTCATCACCGACGCCAAGGGATCGCGGCAGCACTGCACGATCGACCGCCGCGTCGACCACTTCGTCCTGCAGGACCACAGCACCAACGGCACGTTCGTCACACTGCGCGGCGAGCTCGAGATCATCCTGCACCGCGAGGCCTTCACGCTGCGCCAGCGCGGCTGGATCGCCTTCGGCCAGCGCCTGGCGCCCGAGGGCGCCTCGCGCGACGAGGCGGTCGAGTTCTCCTGCGAGTAGCGCGCGGCTAGGCCGCGACGGGCTCGGGAGCCCTTTCCAGCGGGAAGCGGATGCGCACCGCGAGGCCGGGGCGCACGGCGCCGGGATGCGCGTCGGCGAGCGCGATGGAGCCGTGGTGGCGCTCGACGATCTTCTTCGCGATGGACAGGCCGAGGCCGGTGCCGGGGGTGGCGTCGCCCGGCACGCGATGGAAGCGCTCGAAGACGCGGGCGCGCTCCTGCACCGGGATGCCCGGCCCCGAATCCGTGACCGAAAGCTCCGCCGCCGTGCCGAGAGCGCGCGCGCCGACCGTCACCGCGCCGCCGGGCGGGGCGTAGCGCAGCGCGTTGTCGACCAGGTTCTCGATCAGCGAGCGCAGCTCCGGCTCGCAGCCGCGGATCAGCACCGGGTCGGGCGCGTCGGCGCCCAGGTCGACCGCCAGCTCCTCGGCGCGCGCCGCGCAGGAGCCCACCACCTCGCGCACCAGCGGCGCGACGTCGAGCCGGGCGAGCGGCGCCGAGGGCACGCCGGGCTCGAGGCGCGCGTAGTCGAGGAGCTGCTGCACGAGGCGCCGCGCGCGCTCCGTGCCGCGCGCGAGCTCGACCAGCGCGCCGTGGCGCGCGGCGTCGGTCTGCGCGCGCGCCGCGAGCTGCACCTGCAGCGAGAGCGCCGCGACGGGCGAGCGCAGCTCGTGCGCGGCGTCGGCGAGGAAGCGCCGCTGCGCGCCGAGCGAGGCGTCGAGCCGCGCGAGGAGCGCGTTGATCTGCTCGATCAGCGGGCGCAGCTCCTCGGGCACGTTTGCCGTGGGCAGCGGGTCCAGGCGCGAGGCGTCGCGGTCGCTCACCCGGCGCGAGGTCTCGCGCAGCGGCTCGAGGCCGCGGCCGAGCAGCCAGGCAATCAGGGCGGCGAGCACGGGAATCAGGAACAGCATCGGCATCAGCACGCGCACCGACAGGTCGCGCGCCAGGGCGTCGCGCGAGGCGACCGGCTGGCCGACCTGCACCACGCCCTCGTCGGTCACGTGCGTGTACAGCCGCCAAGCCCCTTCGGTGCTGCCGACCTCCGCGAGCCCTTCCTCGTAGGTCTGCGGCAGGTCCGCCGGGAACGAGGGCAGGGCGGTTTCGAAGTACACGCGGCCGGACGTGTCGTAGGCGCGCACCGAGAGGAAGAAGCCCGGGCGCGCGATGCGCAGGCGCCGGTCCTGCCAGTCCTCGCGCAGGTGCACGGCGAGCGCGACCTGCTTCAACTCGACGTCGAACAGCGCGCCGAGCTGCTTGCGCTGCAGCGTGTAGGTGACGGCGATGACGATCACCACGCCGATCGCGAGCGCGCCGACGGTCCACAGGACCAGGTTCGAGCGGATGGAGCGCACTAGGGGAGAGAGATCCTCATCGCGCTGCTACAGCAGTGCGATCCTGTAGCCGACGCCGCGCACGTTGCGGATCAGCTCGGGCGCGAGCTTGCGCCGCAGGTGGTGCAGGTGCACCTCGATGCTGTTGCTCTCGACCTCCTCGCCCCAGCCGTACACCGCGTCCTCGAGCTTGTCGCGCGACACGACCGCGCCGGGCTCCTTCATGAGCGCTTCGAGCACCGCGAATTCCCGCGAGGTCAGCTCGACCGGAGCCTCGCGGAAGGTCACCTGCCGGCGCGCCG